>JBEBXD010000211.1:0-3133 GCA_040391845.1 Tsukamurella paurometabola | reverse complement strand
GTAATTGGCAACACAGCTGATTCTGGTTCAGCCATTCTAGGTTCGAGTCCTGGTAGGCCAGCTCGACAGTGACCCCCTCGCGGGGGTCGCAGTCCTAGCCCCCGTCGTCTAGCGGCCTAGGACGCCGCCCTCTCACGGCGGTAGCGTGGGTTCGAATCCCATCGGGGGTACGTTCGGTGTAGGTGCTTGTGCTACCTTCATCGGCAGTTCTAGCCCCCGTCGTCTAGCGGCCTAGGACGCCGCCCTCTCACGGCGGTAGCGTGGGTTCGAATCCCATCGGGGGTACGCACGGAGCAGGCCCGGATCATCGATCCGGGCCTTCGTCGTCTCCGGGGGCGGGTCAGAGCTGATCGATCACGTCGAAGTCGCAGCCCTCCGCGCGGGCGAGGTACATCCGCTGCCGGGCGTGCCCGTCGCGGAGCGCCATGTTGCCGCGCGCCCCCTCGTAGTGCACGCCGCCGACGCCGGCCATGATGTCGCGGACGTCCGTGCTGCGCGCCGTGGAGAGCAGGGATTCGAGCAGAAGCATGCCCTCGAAGCAGGATTCGCCCATTGAGGTGGGGGTGCAGGCGTCCGGGCCGAACCGGCCGAAGTACCGGGCGCCGAAGTCCATCGACTCCGAGGTGACCACCGAATCGAAGTAGCCCGCGGAGGCGAACAGATCACTCGTGGCGTCCGGCCCCGAGGCCAGCAGCATGTGCTCGTCCATCAGCGGCGAGTAGCGCACCAGCACGCCGTCGAGGCCGGTGGCGGTGAACTCCCGGTTGAACTCCACCGCGTCCTGGCCGAGCAGCAGCATGAGCACCCCGTCCGCATCGGACCGGGCGATGTCGGTGATCGCAGCCGAGAAGTCGACGGTGCCGAGCGGGGCGAACGTCGCCCCCACGAGTTCGTGGCCGAGTCCCCGCGCGAAGCGGGCGCACGCCTTGGCGCTGTCGCGGGCCCACAGGTAGTCGCTGCCCACCACCCACCAGCGGCTGATCCCGCGCTCGCGGCGCAGCCATTGCAGCGCCGGCCGGATCTGATCGTCGGGGGTCTCGCCGGTGAGGAAGACGCCGGCGGTGGACTCGCCGCCCTCGTACAACGCGGTGTACACGTAAGGGACCCGCAGATCGAGCCGCGCCGAGAGCGCCCGCCGCACGTCGGAGGTGTGCCAGCCCACGATGGCGTCGATCTCGCCTGCGGCCAGGAGCGATTCGACCTCGCGGGTCACGTTCGCCACCCCGGTGGCGGAGTCGATGGGGCGGACCGCCAACTCGCGCCCCAGGATCCCGCCGCGCGCGTTGATGTCGTCCGCGGCGAGGGTGGTGCAACTCAGGCACGAGGGGCCGAACAGCCCGGCGGGGCCACGTCGGGGGTAAAGCAGCCCAACGGTGTACTCGCTCATCTGAAGTCACTCCCGGAATCTGCACCACGGACCGGGTGTCCGGGCTCACTGTACGCCGGTGCCCTTCGTCCGTCGGGGGTTCAGCGATATGATGTGCCGGCGAGCGCGAGGCGTCGTGGGCGGAGGAACGCGCGCGAGGAGAGGGGTGGTCATGGACCGGCGGACGGACGTCGCTGCTGCCAGCCCGGAGCACACTGCGTTCGAGACCGTCTGCGATGCAGACGATCTCGTGATGACGGTGCTGATGCCGGCCCTCGCCGAGCGCGACCTCACCATCGAGCACTTCCGCGCCCTCCGCCTGCTGTCGGCCGTCGAGGGTGCGACCGTGGGCGAGTTGGCGGGGCGCACCGGGACCACCCCGTCGTCGACCACCCGACTGGTGGATCGTCTCGTCGAGCGGAACCTGGCCTACCGACGCCCCGCGCCCGGCGATCGCCGCAGCGTGCTCCTCACCCTCTCGGACACCGGCCGCGAGGTCTGGGACGGGCTCGTCGCGCGCCTGTCCTGACCGGCGCGTCGCGCCCCGATTCGAGGAATTCTCACCGAATCCGTTGACGCGCGGCGGTCCGCACCGCAATACTACCGATCAGAGATAATATCGAATCGGTAGTAAAGGGGTCTCGATGACCACGATCGGGTTGCTGTTCGTCGGAGCCGTCCTGTTCGTCAACGGCGCGTGGTTCCTCGGCGCGGTCTCCGCCCGGGAGGCGGGCGTGTTCAACCTGTTCGTCGGTGCGCTGCAGGTGATCCTTCCGACCCTGGCGATCGTCGCCGCGGACGGCGACCTCGCCGGGATCTTCGGGGCGGGCTCGAGTTACCTGTTCGGCTTCACCTATCTCTACGTCGGGGTCAACAACCTGACGGGCAACGACGGGCGCGGACTCGGCTGGTACTCGATCTTCGTCGCGGCCATGGCCGTCGTGTTCGGCGCGTTCTCGTTCGGGTCCGATCCGGTGTTCGGAGTCATCTGGCTCGTGTGGGCCGCAATGTGGTTCCTGTTCTTCCTGATCCTCGCCTGCGGCGTCACCTCGCTGACCGCGTTCACCGGGTGGCTGATCCTGCTCGGCTCGCACCTGACGTGCACCGTTCCCGCCCTGGCGATCTGGCGGGACGCGTGGCCGACCTCGGGCGGCGCCGCGCTCTGGGCCGCCCTCGTCGCCGTCGTCCTGCTCGCGGCGAGCGCGGCCCTGGCGAAGGTGCTCCCGGCGCTGCCCGTGCCGTCCCCGGCATCCGAATAGCTCTGCATCACAGGTTCATCCAACGAAAGGTTCCATCATGCGTCACGGAGACATCTCCTCCAGCCCGGACACCGTGGGCGTCACGGTCGTCAACTACAAGATGCCCCGCCTGCACACGCGGGAGGAGGTCCTCGAGAACTGCCACAGGATCGCCGAGATGGTCGTCGGCATCAAGGCGGGCCTGCCGGGGATGGACCTCATCATCTTCCCGGAGTACTCGACGCAGGGCATCATGTACGACCCCGACGAGATGTACGCGACCGCGGCGGCGATCCCCGGCGAGGAGACGAAGATCTTCTCCGACGCGTGCCGCAGGGCCGGCACCTGGGGGGTCTTCTCCATCACCGGCGAACAGCACGAGGATCACCCGAACAAGCCGCCGTACAACACCCTCATCCTGATCAACGACCAGGGCGAGATCGTGCAGAAGTACCGCAAGATCATCCCGTGGGCGCCCATCGAGGGCTGGTACCCGGGCGACTGCACCTATGTGAGCGAAGGCCCCAAG
>JBEBXD010000210.1:0-3223 GCA_040391845.1 Tsukamurella paurometabola | reverse complement strand
AGCCGCAGCAGCTGACCTCATCCGGACAGCAGATGACCCTGCCGTCGAGCGTCACCCTCGTCGCCCCCAGCGGTGCCGATCCTGCAGCAGTGGCCCTGACCAAGTCGCTGCTCTCCGCCACCGGAACGGCGACGGCGGTGTCGAACACCGATCCCGGGTCGGGCGCGACCGTGTACGTCGGCGGCCCCGCCGAGAACGCGGCGAGCGCCGCCGCACTGACAGCCCTCGGGGCCACCGGCCCCGCAGGTCTCGCCGCCGACGGATACGTCCTCGCCGCAGGAACCGACGCGCAGGGACGCATGCGCATCGTGCTCTCCGGTGTCGACAAATCCGGCACCTACTACGCCGCGCAAAGCCTCCGACAGGTGCTGACGACAGGCTCGCCCGGGAGCAAGGTCTGGAAGCTCACGGTGCGCGACGCCCCCGCCTTCAAGGTGCGCGCAGGGATGCAGTCGTTCTACAGCGACCCGGACCACTGGTCGCTCGATCAGGAGAAGTCCCACATCGAGTTCCTCGCCCGGAACAAGATGGACACGTACTTCTACGGCCCCGCGCAGGATCTGCACACCGGCAACCTCTGGTCGACTCAGTACTCCGGCACCGACCTCGCGGAGATCCAGCAGATCGTCACCCTGAGCGCCGCCCGTCACGTCGAGTACATCTACCGCGTCTCGCCGCAGGCACCGATGGCTCCCTCGCTCGGCATGTGCTTCTCGACCCCCGGCCAGACGGATCTGCTCATCGATCGCTTCGAGCAGCTGTGGGACGTGGGCGTGCGCCGATTCACCGTCGCGTGGGATGACATCCCCGACGACTTCAGCTGCGCGACCGACAAGGCGACCTACGGAAGCGGGACGAGCAGCCTCGGAACCTCGGATCAGGCGCTGGCATCGCTGCAGGCCGGAGTCGTCAACGAGGTGCAGGCCTGGCTCGACACCAAGACGGGTGCGCGGCCGCTGCTGGTCGTTCCCACCGAGTACTTCGGCACTCAGACGAGCCAGTACCGCACCCGCCTCGCCCAGCAGGTGACGCCCAAGGCGACGATGTTCTGGAGCGGACGAGAAGTCATCTCGCCGACGATTCCGCTCGGCGACCTCACGGCCGCGAAGAGCGCCTTCGGTGGACGACCGATCGCGATCTGGGACAACTATCCGGTCAACGACTACGCCGACCGGTTCGACGCCGACCGTCTGCTTCTCGGACCGCTCGAAGGGCGGGACAAGACGCTCGCGGGCGCAAGCGAGGGCATCTACTTCAACGCGATGAACGAGGCCGAGTTCTCGCAGCTCGCCCTGTTCACCGCGGCGGACTTCGCGTGGAACCCCGACGCATACGATGCCGCGTCCTCCTGGGAAGCCTCAGTGGCCGCGCTGGGCGGCACTCGCACGGCGGCGCTGCGCGCATTCGCGGAGAACAACTACGCCTCGTCGCTGAGTTCGGTGGAATCACCCGGGATCGGCGCGAAGATCGCAGCTTTCCGCAACGCATGGCACGCGAACAGCGGCGTCGCCGCCGCCGGAACCGAACTCACCGCCGCCTTCACGGCACTCAAGAACAGCGTCACGACGCTCCGCGAACCCGGGGCCAATCCGTTCCTGAAGGCGGAGGGCGTCCGCTGGCTCGACAAGGCGAGTCTGTACGGGCAGGCCGGCGAACTGGCCGTGGCGGCTCTGGTCGCCGAGAGCGCGGGCGACACCGCGACGATGAATCAGAAGCGCAGTCAGCTGGTCGCGCTCGTCGCGCAGATCAGCGCGAACGAGGCCCGAGTGGGCGTCGGCGTCCTCGACCCGTTCCTGTCGTTCGCGCTGGCGCGGGGAACAGAACTCGGCGACCTCGCCGGCACCGGACGCTCAGACCTCCTCGGCGTGATGGCGGACGGGACCCTCAAGGCCTATCCGAACGTCTCGACCACGAGCGGGCAGTCCAACCAGGACGGCGCCACGTACTTCGGAACAGTGGCTTACACGGTGGGTTCCGGATACTCGGCCGCCCGCCTGCCCATCGTCGGCGAGTTCTGCGGTGATCGGCAGCTCGACATCGTGCAGGTCGAATCGACGGGCGCGCTGAGGTACCGCGCCAACTCCGGGGCGTTCGGGAGCCTGTACGCCGCACCGGTGCAGATCGGGCAGAACTGGCAGGGCAATCTGAGCCTCAAGGCGACCGATCTGAATGCCGACGGACGCGCGGATCTGCTGGGCGTGCTGGCCAACGGAGACCTGATGGCGTACCGCAACACGGGGTGCACCAACAACGTGCCCGCGTTCACCGATCCCGGAGTGAAGGTCGGACAGGGGTGGTCGTCGTCGCAGCTGCCGATCGTCGGCGATCTGTGCGGCGACCGCGACTCCGACATCCTCACCATCGACGGGGCCGGCGCGCTTCGTGCATTCGACAACAACGGCTCGTTCACCGGGTCGATGTTCTCCACCACCGGGCTCGTCGGGACGGGGTGGGGAGGCACGCTGAAGCTGGAAGCCGTCGAACTGAACGGCGACGGACGGGCCGACCTGCTGGCGGTGCTCGGTGACGGGAAGCTGTTCGCCTATCGGAACACCGGATGCTCGGGAGGAATCCCGACGTTCGCACCCCGCGTGCAGGTCGGGTCCGACTGGAGCGCGTCTCGACTGCCGGTCGTAACTGATCTGAACGGCGACTCGCAGGCGGATCTGCTGACGACCGACTCCGCGGGCACGCTGCTGGAGTTCGTCAACACCGGCGTCTTCACGGGGAACATGTTCACCCCGGGGAACCGCGTCGGGCAGGGGTGGCAGGGCGCCCTGTTCATCCTCTGATCGCGACGGCGGCGGGGAGCGTGCCGAATGGCATACTCCCCGCCGTCTGCGTCCTCTCGCGCCGCGCTACTGCCGCGACCCGATCTCGTCGATCGGACGGGTGCGCATGGCGGCGGTGGTTCCCGCCCACAGCGCCACGAGCGCCAGAGCGCCCATCGCACCGATGATCGCCAGCGACCCGAGCACGGGCAGCGCGGGAATCGGCTGACCCGAGATGCCCATGCTCACCCCGATGAGCGGAGGGATCGCGACCACGACGCCGAACACCATGCCGATCACGGCCACCAGCACGGCTTCGATCCGCATCATCGAGCGCACCTGCCGGCGGGACGAACCGATCAGCTGCATCAGAGCGAACTCCCGCGAGCGCTCCCCGGTCGCCATCACGAGCGTGTTGACCACGGCGATCGCGATGTAGCCGAGGATCACGA
>JBEBXD010000209.1:0-3265 GCA_040391845.1 Tsukamurella paurometabola | reverse complement strand
TGTTTCGTAGAGATTGCGATGGTCGAGCGGCAGTTCGTGCTCGCCCGTGGCGTCCCGCAGCGCCCTGGCCGGAGCCACGACGGTGCCCCGCCGCCCGGCCGAGAGCCGGCCCGCGCCCGGCTCACCGTCGCCTCGCCTGCGGAAGCCGAAACGCCGTGTGCGGGAATCGCCGTCGCGGCGGCTGCCGCGGACCAGGCGATCGATCCCGCGGTGCAGCACGTACCGCACGACCACGGCGAGGACGACGTAGAGACCGATCTCCAGGGGCGTGTGGATCAGCCACTGCCGTCCGTTCTCACTGAGTGCAAGTGTTGGAGCGGACATGGCCCCGACGGTACGGACGACTCGCACAGACGCAAGTTCCGTCAACGGTGGCTGGCCGCATCGCCATTGGTGCATCGCGACGTGGGCGCACCACGTCGCGGATCGCCACGAGCGGGCCGGTGCGGTAGCGTGGGCGGCGTCGCGAACGACACCCGGACGAGGCGCACCGTACCCGGCCAGCGAAAAGACGGTGCGAACCCGAGGAGGTTCGCACCATGGCATGGATCGTTCTGATCGTCTCCGGCGTTCTCGAGGCCGTCTGGGCCACCGCGCTCGGCAAGTCCGAGGGCTTCTCCCGCCTCACACCGTCGATCGTGTTCGTCGTCGCCCTGGCCGCCAGCATGGGCGGGCTCGCGTACGCGATGCGTGACCTGCCGGTGGGCACGTCCTACGCGGTGTGGGTCGGGATCGGCGCCACCCTGACGGTGGTCTACGCGATGGCCACCGGCACCGAGTCGGCGTCACTGGTCAAGGTCGTATGCATCCTGGCAGTCGTGGGCGGGGTGATCGGGCTCAAGCTCGCCCACTGACCGCGCCGTCAGGCGGCGCGTGCCGCCAGCCTGCCGCCGGGATCGAGAACGGTGTCGACGGTGCCGTTCCGCTCCTGCGCACGGTCGAGCGCGGTGGCCCACTGCTCGGGGTCCGTGAGGTCGGCGACGAGGGCGTAGACGTCGCCCGAGAGCACCGCGACCACGTCCCGGAAGGTCGAGCCGACCGCCGTCACGCGCTTCCCCTCGGCCGCGAGTTCACCGACCATCCGCGTCGCCGAATCGGTGCCGTCCAGCACCACGATCACGGATTCGCTTGCCTTCGCCATCATCGACTCCCTTTCGCCGTTCGAGAACGACGCTAGGCCGCGAAACCGCGTGGTGGGCTGCCGGCAGGCTGTGAGTTCGTCAACAGTGCGTTAATTCGCGGGAGCGGCGAGGCCCATGGCGACGCCGTCGAGGATGTCGTGCTCGGAGACGACGAGTTCGGTCAGGCCGACGGCGGCGAGTCGCTCGGCGAGGCGCATCGCGACCAGGGCGCCGCCGCCGATCACGTCGGCGCGGCCCGGGTGCATGGGGCCGAGCGCAAGCCGCTCCGCGGAGGTCATGCGCACGAGCCGGCGGCAGAGGGCGACGAGCTCGCCGAGCGGCACGCGGGAGCCGTGGATGCGGGCCGGGTCGTACTCGGTGAGTCCGTGGGCGAGCGCGGCGAGGGTGGTGAACGTGCCGGCCACGCCGATCCAGGTGCGGACGCCGTCGAGGGGGACCGCCGCCGTGGCCTCGTCGAGCGCGGCGTCGATCGCGAAGGTGGCCGCCGCGACCTCGGCGGGGGTGGGCGGATCGCCGTGCAGGGCGCGTTCGGTGATGCGGACGCAGCCGATATCGGCCGAGAATGCGTGCGCGACCGCCCCTTCCGAGCCGGAGACGAGTTCGGTGGAGCCGCCTCCGAGGTCCACGACGAGGGTGGGGTCTGCCGCGGCGAGCCCCACGGTGGCGCCGCGGTAGGAGAGCTCGGCCTCCTCGGTCCCGGCGATCACCTCGGCGCGCGCTCCGGGTGTGATGCGGCCCAGCGCGGCGGCGGTGAGGTCCTCGAACGCGGCGCGGTTGGTGACGTCGCGGGCCGCGGAGGTCGCGACCATCCGCACGCGGGTCGCGCCGAGTTCCCGTGCGGTGGTGACGTAGTCGTCGAGCGCGACCCGAACCCGGTCGAGGGCGTCGGCGGCGAACTCTCCGGTGGCGTCCACGCCCTGGCCGAGGCGCACGATCCGCATCGCGCGGTGAAGTTCCACCAGCCGGCCGGGGTCGTCGGCGGGCGCGTTCGCGACGTACAGGCGGATGCTGTTGGTACCGCAGTCGATCGCCGCCACCGCGCGCCCGGCTGCGGCCGTCACTGACCGCCCCACGGGTACCGCGGCTGGGGCCAGTCGGCGGGGATCGCGCTGCCGCGCAGTCCGGCGTCGCCCGCGAGGGCCACCGCCTCGTCGCCCAGCAGCACCACGCCGGGGCCCTCGGCGAGGGCGTAGGCGATGAGGACGTGCAGGCACTTCACGCGGTCGGGCATCCCGCCGCCGGTGAAGTCGGTCCCCAGGTCGCCCAGGGCGTTCCGGGATTCCAGGTAGTGACGGTGCGCGGCGCGGTAATTCTCCGCGACCGCCTCGTCGGAGGCGAGGAGCGCCTCCATCTCACGCATGAGGCCGGCGCTCTCCTGGCGGCTGGCCTCGGCGGTGAGCCGCGGGTCCGTGAGGTAGTACAGCGTGGGGAACGGGGTGCCGTCGGGGAGCCGCGGCGCGGTCTTCACGACGGCGGGCGCACCGTCCGGGGTGCGGTAGGCGATGGCGAGCACGCCGCGCGGCGCCCTCCCGAGTTGTTCGGCGACGCGATCCAGATCCTCCTGCGGCACCGCCTGTTCGGGGTTCTCCACCATCAGTGCGGCACCGCGATCGTGCGCCAGACGTTGGTGTACCACGGGTTCTGCTCGGCCTGCGCCGCCTCCGCCTGCTCCGGTGTGGGTTTCGGGGCGCCGGGCGTCTGCACCCGGTAGGGGGTCTCGCCGGGCATCACGTACTGCAGCCGGATCCTGGCCTGTGCCTTGATGTACTCGGGGTCGTCCTGCAGCCGCTTCTGCTCCTCGAGCCGCGCGATGTCCTCCAGCAACTGGGTGTGTTCGGCGGCCACCTTCTGCTCCCGCGCCTGCTCGGAGAGGTAGGTGCGCACCGGGACGGCCAGGGTGAGGGCGAGGACGCACAGCACGAGGAACAGGACGACGGTCCGCCCCGGGCTCCGTCCGCCCGTGCGGGCTTCGCCGCCCGACGGGGTGCGCACGAGGCGGGACCTGCTGCTCACTTCGGCTGTGCTCCTTCGGCTCTCGGATCGGTGTTCGGTCAGCTGGTGAATTCGAAGCGGGGGAAGGCGGTGTCGCCGGCGTACCGCGCCGCATCACCGAGCTCCTCCTC
>JBEBXD010000208.1:0-3294 GCA_040391845.1 Tsukamurella paurometabola | reverse complement strand
CGTGATGTGTACCGCAGACCTGCGGCCGAACGTCGTCCCGCGCGCAGACCTCGGCACGCCCCTCACGCCGCCGCCAGCAGCCGATCGAAGTTCTCCCCGTGCGACCGGTCGACCCGCTGTTCGAGCTGGGCGTAGACGTCCATCGTCATTCGCGAGTCGGCGTGGCCGACCTGGCTCATCACCCACTTCACGTCGAACTGGTTCGCACGCAACGCGATCGAGATGTAGGTCCGCCGCAGGCTGTGCGGGCTGACCGACGGCATCGGCGGCAAGCCCTCGGCCGCCCGCTGCTCGGTGGCCCTTTCCGCAGCTCGCTTGACGATCGTGCCGACTCGCTCGCGCGAGATCCGGGTGCCTGTCCGGCTCTGCACCAAGAAGTCGTCAGGGCCGGTCGAGTGGCCGGCGCGCTGGAGGCGGTCGAGGTGGTCGACGACCGCCTCGACCAAGGCCGGGGTCATCTGGACCTCGCGGATCCCGGTCTCGGTCTTGGAGTCCGGGATGCGGAAGCGGGCGCCGTCGGGGTCGTGCAGACGGACGTGGCCGACCCGCATCGCGCATAGCTCGCTTGCCCGCACCCCGGTCCGGCCGAGGATCTCGCACACCACCCGCCGGCCCGCATAGCCGCGACCGACCACCCGCGCGCCGAGCCGTTGCGCATGGAACGTCACCGTCGACCGCGACAATCCCAGGCGCTCCGCGATCTGCGCGGGACGAAGCCCGCGCGCCAGCAGGCCCGCCACCGCTCGCGCCGTCTCCCCCGCCTGCTCGTCCACCGGGACGCTCAGCAAGCCGTCCTGTTCCGAAGCGGCGGCGAGTAGCGCGGTGAGTTCGTCGACTTCGAGGAAGCTCCGTCGCGGCTTGGGGACGTGGACCTTCATCCGCCGGCCACGGGCCGGGTTGGAAGCGATGTGGCCGTCCTCGATCGCCTCATCCAGCACCGCGGCGAGGACGCCGATCAGCCGCGCGATCGAGCCCGGCCCCAGCGGCTTGGCCGGGCGGCCGCTGCGGTCACGGATGTCGGCTCCGGCCGCCAGCGCGTCGCGCAGCTCCCGGGCCTCTTGGAGCTTGGAGCCCTTGAACGCCTGGCAACGCGAGCGGTCGATCTGATCCAAGGGGAGACGGCCGAAGAACCGATCCAGCTGCCGCAGCTGCGCCCGGTAGCCGCTCTCGGTGCTTCGCGCGATCGGGCGCACGCCGATCTCGCCCGTGACCTTCGCCTCCAACCACCACGCCGCGTAGTCGCGAAACAACGGCGCGGGGCCGCCACCCGCGAACGGCTCCAATGGCACGAGCGCGAACGGCTGCCAGACGCCGACGCGGATCTTCGCCTGAATGTTCCCCAGCTCGGTCCGAGCGGCAGGTGCGTCCCAGCTGCCGCCGCATCCGCAGGTGCAGCCGTCGAGCTCATGCAGCACGACCCGCACCCGCTCGCCACGGAACCGCACGCGCAGGTGAAACGCGCGGGTGCCGTCGGCGAGCGTGTGCGTATGGATCGTGCCGGTCGTCGGCCGCGCCATCAGCCAGCCTTGTCGCTCTGCTGCTGCATCGAATGCTCAGATTCCGAGGCACGCGCCCGCGGTCACCGACGTCGCTGCGTCGAGCCGCTTCGCGGTGCCTCGATTCGACGGTAGGTGGTGCGACGCTCCACGCCAAGGCCCGACAACGGTCCAGGACGATCCGGACCAACCAGGCACGGGTCGACGGTCATCCAGACGCACCGAGTCGCGAACGTCGGCCGGCCGTTCACGCGTCCTCGTCGCCCTCGTCGGTCTTCCCGTGTTCGCCGTCCTCTCCGTGACCGAGCCAGTCGACGGGCCGCTCCTGATCGTTCGCGGTCGTGAAGATCGGCGCGTACGGCCCCATCGCTCGGAGCTCCGACAGAAGGCAGGCGAGGATCGCAACCGACCGGTACTTGGTCTGCGCAGCCAGGTTCAGCGCTTGGTAGCGACGGCGGCGCAGCTGACGGTCCGTTCCGTTGCTCAACACCAGCATCACGGCCGGAAACACGGGATAGCGCGTCTCCCAGAACAGGCCCACCGATGACCCCGCGTTCTTGGGACGCGGCCGATAGCTGTGCAGCCGCTCGTAGCGCGCCAGCTTCGCGGCCAGCGCGTGGACCGGCATCGTGTTGCGATCCAGCTCAACGAACCGATAGAAGAAGACCGTGCGCCCGTCCTCACGATCCTCCGGGTAGACCAAGACCGCATCGGCGATCACCTGCTCGTTCCGCTTACCGCCAAACGGCGAGCCAATCGGATGCGCGATCTCATGCCGCCACGACAACGGCCCGAACTCGTCACCCCGCTCCCGCGCTGCCCGTAGGAACGCGACCCCGACGTCGTTGACCGCCAACGTGTGCCGTTGCAGCGCGCCCGCCGCGTGCTCGGGCGTGATCAGCTTGCTCCGCGACTCCGTGCGCGGCACCGTCTCGGCCATCGTTAGCCCGGCCGGGGTCAGGTGCAGCAGCTTGCGCCCACCGGGCTGCCGTACGGCCGCCGCCAACCCGGCGCGCTCCAGCTTGCGGATCTGTTGGTGCGCCCACTCGCGCGAGCGACCGGGCGTGTAGATCTCGTGGAGCTGCGCCGACGAGAGCAGCCGATGCTGATAGATGCCTTCCAGCATCTCGACCGCCAACGGACCGAGCCGAACCGGATCAGCGACCGGCACCGCCGTCACCTCCGCTCCGCTCCGTCGTCGTCCCTCGGGACGGCGGCGGTGACCACAAAACGCACGCGCGAACGGCGGCCGAGTGCCCGACCGATGCCCCAGCGACCCAGCGCCAAACAGCCACCCGGGCCAGGAACTCACGAACCCCTTTGAACCCGGAAAAGATGTCAGGCGCAGCCACCCGCCGGAAATCCCGGTCCTGACAGGCATCCAGCCCCCTCCACCCGAAACCGTCCGGGACGCCACGCGCAACCCCACCGGCAACCCCCGGCACAACCCCAGCCGCAACGGCGACTACCTCGACCGCCGCGAGCGGCCCTCCCCCGTCCTCGAACGCCTCTTGCTCGTCCTGCTCCATAACCTTCGAACGCCCCTCGCGTCGTAGTCCGCGACAGCGCAAACTGCCGCACCCGTGAGCGTCGTCGCGATCGTGGTCCGCGGACGAAACGGCCGTCCTGACGGCGCCTACGGCGGAAAGCGGACCTCCTGACGACGCCCTCATAGCTAGGCAGGAACAGCCGCGAAAGCCAAGGGTCAGATGTGACTACTAGTCACAAGTGACTACCTCGCCGCGGTAGGCGACTAGTAGTCGGGGTGCGACTACTCGCCGCCGATTTGCAGGGAAAA
>JBEBXD010000207.1:0-3299 GCA_040391845.1 Tsukamurella paurometabola | reverse complement strand
CCAGGCGCTCAACCTCCCCTTGGGCCAGGTCGTCGCATGGTGCGAGCGGATACGCACGGCCTTCGGGCAACCCATCGACGAATCATCCCGATGGCACAGCGAGAGCGGCGAAGTGCAGGTCACTCACATTGCCGAGTTTGCCCAGCCTCTGAGTATCGGAACCCTGATCACCTTCATCGTGACCGTGCAGAACGGGACCAGGACCACGCTGTACGGCGTGCACCTGATCCAACGGGGATTCACCAACGCATCGATGGCAACCCTGACGTATGACAGGCCCTGGCAGTTCGTCGAGGGAGACCATGCACAGCTTCCGCCAGAAGGCGTACACAAGTACATCGCCACCTACCGACTCATGCAAGACGACCTCATCCCGCACGGCGACATCGTGAACGCGATAGCCATCAGCGGCCGCACCGTGGCAGGACAACACTTCTACGAGGAGCGGGATGTCATCCTCGAGCTGTCCGCCGAATCGCCTTCGATACCTCCCCAACGTCCCGGGAGACCAGCTCCCGAACGCGACGAGCCAACTCCGTGACATTCAGGCACTACCGCACCGACACACTCATCGGCCCGGCGCGTTCCTCATCGCCGACGGCGCCGAGAAAGCTCGAAGTGGACGCGCCTGCCCCAGGCGCTGCAACCGCTCGCTGGCCACAACACCACCCCGCATCACTGCCTTCACAGCCGCATCCCGGGCCGCCCGGTGCGTCTGTGCGTGAAGGTTGATGCTCTGACCTGCAAGCTTCGCAGTTCCGTGACGCATCAGTTCGGCCGCAGGCACCCACCGCACGCCTCGGCGGTCACGAACATGCTGCTCCAGCCTCGCGCGCCGTGGAGCGATTCCGGCGGAGGATGGATCTCCGTGGCGGGCGAGCGGGGAGCCATCTGCGATGTCCGGCTTGTCATCTCCCAACCGCGCAGCCTCCTCAGTGTCGGCCACGAGGTGCCCCGGCTCGTGCTCCCGCGCTGCCGCGGATTGCTCGAACTGTGCGAGCTCCAGTGCCTCGTAATCCACGTCGTCATGCGCATGGGTCGCGTCGCTACTGTAGGGATCATTCATCGACGACATCGGGTTCTCCTTCTTGACGTTCTACCGCGGCGTGATCGCCGTCCGTGCTCGCGCTGGTCTCCTGCGGTCGAGTCGTCTCGGCAAGCCAGCGCCCCACTGTTGAGGGGTGGACTCCGAGCTGGGTGGCGATCCGGCGGTTCGAGAGCCCGTCCCTGCGGAGCTTGCGCGCCCGCATGGTGCGTTCCTCAGCCGAGGATGACGTCCCCTCCCGCCTGCGCGGAGCGGACGCCGTGGAGGGGTCCAGTTGCTGGGTGCCCGGACGATGTGTCACTGGTTCCAGCGCGGCCTGAGCTGTCGGCCCCTTCTGCGTCGTCGCGATCGGCGAAGGGACTCCCGCGGCATGCTCGATTCGTGATGTCCACTCCGGCGTCTTCACGCTTCCGTTCGGGTCGGTGCGGTGGTAGCGGGTGAGCTCGACGGTCAGGTGCGTGATCGCCAGCAGCACCACGGGCGGCACGGAGGCGACCAGGGCCGCAAGCAGCGGTGGCACCGCGGCGTCGGCGACGACGAGCGCGTGGGTGACGTTCGCGGACACCGACACGGCGGCACCGCCGGCGAGCAACAGCCACGGGTAGCGCGTCGCTCGCGCGCCGTGGTGAGAGAGCGCGACGACCGAGATCGTGGCGACCACGATGACGCCGTCCACGATCAACGGCCACACCCAGCTCAGCTGCGCCGTCGTGCCCGAACGTCGGGCGAGATCGGCGAGAGCGGTGAACGAGAGCCAGAAGGCCCCGAGCCCGATCATCACCGTCCCGCTCACCGCTGATGCGACGACCCATCGACCCACCGGCCGTGCGCGATCGGTGCTCGCCTGCCGTCGGTCGTTGAGCATCAGCGGCCGACCATGACCGGTTCCATCGCGGCGGAGGCTGGCGTGGGTTCGACGGGACCGAGATGTCCGGCCCGTTCGGCGGGTTCCGCGCCGTCTCGTCCAGGGCCTTCCCGGTGGTTGTCGCGGACCAGTCCGGGCGGGTAGCCGTCGCCCAGCCCGGCATCGGGGAGCCGGTCGAGGATGTCCAGCGCGGCCTTGCGGACTCTTTCTCCGGTCTCGCGCACGACCTCCACGGGTGTCTTGTCCGGTACGGCGTTCGCCCAGGACGCGACGTAGGGGATCGTGTACCCGGTGGTGTCCAGGCCGTACGCCGCACCGATCATCATGGCGACCGATTCGGCTTCGACCTCGCGGACCCCGCGGTGGTGGTCGCGAGTGTCTTCGGCGGGATCGTGCATCCGCACATGGCCGAGCTCGTGGGCGAGCGTTTTGACCTGCGCGGCGTCGTCCATGTCATCTCGGACGGTGACGATCCGGGTGTCGTAGTAGGTCACCCCGTTCGCGCCGCCGATCGCCGCCGCTGTCTTGGCGCGGGTCAGCTCGAAACCCGCATCGTCGACCTGTGCCGCGAGTCCGTCCCACAGTCCTTCGGGAGCCTGGCCCTGCAACAGTCGGGGCATCGGCCGTTCCGGGAGGGGATCGCCGGTGGTCTGCGAGACGTCCCACACGTAGGCCGGCTTGACGTTCACCATCTTCGTGCGCACGACCTCACCTGCGGCCGGCTTCTCCCGAGGGGCGAGCCGGCGCCACGACATCGGGTCTTGCGGGTTCGTGGAGGCGAAACGTCCCATGACGGGGCCGTAGATCATGTACCCGGATTGCCCGGCGACCGAGCGGCCGAGACTCTTCCATTGCTTGAATCCCGCTACGTAGGTCGGGATCGGCTCAGAGACGCGGCCAGCCTCGTAGGCATCGAGATGCTGCGCGTAGATCAGCAGCGTGTTGCGAAACGACCTGGCCCGGAACCTGGCGGCGAACTCGATCGCCCGAGCCCAGTCCTCACCCGTCGTGAGCGTTTCGATGGCGGCTTCCAGCTTCTCGCCCATCACCTCGAGCTTCGCTTCGCGTGCTGCGGCGGCCTCCGCCGCGGAGCGCCTGATCCTCGCCATGCCCTATACCGCCTCTTCGCCTGCGGCACCGGCGGGTCGATGCCGTTCATGCAGACAGGTGCGCGACCAAGCCCCCAACGCCACAGGTCCCCACGAGACGGCAGATGCAGTCGAGCTGCGCCGTCGTCAATGTGCCGCTGGAGGCCGTCGTGCGGCTTGGGTCTGTGGATGGTTCGGGGAGCGCGGGATGCTTCCACGAGAACGTGCGTACCGGGCGATTGAGGTTGAGGGGAACCGCTTCGCGGTGCTCTGCCTATTGGTGGGCAATCCTGCGGATTGC
>JBEBXD010000206.1:0-3311 GCA_040391845.1 Tsukamurella paurometabola | reverse complement strand
GTTACCTGGACCTGCGCGTGGTCGACGACGAGGGCGCGCCGTCGCCGCCGAACGTCCCCGGGCACATCGAGGTTCGCGGCCCCAAGATCGCGTCCTCGTACTGGAACCGCGCCCCCACGCCCGAGGACGGCTGGCGCGACGGCTGGTTCCGCACCGGCGACCTCGGCGAGCTCGACGAGGACGGCTACCTGGCCTTCCGCAACCGGGCCAGCGAGATGCTCAAGACCGGAGGCGAGAACGTCGCGATGGCCGAGATCGAGCGCGTGCTCGTCGATCACTCCGCGGTCCGCGCGGTCTGCGTCGTCAAGGTTCCCCACCCGCGCTGGGAGGAGGCGCCGAAGGCGTATGTCCTGCCGGAGCAGGGCGCGACCGTCGACGGCGACCAGCTCGAGGCGTACTGCCGCGAGCACCTGGCGGGGTACAAGGTCCCACGCGAGTGGGCTTTCGTCGACGAGCTGCCGTTCAACCACTCCGGCAAGGTCGTGCGGCGGATCGTCCAGCAGCGCGAGGACGCCGCCCGCACCGCCGCGACCGGCGCATGACCGCCCGGCCTCGCTCCGAATCCGAAAGGCTCCCCACGTGAAGATCGGTCTGTTCCTGTCGACCCACCTGCCGCCCGGCGGCGACGCGGTGGCCCGCCGCCGCGCGGTCGTCGACCAGGCGACGCTGGCCGAGGAGCTCGGCTTCGACTCGCTGTTCCTCGGCCACCACTACCTGGCCAGCTCGGCGTTCTTCCAGCCGCTGAGCGTCGCGTCGTACCTGGCTGCCCGCACCGAGCGGATCCGCCTGGGCTTCGGGATCCTGCTCGGCCCGCTGCTGCCGCCGGTCGCACTGGCCGAGGAGCTGGCGACGCTCGATGTGCTCAGCGACGGCCGGTTGACGGTCGGCCTCGGCACCGGCTACCGCGAGAAGGAGTACGCCGCCGTCGGCGTGCCCTACGAGGAGCGGTTCCGCCGGATGGAGGAGGGCGTGCGGCTGATGCGGCGGCTGTGGGCCGGCGAGACCGTCACCGAGGACGGCCTGTTCGGGAGCCTGAAGAACGCGAAGCTGCATCTACGGCCGCTGCAGGACGGCGGCCCGCCGATCTGGCTCGGCGCGTTCGCCGGCCGCGGGGTGCGCCGCGTCGCCGAGCTCGACGCCAGCTGGCTGATGGCCGGCGAGGGCGACGACGAGACCCTGCGCGAGCGGATCGCGCTGATCCGCTCGGAGCTGTCGTCGCGGGACCTGTCGCTCGACCGGGCCTACCCGCTGATGCGCGAGGCGTGCGTCCGTCCGGACCGCGAGGACGCGATGCGGATCGGCCGCGACCACCTGCTGCCGCAGTTCAAGGCCTACCGCTCGTGGGAGACCGCGCAGCAGATGGACCCCGACGCACTGCTGCGCGACCACTCGCTGATCGGCACGCCGGGGGACGCCCTCGAGCGGCTGCGCGGCTGGCACGAGATCGGGATCACCGACGTGATCATGCGCTTCGACTGGCACGGCATGGCCGACGACGAGGCGCTCGAATCGATCCGCCTGCTCGGCACCGAGGTGCTGCCCGAGGCGCGGAGCTGGGGGTAGGACGAGGCGTCGACCACGGTCGACAGGGACGGTTGTACGCGGTCCGGTCGACCCGCTAGGATCAGGGCAGATCAGCGTCTCCATCGGCGTCTCCTTTCGGTCGCATCGACTGATTGGAGGAGCGCCTTCCGGAGGATCGTGGTTCGTCCTCCGTCGCCGCGTCGAGCGTGTCGTGTCCGGCCGTTGCCGAACTACCCGTGCTCTGTGCCTATCCGGTGACCGCCAGCCGCCGGGCGAGCACCGCTGGCCCGGCCCTCAGAGCTTGGCCTTCTTGCTGCCGCCGGCGCCGCAGGTCTTGTACTTGCGGGTGCCCTTGAGCGTGACGCCGGTCGTCGTCTTCGCGGTGATCTTGACCGTGAACGTGCCCTTCTTGAACCCGCGCAGGTCGACGCGGGCGGTCAGGCGCTTCTTGACGCGCTTGGCGGTCGACTTGCGGCCGGACCACGTGAGCTTCGCGCTGCGCAGCTTGATCGTCTTGGTCTCACGGAGGCGGATGTCGAACGCGCGGCGGCTGACGCAGACCTTCGCCGACGGCATGCCGAGCGCGGTGGCGACCGCGGCCGGGGACTGCTTGGCCAGGGCCTGGGCGGCGGCCTTGGGGGTCACGGGCGGGGCCGGGGGTGCCGGCGGGGCGGGTGGCGTGGGCGGGGCCGGCGGCGCGGGAGGAGCGGGCGCCGGCGGCTCGACCGGCGTCACCAGCGAGGTGATCGGGCAGAGCGCGTTCCACGAGACCGGCGGACCCGGCCCGCCCAACACGTAGTTGAAGAGCGGAAGCCCGGTGCCCTGCTCTACCGTGACACCGATCCCCACATCGACGTAGACACGGTCGATCAAGGGAAGGCACAGATTGCTGGGGGCGAACGCCTCGGTGGAGGCGAACGCCGCCGCGACGTTGCTGCGCGGGGTGGATCCCACCCCGAACGCGCGCTCACCCAGGGAGTTGGTCGTCGGGTAGCCGAACTTCGAAGCCCGGTCACGGGGCGTCTTCCCGTTGGGCGTCGGTTCGGGGGCCTCCGGACCGCGGAAGCCGCGCGCTTCCATGTCGTTCGCGTGATCCTGCGCCGACCGGGAGAGGGCCGCGTTGACCTGGAGTGCCCGGAGCCCTCGCGTGGTGCGCTCGTTGTTCACCAGGCAGAGAAACGCGGCGCGCGCCTGATCCAGGTTGGCCATCGTGATCTGCTGCTCGGCCCCGACGCAGGGGGCTGGTTGCGCGGCGGCCGATCCGGCGGAGAGGGCGAGCGCGGCGGCGGTCGCCCCGGTGATCAGGGCTATACGTCTGAATGACATGGTGGGGAACGGTACAACCCCAGCACCCGCCCCACCCCAACACCCAACAACATGGTGCTTTCACGCCACACACCTCAAGGGGTGGCCGCCGTCCCGGGGACGTGCGCCGGGCGAAGGCGCCGTGAAGCGGAGGCAAGGGCCCCGTCCGCGAGCCGAGCCATGCCGGACCGCTCTCCCGCGCGACCCGTGCCGCAAGCCGACCGGGCAACCGATGCGACTGGGCACGCGCCCCACATCCCCGAAGCGTGTGCGCAGTCAGATCGCTCCAGCCCGTATTTCTGCGCACGCGCCGTCCACACCGCCGCGCGTGCGCAATGACGTCGCGGGTGGCCCTACGCCCCCGAGCGCCCGAAGGAGACCGCGTGGCGCGGTCGGCGCCTCGCGCCTCGGCGGCTCAGCCGCCCGCGAGCGCCCGGACCGCCTCGTCGATCGCGCGCCGCTCGGCCTCGTCCCGCGGGAGC
>JBEBXD010000205.1:0-3322 GCA_040391845.1 Tsukamurella paurometabola | reverse complement strand
CCGGTGCCGGAGCAGCCGGTGCCTGGACAGACCGACCCCGGCGTCGGATCGGACGCGCAGGATCCGGACCCTGCGACTCAGGATCCCGCCGCCGAGCAGGCGATCGATGATCCCGAACCGTCCCTTCCCGAGATGAATTCCAGCGGGTCGGCTCCTCGATCCCCCGCCGCTCCGGCCCCGCTGACCGCGCAGGCCGCGATCCCGCCCCGCTTCATCGACGTGCCCACGACGCACAAGTTCTACCGCGAGATCGCGTGGATGCGGCAGAAGGGCCTCAGCACGGGCGTCTCCACCCCGAAGGGACGCGAGTACCGTCCCAGCGAGCGGCTGTCGCGCGAGGCGATGGCGGCGTTCCTCTATCGCAGCGAGAAGCCGAAGTTCACGCCTCCGAAGAGTTCACCCTTCCTCGACCTGCCGACGGGGCACAAGTTCTACCGGGAGATCACCTGGATGGCGACCGGCCTCACCACCGGCACCTGCACGCCGCGCGGGCGCGAGTACCTGCCGGGCGGCAAGCTGACCCGCGAGGCGATGGCGGCCTTCATGTACCGCAGCGTGAAGGACATCGCGGTCAAGCTCAACTCCTGTACGCGCCCCGACCTCAACAGCCCCGCGTCGATCACGGTCGTCGTGAACAAGCAGCGGCCGCTGTCACCGATCCGCTGGGCACCGGGAGACCTGGTGATCCCAGCGGGCATCCCCAACACCAACGGCCAGCCGGTGCGCGCGAAGACCGCCCAGGCGCTGCAGAGCATGAACGCTGCCATGCGCGCTGAGATCGGCCGCGGCTTCATCATCACGAGCGGCTTCCGCAGCTACGACTACCAGGCGCAGCTCTTCAACAACTACGTCGCCCGCGACGGGCTGGCCGCCGCCGAGAGCTACTCGGCCCGGCCGGGGCACTCCGAGCACCAGACCGGCCTCGCGGTCGACCTCGACGACGGGATGGGCTGCAGCTTCCAGGGATGCTTCGGCGTTTCGGCGGTCGGACAGTGGCTGCGCCACAACGCGTACCGATTCGGCTTCATCCTGCGATACGACAGCGGCCAGCAGCACATCGTCGGCTACATCTATGAGCCGTGGCACTTCCGCTACGTCGGCACCGCCGTCGCGAAGGATATGCGTGCGCGCGGCTACGTCAACCTCGAGACGTACTTCCAGCTGCCGGCGGCGCCGCGCTACTGACCCGCCGGAAGCACGAAGTCCCCGGGTCGTCGACGACCCGGGGACTTCGATGACGGCGTGTCAGCGCCGGCTGTCGAGGCTCGGCAGGATGCCGAACGCGAACCAGAGGCCGAAGGCGTCGGCGAGCACGCCCGCCGTGAACCACCAGATGCCGAAATCGGGGCTGCTGAAGGCGTGCCCCATCAGGTAGAAGCCGCCGAAGACCATCACGATCGCGAAGAGGAACGCGAGCACCGTGCCAGCCGATGCCCGGGGCGTCGGCGTCGGCGCGAACAGCGGTCGGGGTCGAGACGCCCCGTCGCTCTGGCCGTGTCTGGCGTCACTGGAGAGGTGCGACTCGTGCATATCTCTCCCTCGCTGGCTGTTCGAGTCTGGTCACTGAGGTGCTCTCTCAATGATAGGCGAAGCGGTGAGGCCCGGGAAAACGGGAACCGCGGCACCGCCGGAGCGGATCCGGGACCTCGCCGCCCGGCCTCAGGGCTCGCCGCCGAGACGGTGCTAGCGTATGCGTGGACCATACTGGCCTGAGGGGAGTCCGGATATGCGGAAGCGGAGAACGGGAACGGCGAAGCGTCTCGTCGGCGCGTTCGGGGCCGCCGTCTTCGCGGCGGCGCTGCTGATCGGTGGACCGACGGGCGCGGCTCCGGCTCAGGCACTCGACCTGCCGACCTGGGACGACGTGCAGGCGGCGAAGCAGAACGAGGCCACCGCCTCCAAGAAGGTGACCGAGATCGAGGGGCTCATCGCCGAGGGCGAGCGGGAGCTCGATCGACTGCGCAATCTCCACTCGACGACCATCGATGAGCTGCGCGAAGCCGAAGAGGCGCTCATGCGGGCCTCCGCGAAGGCCGAGACGCTTTCCGAACAGGCGGCGGCGAGCCGCGAGGAAGCCGATGAGGCCGCCGATCGCGCGGGTGCTCTGGTCGCGCAGATGTACCGCTCCGGCGGGGTCGACCGGAGTGTCGAGCTCTTCCTCGACGCGGACGAGAGCACCGCTGATGCGCTCCTCGACCGGATGGCGTCGATGTCGAAGGCCACGGAGCGCAACACGCAGCTGTCCGAAGAGGCTGAGCAGGCGGCGAACACGGCGGACACGCTCACACAGCAGGCCGAGGCGGCCGCGGAGGAGCGCGAGGTGCTGCGGCAGGACAAGAAGCAGAAGGAAGAGGCGGCTGCGCAGGCGGTCGCCTCCCAAGGCGAACTCGTGAAGCAGCAGGAGGCGCAGCAGGCGACTCTGGCTGCCCAGCTCGCGGCGCTCAAGGACACGACGACGAAAACCGTCGAGGGATATGAGGAGCGCCTCCGGATCGAAGAGGAGCGGCGCAAGGCCGAGGAGGAGCGCCTGCGGAAGGAAGCCGAACGGCTGCAGCGCGAAGCCGAGGAGCGCGCCCGTCAGCAGCAGGAGCAGAACAACGGCGGCGGCGGTGGCGGTAACGGCGGTGGTGGCGGTGGCGGTGGCGGAAGCAACCCCGGCAACGGCGGTGGCGGCTGGACGCTGCCGACCTCGGGCTACTACGTCTCCGAAGGATTCCGGCCGCCCGGGCGGCCCAACCACACCGGGATAGACCTCGCCACCGGCTGCGCAACCCCGATCGTCGCAGCTGCGTCCGGTACCGTCCGCCTCACCTACTGGGACGGCGGCGGTGGCGGCAACATGGTCACGGTCAACCACGCCAGCGGCTGGCAGACCCGCTACGCGCACATGATCGGGTGGGCAATCGTCTCACCGGGCCAGTACGTGAACGCCGGCCAGGTGCTCGGATACGTCGGCAACACGGGCATGAGCACCGGATGCCACCTGCACTTCGAGATGCGTCCCAACCAGGACGACGGCTGGTACGACTTCGTGAACCCGGCGTTCTACATCAACTTCTGAGCCGGAAAGCGCCGAGATACGGGAACGGGTTCGGGATCATCGCGATCCCGAACCCGTTTCCAGTTGCGGCCGTTCCAGCCGGTGACCGCTGCGCGGGGCCGCTCGTTCCTCGCGGCCCCGATGCCTCAGTGCTGGTCTGCGAGGCGCTGCTGCGCCTCGATGATGAGCTGCTCCGCGTCGGCGGCCGAGCCCCAGGCGTCGACCTTGACCCACTTGCCGGGCTCGAGATCCTTGTAGTGCTCGAAGAAGTGCTCGATCTCC
>JBEBXD010000204.1:0-3326 GCA_040391845.1 Tsukamurella paurometabola | reverse complement strand
CCGCCGGCGCCGCCGGATCCCGTCACCCCAGCGCCACCCAGCGGCCCTCGTCGACCGAGCGGGTCATGGCGTCGAGCGCGCGGGCGCTGCGCACCGCGTCGTCGACGGTGGCCCCCTCGACGACGCCGATGACGACCGCGCGGAGGAAGTCCTGCGCCTCGATCACCTTGAGGTCGTCGTAGCCCATCGGGTTCGCGGCTCCGGGCTGGAAAGCGGCGTAGTCCCCGCTGCCCGGGCCGACGTGCACCGTGGAGACCGGCTGGTCCTGGAAGTCCGCGCCGAGCGCCGCCTCGAGCTCGCCCATCCGCCGGTAGTCCCACCGCACCATGCCCGCGGTGCCGTGGATCTCGAACCCGTAGGAGTTCTGCTCCCCCACCGCGACCCGGCTCGCCTCGAGCACGCACCGCGCCCCCGACGTCAGCCGCAGCTGCGCGCCGACGTAGTCCTCGTTCTCGACGGGTCCGCGCACGCCGGAGGTCGCGAGCTGATGCCCGGACGTGGCGCCGGTCGGCACGGACCGCTCGGGGATGAAGATCGCGGTGTCCGCCACCAGTGAGTCCACGTCGCCCAGCAGGTACCGCACCAGGTCGATCCCGTGCGAGCCCAGGTCCCCGAGGACGCCGTTCCCGCCGCGGTCGCGCTGGTACCGCCAGGTGAGGGCACCGTCGGGATGGGCGGCGTAGTCGCTGAAGAACCGGAACCGCGCGTGCGTGACGGCCCCGAGCCGGCCCTCGGCGATGAGGGCGCGGGCGGCCCGCACGGCGGGTGCGTTGCGGTAGTTGAAGCCGACCGCGGTCCTGCGGCCGTTCCGTGCGGCGGCCCCGGCGACCGCCGCCGCGTCCGCCTCCGTCAGGCCGACGGGCTTCTCGATCCACAGGTGCTTGCCCGCCTCGAGCGCGGCGACGCCGATCTCGCGGTGCAGGAAGTTGGGCACCGTGACCGAGACCGCGTCGATCGAGGGGTCGGCGAGGACCTCGCGCCAGTCCTCCGTGGCGCGCTCCGCGCCGAACCTGGCGGCGAAGATCGCGGCCCGCCCGGGCACGTCGTCCGCGACCGCGGCGATCACGGGGACCGCGGGCCCGTCCGGATAGTGGTGCGGCACACGGGCGTACGCCTGCGCGTGCACCCGGCCCATCCATCCCATGCCGATCACGGCCACCCGCACGGGCGTCGGGTCGTGCTGCGTCTCGTGGTGCTGAGTCTGGTCGTGCATCGGTTGCCACCTCCGTCTACGGGCCCGTCGTTCCCGTTCAGGATGCACCGGGGCGACCTCATTTGTCCGAACATTCGCTCAATCTTTTCCGAACTACTTGTCAAACCCCGGTGGAGTCTGCTGTGATGTACCTCACGCGAATAGCGGGAAGGACTCGAGAATGACTCACGGAAGCACCGGGACCCCGGCCGGCGGAACCACCCTGCCGCCCCTCAGACCGGGCCCCCACCAGCGCAGGATGGACCTCGTCGCGGTCGTCGCGACCTTCGGCGGCCTGCTCTTCGGCTACGACACCGGCGTGCTGAACGGCGCACTGGAGCCGATGAAGCACGACCTCGGCCTCACCACGACGACCGAGGGCCTGGTGGTGAGCACCCTGCTCATCGGCGCCGCCATCGGCGCCCTCGTCTGCGGGCGCCTCGCCGACGCCATCGGCCGCCGCAAGACCATGATCATCCTGGCGGTGATCTTCTTCGTGGGCACCCTCGGCGCGGTGTTCGCGAACGACCTGCTGGTGATGCTCCCCGCACGGTTCATCCTCGGACTCGCGGTGGGCGGCGCCTCGGTGGTCGTCCCCGTGTACCTGTCCGAGCTCGCCCCCACCGAGCGACGCGGCGCCCTCGGCGGGCGCAACGAACTCGCGATCGTCGTGGGACAGCTCCTCGCCTTCGTCATCAACGCGATCATCGCCCGGATCTGGCCGCCGCTGTCCGACTCCAACCCCGACGGGCACGCCGGCGTCTGGCGGATCATGCTGGCCGTCTGCGCCGTCCCCGCCGTGTGCCTGTTCATCGGCATGCTCCGGATGCCGGAGTCGCCGCGCTGGTTCATCGCCAAGCGCCGCCACGACGACGCGCTCCGCGTGCTCATGCAGGTGCGCACCGAGGACCGGGCCCGCGCCGAGATGGCCGAGGTCGAGCACCTCGCCCACGACGAGGAGGCCGCGCAGACCGGCGGCTGGGCGGACCTGGCCATCCCGTGGGTGCGCCGCATCATGGTGGCCGCGGTGATCCTGGCCGTCGCCCAGCAGCTGACCGGCATCAACTCGGTCATGTACTACGGCACCGAGATGCTCAAGACCGCCGGCTTCAGCGACAGCGCCGCCCCCATCGCCAACATCTTCATGGGCGTCGCCGCCGTGGTCGGCAGCTCGATCAGCCTGTTCCTCCTCATCGACCGGGTTCCCCGCCGCAAGCTCATCCTGATGGGCATGGCCGCGGTCACCGTGTGCCACGGGCTCACCGTTCTCTCCGCAGTCCTCCTGCCGGAGGGCAAGGTCCAGGCCTACGCGGTCCTGCTGTTCGTCGCCCTGTTCGTGCTCTCCATGCAGACGGCCCTGAACGTGCCGGTCTGGGTGTGCCTGTCCGAGCTCTTCCCGCTGCGGCTGCGCGGCTTCGGCATGGGCCTGTCGGTGCTCGCCCTCTGGGTGACCAACGCGATCGTCGGACAGCTGTTCCCCACGCTGATCGAGGTCGGCGGCATCGTCGGCACCTACGGCACCTTCGTCGTCGCCTGCGCCGTGTTCGGCTTCCTCATCTACAAGACCCTGCCCAACACCAGCGGCCGATCCCTGGAGGACCTCGAGGAATCGTTCTCCCACGGGGACTTCCGCTGACCCGTCCGCACCGGACCACAAGGAGCATCCGATCATGACCATCATCGTCGCCGTACCCGGAACCACCGAGGGCCCCGTCGCCCTGCGCGCCGGCATCGAGGAGGCCAAGTCCCTCGGCACCGACCTCGTCGCGGTCAACCTCGGCATCGCCAAGCTCGACCTCGCCGGCCTCGACGACGCGGTCCCGCTGACCGTCGTCGACCGCACCGGCCGCGAGGACCGGGACCCCGTCGACGCCGTGCTGCACGAGATCGAGCAGCGGGACGCCACCCGGCTGGTGATCGCCGTGCGCCGCCGCTCGGCGGTCAGCAAGGCCGTCCTCGGCAGCGTCAGCCAGCGGCTGATCCTGAACGCGCCGATCCCGGTGCTCGCGGTCAAGTCCGACTGAGCCCGGCGTCACACGAGTCGAGGGGGGGTGGGGGCGGGGGGGCCGAGGGCGCCCAGAACAGCAGAGGGGCCGGAAAACCGAGGGCCCAGGGGGGGGGGGGGCGGGCCCCC
>JBEBXD010000203.1:0-3424 GCA_040391845.1 Tsukamurella paurometabola | reverse complement strand
TCTTGTCGGACTGGACGATGAGAGGTCCGTCGGTCATCCGTCCATTGTGCCCCGTCAGCGAGACACCGCGAGCCGGCCGGCGAGCACCGGCACCACGATCGCGGCGGCGGCGAGGTGGGTGAGGATCAGCACGACCGCGGAGGCGGCGTCGAAGCCGAAGGTCACGTCGGGCACGCAGGACAGGGCCAGCAGGGCGACGCAGGTGCGCACGAACGTCGAACGCGGCTTCCGGGCCTTCCGCACCAGTACCGCGGCGATGCCCACGGCGATCAGCGAGAAGATCATGGTGAGCTCCGCGAAACCGAGCAGGGGGATGGAGGCACCGTCGGGCCCGGCGAAGGTGACGCCGGCGCCGGAGGCGACCGCGGCGATCGCGGTGGTGGCGGCCGATGCGGCGACGGCGGCGCCCAGGCCGTGCCGCCACACGGGGAGGCGGTCGGCGCGGACGGTGGTGGCGGTGATGGTGCTCATGGCGTGCTCCTCAGTGGTGGTGACGGTGCCCAGGGCGGGCCGGTCCTACCCCTTCCACGAACGGCTCCGACGGATTTCGACATCGCCGCTGCGAAGATTTTCCGGAGGTGGTGTCGTATCCGTGTCGCCACGTTCGTAGTGAGGGTGAGGGGCGGCCCGCCGGGCCGCCCGACGACCGAGAGGAACGAGATCATGACGCACTACCTGCTCTCCGTGCACGGCCCCGTCGAGCGGAGCGAGTTCGGCGACTACGGCACCAAGGAGGCGATGGAGGAGGCCTTCGCGCGGACCGACGCCTTCAACGAGCAACTCAAGGCCGACGGCTACTGGGTGTTCGCGGGCGGCCTCGCCGAGGCGACCACCGCCACCGTCGTCGACGGGCGCGGCGACAAGCCGATCGTCACCGACGGCCCGTACCTCGAGTCGAAGGAACTCCTCGGCGGCTTCTGGGTCGTCGACGCCCCCGACCTCGACGTCGCACTGCGGCTCGCGGCCGAAGGCTCGAAGGCCTGCGGCGGCACCGTCGAGGTCCGCGCCTTCGACGGGCCGGCGTGACTCTCGACCGGGTCTTCCGCGAGGAGTACGGCAGGGTCATCGCCTCGCTCGTCCGCCGTTTCGGCGACATCACGATCGCCGAGGAGGCGGCCGGCGAGGCGATCCTCGCCGCCGCGGAGAGGTGGCCCGAGTCCGGGGTCCCGCCGAATCCCGGCGCGTGGCTCACCACCACCGCCGGGAACCGGGCGATCGACCGGATCCGGCGCGAGAGCCAGCGCGATGCCAAGCACAGGGCGGCCGAGATGATCCACGACGATTCCGCCCCCGAGCCGACCGGCGCGGTCGAGGACGACAGGCTGCGCCTGATCTTCACCTGCTGCCACCCGGCGCTCGCGCCCGAGGCGCGCGTCGCCCTCACCCTGCGCCTGCTCGGCGGCCTGACGGTGCCCGAGATCGCGAGCGCCTTCCTCGTCGCCGAGACGACCATGGGGCAGCGCATCACGCGCGCGAAGAAGAAGATCGCCGCCGCCCGCATCCCGTACCGCGTGCCGGCCGCCGCCGACCTGCCCGAGCGCGTTGACGGGGTGCTGGCGGTGATCTTCCTCGTCTTCAACGAGGGGTACCTCGCCAGCGGCGACGGTGCGCCGATCCGCTCGGAGCTGACCGGGGAGGCGATCCGGCTGGCGCGCGTGGTCCGCGGGCTGCTGCCCGACGATCCCGAGGCCACCGGCCTGCTGGCCCTGATGCTGCTCACCGAGGCCCGCCGCGAGGCCCGGGTGCGCGGCGGGCAGCTCGTTCCGCTCGACGAGCAGGACCGCGCCGGCTGGGACCGCGCGGCCATCGCCGAGGGGCACGGCCTGGTCCGCGAGTGCCTCGCGATCAATCGCCCGGGCCGGTACCAGATCCTGGCCGCGATAGCCGCCGTGCACACCGACGCCCCGAGCGCGGACACGGTCGACTACGCGCAGGTGGTGGCGCTGTACGACCGGTTGCGCACCATCGACCCGTCGCCGATCGTCGCGCTCAACCGGGCGATCGCGGTCGCCGAACTGGACGGGCCGGAGGTGGCGCTGGGGCTGATCGACCCGCTGCCCCTGGACGGCTACCACCCCTGGCACGCCACCCGCGCACACCTGCTGCGGAGGCTCGGGCGTACCGCCGAGGCCAGGGTGCAGTACGACGCCGCCCTCGCGGCCACCGGCAACTCCGCCGAACGCGCCTACCTCACCCGCAAGCGCGGCGAACTGGTCTGAGCTACTCCGCGATCTCGGCGGTGGTCACGCGGTGCAGGGCGAACCGGCGGACGGAGTCACCGTCGAGCGCGGCGAGCTGCCCGTGCCGCACCGATTCGGGCACCACGACGTGCCGCGTGAACACCCCGTTCGCGTCCACGTAGCCCAGCCGCACCGGGCGGCCGTCGCCCGCGGCGGACTGCAGCAGCGCCATCAGCTCCGGGCCGGACGCGCCGGCACCGTCGGACGGTGAATCCTGGCGGCGGATCTGCGCGGCCGCCTCGGCGAGCTGCTCGCGCGTCGGCTGCGCCGCGGGAGGCCGCACGCGCGGCGCGGGCAGCCGGATCGCCGCCGGCCGCAGGTCCACCACCACGCCCCGCGAATCCTCCGCTGCCGCAGTGAAACCCGCCGCGGCGAGGCCGGCCACCAGATCGGACAGCGGCACCTGGGCGATCAGCACCGTCGGCGCCACAGCCCGCAGGGCGAGGGCGTCCGCGGCCGGGGAGGCCAGGACCGCGGCGATCAGCGCCGGATCCTCGGACCGCAGGCACGACGCCGCCACCCCCGCGCGGAGCGCGCCGTGCCGCCGCGCGACATCGTCCACCAGGTACGTCAGGCCCTGCGGGACCGGCGTCACCGCGTGCGCGGCGAAGAAGGCGTGCACCTCCGCCGACGTGCGGCCCGCGTCCAGGGCGCGCCGCACCGACGCGTCCGTCACCCGGTACACCGCCGCGCCGCCCGCGGATTCGAGGTCGGCCACCAGGGCCACCGCCTCCGCGAAGTCGTGCGTCATGGGCCCGGGCACAGTCAGCGTCAGGTCGGCCTGCAGCAGGAACTCCTCGACGGGCGCCGGCAGCGCCTCCGCCATCGCCCGCTCGGCGTCCCCGTGGTCGGCCCCGGCGACCGCGGCGCGACCCGCCGCGGTGAGGGCGCCGCCCGCGACCAGGCCCACGGCCTCCGCCTGCCCTACGATCTCGCCGATCGCGTCCAGCGTTTCACCGAGTTCGGCGACTAGCTCCCAGGAAAGCGCGTTCAGGCGTTCGGGGCGGTTGAGAGTGACCGTGGTCACCCCCTCGGGGGACGTCTCGATCAGTAGCTCGGGTTTCTTTGCCGAAGTCACAGGCCGAGAGACCTTCCAATGATTTCTTTCATGATCTCGTTAGCCCCTCCGTATATGCGGGTGATCCTGGCGTCGGCGTACGCCCGCGCGACCGGGTATTCGAGCA
>JBEBXD010000202.1:0-3459 GCA_040391845.1 Tsukamurella paurometabola | reverse complement strand
GCCTGCGCCGCGGACGTGGCGGTGCTCGCGGCGCTGCTCGCGACCCGCTTCCCCGCCGGGGTGCTGGGCCCCGATCACGACCTGCCCGCGAGCGAGGCCCGGCCCGCCACCGCCCTGCGCGACGTGGCCGCGGGCCTCGCGCACGGCGCTCTCGCGGCGTGGCGCGCACCGTCGGTGACGGCGGCGCTCACCGGCATGGGGGCGCACCGCATCGTGTTCGCGTGCAACACGATGAGGCTGCTCCTGCTGACGCGGCACCGCTTCACCGACGGCACGCTGGGTCTGGCCGGCTTCGGCTCCGTCGCCGGAGCCACCGCCGTCGGCATGTTCGTGGCGGCGGTCCTCACCCCCATCGCGGTCGCCCGCTGGGGCCGGCGCAGCACCGTGGTCGGGGCGCTCGTCGCCGCCGGCCTGACCCAACTGAGCGTGCTCACCCTCAGCTTCCCGGTGCTGATCGCCGCGGCCGCCGTGCTCGGCCTCGCCGGGCAGGTGGTCAAGCTCTCCGGCGACGCGGCCATGCAGCTCGACGTCCCCGACGAACGTCGCGGGCAGGTGTTCGCTTTCCAGGACGCGCTCTTCAACGTCACCTTCGTGGGCGCGGTCGCGTTCGCCGCCGCCGTCGTCCCGTTCGACGGTGCCTCCCGCCCCCTCGCCGCCGCGGGCGCGGGCGTGTACGCCCTCGCCGTCGTCGCGGTGGTGCTGCTGTACCGGCGAACGGGAACCGCGGCGCCCCCGGTGGCCGGAACGTCCGTCGGAGACCGGACCGGAGGCCTGATCAGCTGATGGTTCCCGGAGGAGCTCAATGGATTCTGTGGGCGATCGCAGCAGCTTGCCTAGCAGTGAACTTCTACGCCGTCGCGGTAGAGCGCGATCGCAGAATGAACGGAGACTCCTCGCTCGCGTGGTTGTACTGGGCAACGACGGGAATTCTGTCGATCGCGACCGGTATCGCCGTAGCGATCCTGCGAAATACCGGCGCGGGCGTCGCATCCGCCTGCATCGTGTGGGTCGCGGCTCTGCTTGTTGCACTTCGGAGCACCCGGTATCTGCGATTGTTCGGCCAAGTAGTCACCACTGTGGACAAGTAGGACGACGCGTCCGGGCGCGGAGGGAACCGCGGCGCCCGCTCGTGCGTCCAATTGATATGGGGGACGAGCAGATCGACTACTGGTTCGGCGACGGGGACGGGAACGTGACCCGCTGGAGTTCGCCCGCGCAGAACGGCGCGGTCCTGCTCGACTTCGACGGGGACGGCCGCATCGACGACGCGATGCTGGACCTCGACGGCGACGGCACCGCGGATGTCGCCGCGCTCGATCTGGACGACGACGGCGTGCGCGAGACGCGGTTCTCCGACGACGGCTCGGGCCGATGGGCACAGCCGGTGCCCGCACCGGACCCGGGGCAGGACGCGAGCGCCGACAGCGCTACCCCGCCGGCCGCCACCCGGCCGGACACGCGCCCGCCGTGCCCGATCCCGGGCGTCGCCCGGATCGAGGAACCGGAGCCCGTGGACCCGGCCGCCGCGCGGCCCGGTGATCCCGGCGGCGACCCGGCGGTCACCGTCGTCCCCGTCCCCGGTGAGCCTGGGCAGCCGGCCCGGCAGGCCCTCGCCGACACCGACGCCGACGGTGCGCCCGACGTGCTGCTGTTCGACGCCGACGGGGACGGCACGGCCGACGGCGCCGTGGACCTCGCCGTGCGGTAACCGCGGCCGGTCAGCCCTGCCGCGCGGCCCACCACTTCCTCAGCTCGGCCTCGGCCTCGTCGCGGTCCAGCGGCCCACGATCGAGCCGCAGCTCCTTGAGGAACTTCCACGCCGCGCCCACCTCCGGGCCGGGCGGCAGGCCGAGCAGCTCCATGATCGCGTTGCCGTCGAGATCCGGCCGGACCCGGGCGAGATCCTCCTTGGCGGCGATCTCCTCGATGCGGCGCTCCAGCCCGTCGTAGGTGGCCTGCAGCCGCGCGGCCCGCCGCTTGTTGCGGGTAGTGCAGTCGGCGCGGACCAGCTTGTGCAGCCGGGGGAGCAGCGGCCCCGCGTCCGTGACGTACCGGCGCACTGCGGAATCCGTCCACCGACCGTCGCCGTAGCCGTGGAAGCGCAGGTGCAGGAACACGAGCTGCGCGACGTCCTCCGTGACGGCCTTCGGGTAAGCCAGCGCCCGCATCCGCTTGCGCACCATCTTGGCGCCCACCACCTCGTGGTGGTGGAACGAGACCCCGCCGTTCTCCTCGTGCCGCCGGGTGGCGGGCTTGCCGATGTCGTGCAGCAGCGCCGCCCAGCGCAGGATCAGGTCCGGATCGGACTCCTCCAGGTCGATGGCCTGGCGCAGCACCGTCATCGAATGCCAGAACACGTCCTTGTGCTGGTGGTGCTCGTCGATCGCGAGCCGCATGCCGGGGATCTCCGGGATCACCCGCTCCGCCAGCCCGCTGTCCACCAGCAGCACGATCCCGTCCACGGGGTGCTCGCCGAGGATCAGCTTGTCCAGCTCGGCCCGTACCCGCTCCGCGGTGATCCGGTCGATCTCCGGCGCCATGTCCGTCATCGCGCGCAGCACCCGCTCGGCCACCGAGAACCCCAGCTGGGAGACGAACCGCGCGGCGCGCAGCATGCGCAGGGGATCGTCGGAGAACGACTCCTCGGGGGTCGCGGGCGTGTCGATCACACCCGCCAGCAGGGCGTCGAAGCCGTTCAGCGGGTCCCGGAAGTCCTCGGCGCCGTCCGGCCCGATCCGCACGGCCATCGCGTTGATCGTGAAGTCGCGGCGCACCAGGTCGTCGTGCAGGCTGGTGCCGAACTTCACGACGGGGTTGCGGGTCACCCTGTCGTAGGCCTCGGCCCGGTAGGTGGTGATCTCGATCTGCTGATCGGCGAAAGCGGCGCTCACCGTGCCGAACTCGATGCCCGTATCCCACATCGCATCCGCCCAGCCGCGCAGCAGCGCCTGCACCTGCTCGGGCCGCGCATCGGTGGTGAAGTCCAGATCGCTGGTCAGCCGGCCCAGCAGCGCATCGCGCACCGACCCGCCCACCAGGTACAGCTCGTGACCGGCCTCGGCGAACCGGGCGCCCAGCGGCGCCAGCACATCGGACAGCCCGCGCAACGTGATGTGCGCGGCCGCCAGCAGGCGGGTCCGGCGTTCGGCCTGCGGGTCGACGGGCTCGGGGGAGGGCCCGGGCGAAGAGCTCTCGGTCACGACCGGACAGTCTACTGCCGGGCCGAAAACGCGACGGTGGCGTATGGGAGCGCAACCGGCCAGTAGCATCGGGGGGTGACCTCCGCCGAATCCGCCGACAGCCCGGGACGCCCCCAGCGCCCCGGTCCCGTCGGCGACTCCGCGGACGGCGGCGCCCCGCGGCCGCGGCGGCGGCGGCGCCGCGGAGGACGCGGCAGGGGCCGCGGGCAGCTCGCGGCGGTCACCGACCAGAAGACCGCACCGGCGGCCGGCGGCGCCC
>JBEBXD010000201.1:0-3725 GCA_040391845.1 Tsukamurella paurometabola | reverse complement strand
CGAAGTTGCCCTCGAACCAGAACCACTGCCCCTCGGAGACGTTGCCCTCCCACGCGAGGATGTGAGTGCAGGTGCGGTCGAGGAACCACCGGTCGTGGGAGATCACCACGGCGCAGCCGGGGAACTCCTGCAGGGCGTTCTCCAGGCTGGAGAGCGTCTCCACGTCCAGGTCGTTGGTCGGCTCGTCGAGCAGGATCAGGTTGCCGCCCTCCTTGAGGGTCAGCGCCAGGTTCAGCCGGTTGCGCTCACCGCCGGAGAGCACCTCCGCGGGCTTCTGCTGGTCCGGTCCCTTGAAGCCGAACGCGCTCACGTACGCGCGGGCCGGCATCTCGTTCTGGCCGACGGTGATGTGGTCGAGCCCGTCGGAGACCACCTGGAAGACGGTCTTCTTCGGGTCGATGTTGGCGCGGTTCTGGTCGACGTAGCTGAGCTTGACGGTGTCGCCCACCTTCACCTCGCCGGAATCCGGGTCCTCGAGTCCCACGATGGTCTTGAACAGCGTGGTCTTACCCACGCCGTTCGGTCCGATCACCCCGACGATTCCGTTGCGCGGCAGGGTGAAGCTCAGGTCCTTGATCAGTACGCGGCCGTCGAACCCCTTGTCCAGGTTGGACACCTCGACCACCACGTTGCCCAGGCGCGGCGGGGTGGGGATCTGGATCTCCTCGAAGTCCAGCTTGCGATGCTTCTCCGCCTCGACCGCCATCTCCTCGTAGCGGTCCAGGCGGGCCTTGTTCTTGGTCTGCCGGGCCTTGGCGCCGGAGCGGACCCACGCCAGCTCCTCCTTGAGGCGCTTCTGCAGCTTCTGGTCCTTCTTGCCCTGCACCTCGAGCCGCTCGGCCTTCTTCTCCAGATAGGTGGAGTAGTTGCCCTCGTACCCGTGCAGCTTGCCGCGCTCGACCTCGCAGATCCACTGCGCGACGTGGTCGAGGAAGTACCGGTCGTGGGTCACGGCGAGCACGGCGCCGGGGTAGCTCGCGAGGTGCTGCTCGAGCCACAGCACGGACTCCGCGTCCAGGTGGTTGGTGGGCTCGTCGAGCAGCAGCAGGTCGGGCTTGCTCAGCAGCAGCTTGCACAGCGCCACGCGGCGCTTCTCGCCGCCGGAGAGCTTGTCCACCGGCAGGTCCCCGGGCGGGCAGCGCAACGCGTCCATGGCCTGCTCGATCTGGGAGTCCACGTCCCAGGCGTCCACGGCGTCCAGCTTCTCCTGGAGCTTGCCCATCTCCTCCATCAGCTCGTCCGTGTAGTCGGTGGCCATGAGCTCAGCGACCTCGTTGTAGCGGCGCAGGTTGACCATCGTCTCGCCGAGGCCCTCCTCGACGTTCTCCTTGACCGTCTTGGTCTCGTCGAGCTGCGGCTCCTGCATCAGGATGCCGACGGTCGCCTCCGGGTCCAGGAAGGCCTCGCCGTTCGACGGCTGATCCAGGCCGGCCATGATCTTGAGGATGGACGACTTGCCGGCGCCGTTGGGGCCGACCACGCCGATCTTCGCGCCCGGGTAGAACGACATCGTCACGTCGTCGAGAATGACCTTGTCGCCGTGCGCCTTACGCACCTTCTTCATGGTGTAGATGAACTCAGCCACTGTCCCTGCCCTTAGTCTCACGCGAAAAACGGCCCGCCGGGGTGCCGGGGGCAAACGATTCCAGCCTATCCGACGTCGGCGGGGCCGCTCGGCGACCGCCTGCGACGAAGATCACTCACCCACGGCAGCGCCTCCGAGTTGTTCACTATCTTGGATATGCGCGGCACGCCCCGCCGTCCGGCGCTCCGCGATACGGCACGCGTCCGGCCGCTCGACTGTCGTCCGAACGGGGGAATCCCGACTGCAGCCGGGCGATCGCAGCGGGGGCGCTGTACCGTTACAATGCTGTGGCAGTTGATGATTCGTTTCACAAGATCAGCGTGCGGGATTCTCGCCGACCGGGTCCGCCCGAGCGCTCGTGGACCCGTCGCGCGTCGGAGCGGGTCACTGACACGCCGTACGCGTAAACTATATGCAGGACGAACCGAAGGGTTCGTGGTTGAAAACCAATCGAGGTTTACAGGCGGGTAACAAGCCCGGCTTAAGCGCGGAAAGACATCATGTCAGGTGCGGGTCGCCGGGGAGCGGCCCGCCGGAACTGCGAGCGAGATGTGGGGTGGACACCGTGAGTCACCGGGTCGATCGAAGCCGGACGGCCGATCACGAACCGATCGCCGTCGTCGGGATCGGCTGCCGGCTGCCGGGCGGCGTCCGGTCCGCCGAGGACTTCTGGAGTCTGCTGGAGGACGGCCGGGATGCGATCGTCGACATCCCCACGGACCGCTGGAGCGCCGACCGGTACTACGAGCCCGAGCGCACCCCCGGCAAGAGCCGCGTCCGCCGCGGCGGGTTCCTTACCGATCCCGTCGATGAGTTCGACCCCGGCTTCTTCGGCATCTCCCCCATCGAGGCGAACTCGATGGACCCTCAGCAGCGGCTCCTGCTCGAGGTCGCCTGGGAGTCCTTCGAGGACGCGGGAATACGCGCCGAGGATCTGGAGCGGTCCCGCACCTCCGTGTTCACCGGCGGCTTCACGCTGGACTACAGCCAGATGCAGTTCGCCACCTCGGCCGCGGAGCCCCCCACCGTGGCCGCCCACACCGCGACCGGCGTGGTGATGACGATGCTGTCCAACCGCATCTCGCACGCCTTCGACCTGCTGGGCCCCAGCATGTCCGTCGACACCGCGTGCTCGTCGTCGCTGGTGGCGATCCACCTGGCGTGCCAGTCGATCTGGAACGGCGAGAGCGATCGGGCCATCGCCGGCGGCGTGAACCTCATGCTGAGCCCCAACTTCACGATCGCCGCCTCCACCGGCGGCTTCCTCTCCCCCACCAGCACCTCCCGCGCGTTCGACGCCGCCGCCAACGGATACGTCCGCGGCGAGGGCGCGGCGATGGTGGTGCTCAAGCCGCTGGCGCGGGCGAACGCCGACGGCGACCGGGTGTACGCCACGGTGCTCGGCACCGCGGTCAGCCAGGACGGCCGCACCAACGGGATCACGGTGCCCAACGGTGAGAGCCAGAAGCTGGCCATCGAGGCCGCGCTGGCGAGCGCCGGCGTCACCGCCGACACGGTCGACTACGTGGAGGCGCACGGCACCGGCACTCCCGTGGGCGATCCGATCGAGGCCAACGCGATCGGCGAGGTCTACCGCGGCTCCGAGGCCGCCGGTACGCCGCTCGTGATCGGCTCGGTGAAGACGAACCTCGGTCACCTCGAGGCCGCCGCCGGCGTGGTCGGCTTCATCAAGTCCGCGCTCGTGCTCGCGCACCGGCGCGTGCCGAAGCACCTGCACCTCGAGAACCTCAACCCCGCAATCGACCTGGACGAGCTGGGGATCGCGATCGCCACCGAATCGAAGGAGCTGCGCCCGGGCGGCGTGCTCCGCGCCGGTGTGAACTCGTTCGGGTTCGGCGGCACCAACGCGCACGCGATCCTCGAATCGGTGCCCGAGAGCACCCTCGCCGCGGACGCCCCGGACACTCGGGACTCCGCGGACGCCGGCGAACGGGACGGCATCGCCCTGGTCCTGCCGCTGGCGGCGCGCGGCGAGCCCGCCCTCGCGGCGCTCGCCGGAACGTACGCCGGCCTCGTCGACACGGACGGTGTGCCCGCCCTGGCGGAGGCGCTCGTGCACCGCCGGAGCGCGCACCGCGCCGCGCGGCTCGCGGTGATCGCCCGTGACGCCGCCGAGGCC
>JBEBXD010000200.1:0-3727 GCA_040391845.1 Tsukamurella paurometabola | reverse complement strand
CGCCGACGCCGACGAACATCTCGACGAAGTCGGAGCCGGAGATGGTGAAGAAGGGGACGCCGGCCTCACCCGCGACGGCGCGCGCCAGCAGCGTCTTGCCCGTGCCGGGCGGGCCGTAGAGCAGCACGCCCTTCGGGATCTTCGCGCCGAGCGCCTGGTAGCGGGCGGGGTTCTGCAGGAAGTCCTTGATCTCGTACAGCTCCTCGACCGCCTCGTCCGCGCCCGCGACGTCGGCGAAGGTGGTCTTGGGCATGTCCTTGGTGAGCTGCTTGGCCTTGCTCTTGCCGAAGCCCATGACGCCGCCGCGGCCGCCGCCCTGCATGCGGTTCATCAGGAACACGAACAGGCCCACCAGCAGCAGGATCGGCAGCAGAGTGAACAGCAGCATGGAGATCCAGGGCGAATCCTGCGTCACGTTCGTGGTGTAGGTGACCGGGGTACCGGCGGGGGTCTTGGCGTCCTGGATGTCGCCGAGGATGTCGCGGGAGGCGCCGGCCGGGTACTTCGCGAACACCTTGGTCTTGCCGTCGGTGCCGTTGTCACCGTCGACGGCCTTCGCCAGGGTCACGCGCAGCGTCTGCTCGCGATCGTCGATCTGGACGTCGTCGACGTTGCCCTTCTCGAGCTGCTCGACCACCAGCGAGGTGGGAACACCCTTGGTGTACTCGTTCTTGCCCCCGCCGACCATGGTGAAGGCCCAGACCAGCAGCACGAATCCGGCGATGATCGCCAGGGTGCGGATGAGAGATTTCCGTTTCATATGGCTTCGCCTCGCGGCTCGTCAGTCCTTCTACTTCCTGCGCGCGGCGGGCCGCGCTGGGTCGATTTCCCAGGTTACCGTGCAGCGACGGGGCCGAGCCGGTCGCGTCGCTGCGCCCTCAGCGAACACCACCGGTATCCGGGCGTTTAGGCTGGTCCGGTGACCGATACGAGCGGCCTCCCGCCCCAGTACCCCGCCGGCCCGCCCGCCGGCGGGCCCGCCGTGCCGGAGCGCTGGCACAGCCGCTTCGCCTTCTTCGCGCAGTACGGGCTTCCGGCCTCCTCCCCCGCGGCGGCCGCCGCGTTCAAGCAGCTGCCCTTCGGGAGGCGCTTCCGCCTGAGCTTCAACGGGCCCGCCTTCTTCTTCGGCCCGATCTACTACGCGATCAAGGGACCGTGGCGGAAGGGTCTGAGCCTGCTGGCGATCGCCGTGGCGATCAGCCTCGTGATCGCCGCGATCGAGACCGCCTTCGACGTCGCCTTGCCCGCCAGTGCCTTCAGCGTGGTGATCGGCCTGCTCTACATGATGTGCGCGAACTGGGCGTACTTCCTGCACGTGACGCGGGGCAGCACCAGCTGGAACCCGTTCGAGGGAATGCCGCTGGTCCGCAAGCGGACCTGACGCCGGCGCGAGCACGGCCGCTTCGGTGCGGGCACAACGCCGCGCGCATCCATACAGATAGTGAGGCTGGGCCTCGTGTTCACCGCCCCGCCGGCCGGAGCGATCGACGAGTTCCTCCGGTCCCTCGCGTCCGCCCGACCTCAGACCTCGATCTTCGCCGCCAGGGCGAGCAGGTCCGCCTCCCCGCCGGGGCGGGCGATGAGCTGCACGCCCTCGCCCTGGAAGGGCACCGTCATCGCGGGCCAGCCCACGAGGTTCCACAGCGAGGGGTGCGGAGCGTAGGCCAGGCTCGGGATCGCGCTCGCCGCCCACGGCAGCTGTGCGTACCGGCGCGCGGGGGCCGGGCGGCGCGCCAGCGTGGGGGTCACGAGCACATCGATGTCCTCGGCGGCGAAGAACCGCTCCAGCGCGCTCTCCACCCGCGCGGCGTCGGCGGGCCGCACCAGGCCGCGGCGGGCCACCACCCGTCCGATGGCGGCGTGCCGCCGAGTGCGGGGCTGCAGCAGCGCCGGGTCCGCGCCCTGCGCGACGATGTCGTCGACGTCCGTCGCGGCGGCGGCGAACCACCGCGCGAGCAGGGGCAGCGGCGAGGCGGGGTAGGGGACCTTCACGTCCCGCACCACGTGCCCGCGCTCGGCCAGCCTCCCGGCGGCGCCGCGCACGGCCCGCACGATCGCGCGCGAGGTGACGGTGACCGGGGACGGTCGGTTCAGCCCCAGCCCCACCCGGAGGCCGTCACCGTCGGCGATGGTGGCGAACTCCGGGCGCCCCGCCAGGACCGCGAGCCCCAGGGCCGCGTCCTCGACGGTCCGCGTCATCGGGCCGTTCTCCGACATGCCGAACCAGTTCGTGGGGCCGAGATCGGCGGGCACCACGCCGCGGCCCGGCTTGATCGTGACGATCCCCGTGCACGCGGCGGGGCCGCGCAGCGAACCCAGGCCGTCGTTGCCGTGGGCCAGCGGCACGTGCCCGGCGGCCACCACCGCGGAGCTGCCGCCCGAGCTGCCGCCGGGGGTGCGGCCGGGCCGGTGCGGGTTGTCCACGGCGGCGCGGGCGTCGTCGGTCATCGCCCACAGGCACAGCTCCGGGACCCGGGTCAGGCCCACCACCACGGCGCCCGCGGCGCGCAGCCGCTGCACCACCACGTGATCGGTCACCTCGACCGGCAGGCCCGCGCCGCACGCCTCCGAGACCCCGTCGAGCACCCGGTACCCGGCCACGGCCACGTTGTCCTTGATCGCGATCGGCACCCCGGCGAGCGGCAGGGCGGCGCGGTCCTCCCGCGCGTCGATCGCGGCGGCCTCGGCGAGCGCCTCCTCGGGGCGCAGCACGCGCCAGCCGTGGACGGCGTCGTCCCCGATGCGGGCCAGCGCCTGGCGAGTGGCGTCCACGGCGGTCAGCCCGCCCGAGCGCACCCGGTCGGCGGTCGCTGCGGCGCTGAGCAGGGTCATTCGCTGTAGACCTTGGGTTCCAGCACGCCGATGTACGGCAGGTCGCGGTAGCGCTCGGCGTAGTCCAGGCCGTAGCCCACGACGAACTCGTTGGGGATGTCGAAGCCGACCCACTTCACGTCCACGTCCACCCGCACCGCGTCCGGCTTGCGGAGCAGCGTGACCACCTCGAGCGAGTTGGGCTGCCGCGTCGCGAGGTTGCGCAGCAGCCAGCTCAGGGTGAGGCCGGAGTCGATGATGTCCTCCACGATCAGCACGTCGCGGCCCGCGATGTCGCGGTCGAGGTCCTTGAGGATCCGCACCACGCCGGAGCTGGAGGTCGATGAGCCGTAGCTGGAGACGGCCATGAACTCGAGCTGGGTGGGCAGGGGCAGCGCGCGGGCCAGATCGGTCACGAACATCACCGCGCCCTTGAGCACCGTGATCAGCAGCAGGTCGGTCTCGCGGCCGCCGTACTCCTGCGCGATCTGCTCGGCCAGCTCGGCCGTGCGCTGCTTGATCTGCTCCTCGGAGAGCACCACCGAGGCGATGTCTCCCGCGTACAACTCACCAGTGCCGTTCACCACGCCCTCAGGATGCCACCTGCGCGGTGCACCTGCAGCCGCCGCCCCGCAGTTCCGCCCGGGATCGCCGCCGGGCCCTGGCCGTGCCAGTCGGTGACGAGAGCGTCCACGGCCGTCAGGTGCGCCGCCGTGAGAGCGCGGGCGCCGCGCCCGGCGAGCCACGACCGCAGCGCCCGGATCCGCAGGGCCGTAGGCAGTTCCGCCACCGCCGCCACCTCCAGTTCCGGGCCCGACGGTGCCGGGGCGAGCGCGTCGAGCACCTCGTTGTCGGCCCGCAACGCCGCCGCGGTGCGGGCCAGTGCCTCCGCCACTCCGCAGCCCAGGACGTCCTC
>JBEBXD010000199.1:0-3805 GCA_040391845.1 Tsukamurella paurometabola | reverse complement strand
CACATGTCTTGCCCGGGCACCGAATCGCCGGGCTTGGAACGTGGTCAGCGCCGACGCCAGGCTGGCCGGCGCTGAGCAGCTCCTGCGAGTTCTGCACACCACTCATCCGGCGCACCGTCGACTCTGCCCCGGCTCACTCCTCCGGAGAGAGGATCGCCGAGCGGAACGATGAGGCAAGGGAGTCCGCGACGGACGCCGCTTCGCCGAGATAGCCGTTGACCATGGCGCCATCGCGCAGCATCATGAGCTGACGCGCGGTCGCCGCGGGGTCTGGCATGCCGGCCTCCTGCGCGATGTCGGCGAACTCGTCGAGCATCCACTGCCGGTGCCGGGTCACGGTGGTCCGCACCGGGTCGTGCGGATCTGAGAACTCGGCGGCGGCGTTGATGAACGCGCATCCGCGGAATCCGGGACTGCAGCTCGCGGCTCCGATGCCTTCCGCGAGTCCGAGCAAGGAGCCCATCGCGTCGCCCTCCCGGCGTGCGCTCGAAAACCAGGAGCGTTCCGCTTCCGCCTGCTGTTCGAGATAGGCGACGACGAGGTCGCTCTTGGTCGGGAAGTGGCGATAGAACGTGACCTTCGTGATCCCTGCCTCCGCGATGATGCGGTCGGCGCTCGTCGCGCGGATACCGTCCGCGTAGAACTGTTCGCTCGCGGCTTGCAGAATGCGCGCGCGCGTGGCGGGGCCTGATCTGGTGCGGGCGACTCCTGGCGGCTTCTGCGTCATGTTCTCCCCGATTTCCCTGCGGCGCTTGCGAATGTGTACTAATTAGTCTACTTTATGTATGTAGACGAACTAGTCACTCTATGTAGTAATCGTATTCGAAGGAGACTCTGATGTCCACGACGCTGTACAGCACAACCGCCACGTCAACGGGGGAGGGGAGAGCCGGAGGCCGCGTGGCGACCGACGACGGCCTGCTCGATGCCGCCCTCGCCATCCCCGCATCGATGGGTGGACCCGGGGGAGCCACTAATCCCGAGCAGCTCTTCGCCGCGGGGTGGGCTTCGTGCTTCCACTCGGCGCTCAAGATGATCGCGGCGCAGCGGAAGATCCCTCTGAACGGCTCCACGGTCTCTGCAGACGTGCAACTCACGAAGACGGAGGCGGGCAGCCTGGCGCTGAACGCTGCGCTGCGCGTGCACATCGGCGGCGTTACTCAGGAAATCGCCGACGCCCTCGCCGCCGCCGCTCACGATGTGTGCCCCTACTCCGTCGCGACCCGCGGCAACATCCCCGTCACCATCACCGCGGACGTCGCCTGACCGTCCCCTCACCGTACGAGAGAGACATCATGACCCTCACGCAGACCACGGGCAGTGCTCAGGCATACGCCCGATCCTTGCGCACTCTGTATTTCGTCCGCTTCCTCTTCGCCATCATCTGGGTGGGGATCACGTTCGCGGTATCCGCTCAGTACGCCGGGCCGAACGCGCCCCTGACCGTGCTGCTCATCGTCTATCCGCTCTTCGACGCCGGTGCTGTGCTGTGGCAGCTGCGCGCCGATCCGGATACGCAACGCTCGAAAGTCGCGGAGTGGATCAACGTCGCGGTCAGCGTTGCCGTCGCGATCGCTTTGGGTATCACCTCGGCGATCGCGATCCCGGGGTCTCTCGCCGTGTGGGGCGTCTGGGCGATCGTGGCAGGCGTGCCGCAGCTCATCGCCGCGATCCGGAACCGCCGCACCGGCGGGCAGGTCGCGCAGATGTTCTCCGGCGGCATCTCGGTGTTCGCCGGTCTCGGGTTCTTGATTCAGGGGCTCCAAGGCGGCGGCATGATCGCGGGTGCGGCCGGGTACGCGACCCTCGGTGCGATCTTCTTCCTGGTATCGGCTATTCGACTGAACGTGAAGCTGAAGGAGCAGAGCGCATGAAAGCCTCGAAGATGATAGATGCCGACTACGACCTGATCGTAATCGGAGGCGGCCCTGTGGGCGAGAATGTCGCCGATTCCGCGACGCGGCAGGGTCTCCGTGCGGCGATCGTCGAGTCCGACCTCGTCGGCGGCGAATGCTCGTACTGGGCCTGCATGCCGTCGAAGGCATTGCTGCGCAGCGGACACGCGCTCCGCGCCGCGCGCCGTCTTCCCGGTGCGCGTGAGGCCGTCATCGGAGAACTCGACAGCGCGGCGGTGCTCGCTCGTCGCACCGTCTTCACCAGCGACTGGAATGACGAGGGGCAGGCGGAGTGGGTGGCATCCGCCGGCATCGAACTGATCCGCGGAGCCGGCAGCCTGGTCGGCCCCGGCCGGGTGAAGGTGGGAGAACGCGTCTACACGGCTCGTGCCGTCGCGCTCGCGACGGGCTCCGTACCCCGCCTCCCGGTGATCCCAGGGCTGCGGGAATCGCGTGCCTGGGGCACCCGCGAGATCACCTCGGCCGACCACGTACCGGAGAGCCTGATCGTGATCGGCGGCGGGGTCGCCGGCGCCGAGATGGCCTTCGCATTCTCGGCGCTCGGCACACGAGTCACCGTCCTCTCGCGCGGTCGGCTGCTACCGAGAGAGGAGCCGTTCGCCGGTGAACAGCTCTCCGCGGCGCTTGCGGATGAGGGAGTCGATGTGCGCTCGGGATCATCTCCCGTTCGCGTCGACCGAGATACGGACGGAATCGTCACGGTTGTACTGGACGACGGTACGAGCGTGCGTGCGAGCGAGCTGCTCGTCGCCACCGGACGCCGACCTGCCACCGACGCTCTCGGCCTCGAAGGCATCGGCATCGATGCGCCGCTGACGGTCGACGACACGATGCTCGTCGACGGCACCGACTGGCTGTACGCGGTCGGCGACGTCAGTGGACGCGTGCTGCTCACCCATCAGGGCAAGTACCAGGCCAGAGCGGCGGGCGAGGCGATCGCCGCCCGGGTGCGGGGTGAGACGCTCGCGGACGAGGCCTGGGGCAGGCATGTCGCCACGGCGGATCACGGCGCCGTGCCGCGGGTCGTCTTCACCGATCCCGAGGTCGCGGCAGTCGGGCTCACCGAGGCCCAGGCACGGGAGGCGGGCGTCGACGTCCGCGCTGTGGAGTACGACATCGGCCATGTTGCCGGGGCGAGCCTGCACGCGGACGGGTACACCGGGCGGGCGAAGCTCGTGATCGACGAGGCGCGCCGTGTCATCGTCGGGGCGACGTTCGTCGGCCAGGACGTGGCGGAGCTGTTGCACTCCGCGACCGTGGCGATCGTCGGCGAGGTCGATCTCGATCGCCTGTGGCACGCGGTGCCGGCGTACCCCACTATCAGCGAGGTCTGGCTGCGGCTGTTGGAGACCTATCGGAGTGAGCGGCGGTGAACCCGTCGAGGGTACGGCGCGGCGGCGTATCAGGGGCAGCGACCGGCGCTTCTCGGGGGATCCGGTCGGGCGCTGACCCCGCCTACCGGAGAGGCACCGCCCCGAACACCCGCCCCAGCAGCCGGTCGACGACGACGTAGACGTATCCGACGCCGACGAGCACCACCGAGAGCACCAGCACCCGGATCGCGACGCCTCCCACCCCGTGGGTCGAGACATCCAGGAACGGGTAGGGATAGCTCGCCCCGGCCGCGAATCTGCCGCCGAGTCCGCTGTAGACGAGCGCGAACACGAGATACGCGTAGGGGATCAGCGTCCAACGCAGAGGATCGCTCCACCGCAGACGGCCCTTCGGCACGAACAGCAGCCAGTCCACGATCAGCAGACAGGGAGTGATGACGTGGATCAGATTGTCGGTCAGGGAGAACGGCTGGTAGTCGCCGCCCTGCACGAACGCCGAGGGCACGAGCACCACGAGGTAGACGAGCATCGTCACCGTGATCGCCATCATCACCG
>JBEBXD010000198.1:0-3812 GCA_040391845.1 Tsukamurella paurometabola | reverse complement strand
ACGGGGCGGCCGGCTCCCGCATGTACCGCACGGGCGACCTCGTGCGATGGCTGCCGGACGGCGCCCTGGAGTACGTGGGCCGCGCCGACGACCAGGTGAAGATCCGCGGCGTGCGGGTCGAGCTCGGCGAGGTGGAGGCGGCGCTGGCCGCCTGCCCCGGCGTGAGCGCGGCCGTGGTCGTGGTCCGCGGGGGCGGCGCCGCGGCCCGGCTCGTGGGCTACGTCGTGGCGCCCGGCCTGGCGCCGGACGAGGTGACCGCGGTCGCCGCGCGGCGGCTCCCGGCGGCGATGGTGCCGTTCGTGGTGGTGCTCGACGAGCTGCCGATCACGCCGAGCGGCAAGCTCGACCGGGCCGCGCTGCCGGAGCCGGTGTATGCCGCCGCGGCCGGCTACCGCGCCCCCGAGACCGACGCCGAACGCGCCATGGTCGCGCTGTTCGAGGAGATCCTCGAGGCCGAGCGGGTGGGGCTCGACGACTCCTTCTTCGAGCTCGGCGGCGACTCCCTCTCCCTGATGCGACTGGTGGACCGGGTGGATGTGGACTTCGGCGTGCGGGTGCCCGTGGCCCCGCTGTTCGACAGCGCCACCCCCGCCGCGGTGCTCGCCTCCCTGGCGGAGGCCGGGCGCGGCCGCCCGGTGGAGGTCCCGGTCGACGACGTGCGGTTCGCGCCCCGGACCCCGGACGTGGTGCCCACGGGCCGCGAGGTGCTGGTGACCGGCGCGACGGGCCTGCTCGGCGGGCACGTGGTGCGGGCGGTACTGGACGCCGATCCGTCGGCGCGGGTGTGGGCGCTGGTCCGGGCGCGCGACGAGGCCGCCGGGCTGGACCGGATCCGCACGGCCATGCGGGGATACGGCTCCTGGTCCGACGCGTACGCGGACCGGATCACCCCCCTCCCCGGCGACCTCGGGACGCCGGGGCTCGGCGTGGAGGACGCCGTGTGGGACCGCGTGATCGAGCAGGTCGACGCGATCGTGCACTGCGCGGCGCGGGTCAACCACCTGGAGCCGTACGCGCGACTGCGGACGGCCAACGTCGACGCCACGCGGTTCCTGCTCGAGCTGGCCTCACGCCGGCCCGGCGCGGTGTTCCAGTTCGTCTCCACGATCTCCGCGGCGGGCGCGTTCGAGGAGATCCCGGATGCCGGCTACACGCATTCGAAGTGGGTGGCCGAGCGGGTCGTGGAGCTGGCCGCGGCGAGCGGCGTGCGGTCCACGATCCTGCGCCCGGGCCTGCTGACGGGCACCCTCGAATCGGGGGCGACCAACACCGACGACGCGTTCTGGAACCTGGTGCGGTCCATCGCGACGGTCGGCGCGGTGCCGTCGGAACTGCTGGACCAGCGGATCGAGATGACCCCGGTGGACCGGGCGGCGGCCGCGATGGTGGAGGTCCTGCGCAGCGGGAGCGAGCCGCTGCGGACCCTGGAGGTGGGCAGCGGCTCCGGCGCCACGTGGGCGGAGATCGTCGCGGCGCTGCGGCGGCGCGGCTTCGCCGTGGAGGCGGTGCCCGGGCACGTCTTCCTGGAGCGGCAGACCGCCGCGTTCCGGGACCGGCCGGAGGTGGCCGAGGCGCTGGCGCGGGCGATCCTGCTGATCAGGGCCGGTCTCGAGCGCGAGACGTCCGGCGCGGGCGGCGCGTTCACGCCCACGAAGGCCGCGGACGGGCGGATCGGGCAGGACGGTGACCGGGCCCCCGTCGGGGACGCCGGGCTGGACGTGTACGTCGACTACTTGGTGCGGATCGGATTCCTCCCGGGCGCGGGCACGGTGGTCGACGCGTGATGTGAGATGTCGCACCTCACCCTCGGTTCTGTGACCTTGCGCGATGTGTGACACTGGTGCAAAGGTTCGCACGCGACTTTCGGAGATGACACACATGACGTCAGCCACCATTCCCGGTCTCGAGGGGGATGCGATCCCCACGAAGCACGCTCAGCTCATCGAATGGGTGCGTGAGGTCGCGGAGCTCACCCAGCCCGACCGGGTGGTGTGGGCGGACGGCTCGGACGAGGAGTGGGACCGGATCACCTCCGAGATGGTGGCCGCGGGCACCTTCACCAAGCTGAACGAGAACAAGAAGCCGAACTCGTTCCTCGCGCTGTCGGACCCGGCGGACGTGGCGCGCGTGGAGTCGCGCACCTTCATCTGTTCGGAGACCAAGGAGGCCGCCGGCCCCACCAACAACTGGATGCGTCCCGCGGAGATGCGGGCCACCATGACGGACCTGTACCGCGGCAGCATGCAGGGACGCACCATGTACGTGGTCCCGTTCTGCATGGGCCCGCTCGGCGCGGACGATCCGAAGCTGGGCGTGGAGATCACCGACAGCCCCTACGTGGTGGTGTCGATGAAGATCATGACCCGCATGGGCTCCGCCGTGCTGGACAAGCTGGGCGACGAGGGCTTCTTCGTCAAGGGCATCCACTCGGTGGGCGCGCCGCTCGCGCCGGGTGAGGCGGACGTGCCGTGGCCGTGCAGCGAGACCAAGTACATCACCCACTTCCCGGAGACCCGCGAGATCTGGTCCTACGGATCGGGTTACGGCGGCAACGCGCTGCTCGGCAAGAAGTGCTACGCCCTGCGGATCGCCTCCGCGATGGCGCACGACGAGGGCTGGCTCGCCGAGCACATGCTGATCCTCAAGCTGATCTCGCCGGAGGACAAGGTCTACTTCGTGGCCGCCGCGTTCCCGTCGGCGTGCGGCAAGACCAACCTGGCGATGATCCAGCCCACCCTGCCGGGCTGGCGCGCGGAGACCGTGGGCGACGACATCGCCTGGATGCGCTTCGGCGAGGACGGCCGCCTCTACGCCGTGAACCCCGAGTTCGGCTTCTTCGGCGTCGCCCCGGGCACCTCGATGGACTCGAACCCCAACGCCATGAAGACGATCGAGGCCGGCAACACCATCTTCACCAACGTCGCGAAGACCGACGACGGCGACGTCTGGTGGGAGGGCATGTCGGCGGCGCCGCAGCACCTCACCGACTGGAAGGGCGAGGACTGGGAGAGCTCCGCCGCCGAGGGCGAGGACGTGGCGGTCACCGTTGCCGCGCACCCGAACTCGCGGTACACCACCCCGATGGCGCAGTGCCCGTCGATCGCCCCCGAGTGGGACGACCCGCAGGGCGTGCCGATCTCGGCCATCCTGTTCGGCGGCCGCCGCAAGACCACGGTGCCGCTGGTCACCCAGGCCCGCGACTGGAAGCACGGCGTGTTCATGGGCGCCACCGTCGGCTCCGAGCAGACCGCGGCCGCCGAGGGCAAGGTGGGCACGGTGCGCCGCGACCCGATGGCGATGCTGCCGTTCCTCGGCTACAACGTGGGCGACTACTTCGAGCACTGGCTGGAGATCGGCAAGCAGGCCGACGAGTCGAAGCTGCCGAAGGTGTTCTACGTGAACTGGTTCCGCCGCGGCGAGGACAAGCGCTTCCTGTGGCCCGGATTCGGTGAGAACAGCCGCGTGCTCAAGTGGATCGTCGACCGCATCGAGGGCAACGCCGCCGGCAAGGAGACCCCGATCGGTATCGTCGCGACCCCGGAGGAGCTGGACCTGACCGGGCTGGACACCCCCGTCGCGGACGTGGCCGAGGCCCTCGCCGTGAACCCGGAGGAGTGGAGGGCCGAGCTCCCGTCGATCGACGAGTGGTTCGGCTTCGTCGGCGACAAGCTGCCCACCGGCCTCAAGGACGAGCTGGACGCGCTCAAGCAGCGCCTGGGCTGATCCCCGGCACCGACGTCAGCGGCCGCCCCCGGCACCGACGTCAGCGGCCGCCCCCGGCATCGGGGGCGGCCGCCGCCGGCTCCGCACCG
>JBEBXD010000197.1:0-3947 GCA_040391845.1 Tsukamurella paurometabola | reverse complement strand
AGGGCGGGCTCTTCCGGCGCATGCACCTCGACGAGCACTCGAGCGCCATCTACTATCTCCTCGCGAACCCAGATTTCTCGGCGCTGCACGCGCTCGACTCGGTCGAGGTCTACCACTGGTACGCGGGTGCGCCGCTGCGCCTGCTGCTGCTGCACCCCGACGGGCGGGCCGAGGAGCGCCTGCTGGGGCCCGACCTCGACGCCGGGCAGCTGCCGCAGGTCGTGGTCGAGCCGGGTGTGATGCAGGGCTCGTCTCCGCTCGGCGATTGGACGCTCATCGGCACGACCATGGCTCCTCCGTTCCGCTGGGAGGGCTTCGAACTGGGCGAGCGCGACGCGCTGCAGCAGCGGTATCCGCTCGCGGCCGAACGCATCGCCGAGCTCACGCGACCGCCCGAAACCTCGGAGGGCTAAGGTAGTCCTATGACCGACGCGCGTATCGTCCGCACCCGAGCGGCCCTGCACCGCGCGATCATCCAGCTGGCCACCGAGAAGCCGGTCCCCAGCATCACGGTCTCCGAGCTCGCCGACCTCGCCGGCATCAACCGGGTGACGTTCTACAAGCACTTCGCCAGCCCTGCCGAGACCCTCGGGTCGGCGCTGAGCCTCGAGCTCGATCCGGCGCGAGAGCAGTTCATCGCCGGATACACCGAGCTCACCGCCGACCCGATCGAGATCTTCGTGGCCAGCATCAACCAGATCCTCGACCATATCGAGCGCCACCGCGGCCTCTACTTGCTCTCGATCAACACCCCGCAGGACGGCACCGTGCCCAACCTGCTCACGGACCACTTCACCGAGACGCTCAAGCTCTACCTCGAGCAGCGCGCGCTGTACGAGCCGCAGCTGCCCGAGTTCGAGGTGGACGTCGTGGCGCGGTTCTTCGGCATGGGGCTCGTCGGCGCGATCAAGGCGTGGGTGCTGAGCGGGGTGTCGGATCGCGAGTCGTTCCTGCGGTCGATCACCACACTGGCGCCGTCCTGGTGGTTCCCCACCCGGTCCTAGGCCGCCTTGCGGGCGAGCTCCGGCTCCCTGCGCAGCTGCCCGGTGAGCGCGAGCACCAGGATCAGCGCGCCGCACACGATCCAGCCGGCCACGCCGGCGACCGTGACCAGCTCGGGCCGCACGGTCTCGCCGGCCGCCGCGAACCACATGATCATGCCGCCCGTGCCGTTCAGCGCGCCGTGACCGATCGTGGCAGGCCACACGGAGCCGGTGCGGAGGCGCAGCCAGCCGAAGAGCACACCCATGATCGTGCAGTTGACGGTCATCAGCGCGACCCCGCGCCAATCCATCAAGCCGTAGTTGTGCCCCAGCAGGGTGAGCGGTGCGTGCCACAGCCCCCAGAGCACCCCGCTCAGCAGCAGGGCGGGCCACACGCCCATCGGGCGCAGCGCCGGCAGCAGCCAGCCGCGCCACCCCAGCTCCTCGCCGAAGCCGAGGATCGAGTTCGGGATCACGGCCGCGATGGGGAACAGCGCCAGTTGCACACCGACGAGCACCCATGGCGACGGCAGGATCGAGGCGTCCATCCCCTCCGGAAGCGCCGCGGCGTTCATCTCCGCGAACCCCGAAAGGTGCACGAGATCGATCCGCACCCACCCCAGCATCGCCGCGAGCAGGGTCGTCACCAGCCCGATGACGAGCGGGGCGAACAGCGCCGCGACGGTGAACCAGACGACGCGCTTCGCGGGCCGGAGCGGCCACATGCCGAGGAAGCGCAGGCGCTCGCGCCGCGGCACGCGCATCGCGAAGGTGACGATGATCGCGGCGATGGCCGGGGTGAGCATCATCGCCATCGCGAGCAGACCGAAGAGCACCGGGAAACCGGACGCCTCGGGGCCCATGAGCCACAGCGGCAGCGCCACGAGCCAGGCCAGCCCGTAGGCGAGCACCACGAACAGCGCGACCGCACCCCAGGGCACTTCACCCCGCTCGGGTCGATCCGCGCGCGGCGGTCCGGCCACTGCAACGGTCTTCTGCGGTTCCATGTCCGTCACGCTACCCGTCACCTCCGACATTCGAGTCCCTCTCCCCCGCGGCCCGTGCAGCCACCGCTTCGAGCAGCGCCGCACCGGTCGCCGCATCGTCCACGGTCACCGCGAAGAGCCTGCCGTCCCGACGTGTGATCAGGATCCCCTCGCCGGTGCGCATCACGATCCCGAAGCCGGTGCCGGGCACCCACCGGGTGCCCCAGCCGCCCCACTCGCCGAGGGGATTGATCTCCCGCGCCTCGACGCTCGCGACATCCTCGGCCGGCACGCTGAATCGGGGCCACCCGGCCAACGACCGGGCCTCGATGCCGCGTTCGTCGACGCGCACCCGGAACCACGAGCAGGTCACCGCCAGCACCAGCATGAGCACGACGACGCCCACGGGGATCCACCACCCCGGCCCGCCCAGCAGCACCAGCCACAGCATCGTCGCCGAGGTCACCACCAGCGTCGTTCCGAGCACCCAGGCGAAGGCGCGCGACGGGCGGATCTCGCCGACCCACACCGCCCGCTCGTTCTCGCCGAGTTCGAGCGGGCGGAGAACGTTCCGCCGCGAGGACTCGATGCGCAGGCTCGGCTGCACGAGGAAGCCCGCCCCGCCTCCGACGATGGCGGCGGCGAAGCCGATCGCCATCACGCCGCCGATGCCGGGGGCATCGCGGGCGTCGGCGAGGTCGAGCTGGATCCGCGCGCTGAGCACCGCGAGCACCATGACGAGCGTCACGACTCCCAGCGACGTCGCCGCGAGGAAGCGGTTCATCCCGGACCACACGGGGGCCGTCGCCTTGCCGCCGAACACGCCCAGCAGGCCGAGCAGCGCGCTCATCCCGATGCCGAGACCGGCGAAGACGGCGATGCCGGCGGCCGGAGGCATGAAGCCGTCCGGGGCGCCGCGGCCCGACCAGTGCGTCGCCATCGGATCGGGCAGGCGGGGCAGCCAGACGATGAGCACCGTCGCGGCCGCCGCGGTCAGCGCCAGCGGCAGGATCAGTCCGATCCACAGGGCCGCCCGCTTCGCGCGCCGCAGCTCCCGCTGCTGCTGCGGCGCGAGCGGCGTGGGATCGGGCGTCTCGGCGCCCGCGAACGTCTCCTCCCCGGTTCCCCCGACGGCCCGCAGGTGGCGGTCTCCGCTCATGCGGCGTGCTCCGCGGCGGGGTGGATGGGCGGAACGGGAGACGCGACCTTCGCGGTTCCGTCCCCGATGCCGGGCGGACCGTCGACGGCCGTGCCCGACTCCGCGGTGCTCTCGACGAGCGCCGCGAGCGCGGCGGCGTCGACTCCGAGCCGTGCGGCCCGGTCCACGAGGCGCCGCACCTCGTCGCGCAACGCCGCGACGCCGGTCGCGCGCTGCGTCACCACGGCGCCGCGACGGCGCTTGAGGTCGATCAGGCCCTCGTCCCGCAGCTGCTGGTAGGCGCGCAGCACGGTGTGCACGTTGATGCCGAGCCCGGTCGCCACCTCCCGCGCGGGCGGCAGGGCGGCGCCGGGGCCGACCCGACCGCCCGCGATGTCCGCACGCACGGAATCCGCGATCTGGGCGTAGATGGGCCGCTCGCTCGCCTCGTTCACTCTCACCAGCACGGCAATAACTCTACATCAGATAGAACTATTGCGCGGGGGTCGGGACTCCGAGGCCGGACCCGGCTATGAATGAGGCCGGACCCGGCGATAGATATGGGATCTGCAGAAGATATGCCGAACTCTCCTGAGCCCAACATATCTTCTGCAGATCCCATATCTTCCGCGGGAGCGCCCGCGGGGCGGCGGGGGCGCGGGGCACCGGGCGGCGGAGCGGCGGAGCCATGGAGGGCGGGGCGGCGGAGCGGCGCGGGGCGCGGCGGCCGCCGCCCAGGATCGCGCTAGAAGGCCGCGATGCCCGTCAGCTCGCGCCCGATCACCAGCTGGTGCACCTCGTCGGTGCCCTCGTAGGTGCGCACCGACTCGAGGTTGGCCA
>JBEBXD010000196.1:0-4059 GCA_040391845.1 Tsukamurella paurometabola | reverse complement strand
GCCGCGCAGACGGCGGCCAGCAGCAGCACGGAGGTGACGGGGATCGAGGCCGCCGCGGCAGCGGGCATGGAATGCATGGAGTGCATCCCGTGCATGGAGTGCATCCCGTGGCCCGCCATGGGTACGGCCGTCGCGTGCATGGCCGCCGCGTGCGCCGTGAGGCTCGCGGCGAAGGAGAGCGCGCCGATCGCCGTGCCACGGAACGTGGCGTCGGGGCCGGGCGGCGGGCGCATGGGTGCCGATTCTACGCCCGGGCGGCGGCTACGAATTCCGCGATCAGCGCGGGGTCCTTGACGCCGGGGGCGGATTCGACGCCGCTGGAGACGTCCACGCCGGCGGGCCGGAAGGCGGCGATGAGAGCGCCCACGTTGCCGGGCCGCAGGCCGCCCGCGAGCAGCCAGTCCGCGGTGGGCGGCACCGGCAGGTCCTCCGGGGCGAAGGTGGCGCCCGAGCCGGGCACCGTCGCGTCGATCAGGAGGCGTTCGCCGCCCGCGTGGCCGGCGGCGGTGTAGCGCGCCGCGGAGACGGCGCGGATGGTGGCGAAGCCGGCGTCGGCGGCGCGCGCGAAGTGATCGTCGGGCTCGTCGCCGTGCAACTGCACCGTCGTGACGCCGGCGGCCCGCGCGAGGCGCAGCACCTCGTCGATCGGCTGGCGGCGGAACACCCCGACGGTCTCCACGCCGCCGGGCACCCGCGCCGCGAGCGGCGCGGCGTCGGCGGCGGAGATGAGGCGCACGCTGCCGGGGGCGAACACGAAGCCCACCGCATTCGCCCCCGCGCGCACGGCGGCGTCGACGGATTCGGGCGTGGTCAGCCCGCACACCTTGACGAACACGGGCCGATACTAGGTCACGGCATCCCGGGTACGGCGCCCGGCGCGGTGGGCGCCGGAACCGGTGTGGGCGTGGGCGCGGCCATGATGCACGGCGGGAACGTCGGGTTGTAGGGCGGCATGCACAACTGGACCGCGCAGTTCTGGCCGTTCCAGAACGGTATCTGCCCCTGCGGGCAGGGCACGAGCGCGTTCGCGGCGCCGGTGGTGACCGGGGAGACGAAGGTCATCGAGATCAGGCCGAACGCGGCGAGGCCGGTGGCCAGGGTGCGACGGCCGAGCGTGCGGGACATGCGGAACCCCCTCGTAGTGAATATCGGGTTAAGAGTAGCAATCAGTGTGCGATCGCGCTGCGGGTCAGGGCAGATCGCCGCCGGCGCCGCGGAGGAAGGCGCCGCTGATCGAGACGGCGGGCGCGGAGCTCTCGCCGGACACCACCAGAGTCGCGAAGGCCAGATCGCCGACGATGCCCGCGAACCAGCCGTGCGCGTGGGTGTTGTCGCCGAACTCGGCGGTGCCGGTCTTGCCGCCCAGGCCGTCGATGTCGCGCAGCGCGGTCGCGGTTCCCGCGGTCACCGTCTCGCGCATCGCGCTCCGCAGGGCCTCCGCGATCGACGGGTCGATCCGCGAGGCGGGCGCGTCCGCGCGGGCCGGCTCACCGTCGAACAGCGCGGGCCGGATGGTCGTGCGCGCGGCGAGCGAGGCCTCGACCACGGCGAGCCCGAACGGCGAGGCGGTGACGCGCCCCTGCCCGATGGACTCCTCGACGCGTTCGGCGGGCGTGCGCGCCGCGGGGACCGATCCGGTCACCGTCGTGACGCCGGGAACGGTGAAGTCGACGCCGAGGCCGAAGGTCCGCGCGGTGTCGCGCAGCGCCGTATCGCCGAGTTTCGTTCCCAGCCCGGCCATCGTGGTGTTGCAGGAGCGGGCGAACGCGGTGTGCAGCGGGACCGTGCCGAGGGCGAACTCGTCCTCGTTCGGGATGGAGCGGTCGCCGAACCGCGCCCGCCCCGGGCAGGGCAGCGGCGAATCGGCGGTCACGGTGCCGGCGCCCAGCGCGGCGGCGGTGGTGATCGTCTTGAACGTGGAGCCTGGCGCGTAGAGGCCGGTGAGCGCGATCGGCCCCTGCCTGTCGGCCGCCGCGTTCTGCGCGACGGCGAGGATGCCGCCCGTCGACGGGCGGATCGCGACCAGCACGGCCGGCCGCTTCTCGCCCGCCACAGCGAGATTCGCCGCCCGCTGCAGCCCCGCGTCCAGGGTGGTGCGCACGGGCTCGACCCGCGCGGCCGGGAAGGATTCGACGAGCCGGAGGGGCTTGCCGTCGTGGTCCACGAGGGTGACCGAGGCGCCGGCCGCCGCGTCGATGTCCTTGCGCCAGCGCTCCTCGAGCCCCGAGACCACGGGCGAGCGGAGCACCGGGGCGGCGGTGAGCAGGCGGCCCTCCTCGCGGACCGTGACGCCGTCGATCCCGGTGAGCCGCCCCACCTTCTTCGCGTCGGCCGCGCGCAGCGAGATCACGGCGGTCGGGGAGTCCTTGCCCGCCACGGCCTTCCGCAGGCCCGCGGCGGTCACCGTCGGATCCACAGGGTTCAGGCGGGTGGCCAGCGCGTCCGCCGCCGAGGCCGCTTTCTCGGGGGCGAGGTTCACCACGGTGACTGTCTGCCACGTCATCAGCGGCGCGTTCTTCCGGTCGACGACGGGCGTGGTGTAGGGCTTGTCGTCCGCGTACAGCAGCCGGGCGCCGTCAGCGGAGGCGTCGGGGTGCACGATCGTGGGCCGCCAGGTGACCTTGCCGCCCCCGGAGGCCACGTCGGTGGTGAACCGCACGGCGTGCTCGCGCGGGAGCGCCCAGGACCAGGTGAGGGTCCGCTCGTCGCCGTCCTTGCCGGCGCTGACGGTCGGCTTCGCGCCGCCCATGCCGTCGAAGGTGTCCTGCAGGGCCGTCGTCGCGGCGCCGGGATCGGAGGTCAGGTTCGCGGCCCGGGACGCGTCGCGGGCCGAGAGCGCGGCGGCGAACTTGCCGACCACGTCGTCCTCGGAACAGGCCACGAGCGAGGCGGCGAGGGCGGCGACCACGAGGACGGCGGGGAGCGAACGCATGCGTCCAGTCAACGCGGGATCGTGATACCCGACAAAGAGCGAACCAGGCGGCGACGATAGCGTCTCGCTATCAGTGCTGGTCGATGGGTGTGCGAAGCGTGTTCACCGCGATCGCGGCCACCGCGCCGATCGCCGCGTCGACCCGCGGCAGGCTGGGATCGTTGCGCGCGGCGTGGGTGAACACCGCCACCGCGACGGGGTGCTCGCCCGGGTAGGCGATCACCGCGACCTCGTTGCGGAGCGCCCCGAGCGTGCCCGTCTTCCCCGCGATCGACGGCGCGGAACCGAACCCGGATGCCACCCGGTGCCGGAACACCTGCCCCGCCAGCGCGGAGCGGACGAAGGCGCACTGTCCGGGGGAGGCGGCGGAGTCGGTCCAGATCGCGGCGAGCAGCGCGGTCATGTCCGCGGCGGTGGTGGCGCTGCCGAACGTGGGGTCGTAGGCGCGCACCGGCCGCGCGAGGTCGTCGTCGGCGAGGGCGGCGAACGCCTCTGCGGCGGTGCGGGTTCCGGTCTCGGCCATCATCTCGGCCTGGATCTCCGCGTCGCCGCCCACGATCCGGGTCCCGTCGAGCCCCAGCTCCCGCGCGGTGCGCTGCACGGCGTCCAGGCCCACCAAGCGCATGAGGACGCCGGCCGCCGCGTTGTCGGAGACGGCGATCATGGAGCGCAGCAGGTCCCGCACGCTCATCTGCACCGGATCAGAGAGTGTCGCGATGCCGGTGGGGCCGGGCGTCGCCGCCGCGGGGTCGACGGTGACCCGGGCCAGGGGGTCGAGCCGGCCCGCGTCGACGGCGCGGGCGGCGGCCACCAGCAGCACCGCCTTGTACACCGAGGCGGGCACCACCGGCTGATCGGCGCCCACCGAGAGTTCGCCCGCCGCACCGCCGATCACCCGCGCGTGCAGCCAGCCGTTGCAGCCCGCATCGGCGAACACCGCGTCGATCCTGGCGGTCGCGGTCATCGGCTGAGCCGCCACAGCACGGATTCCACCCGCGCCACGTCCGGGTGCTCGCGGCGCCCGAGGACCTTCACCCGCAGCGGGAAGTCCGGGGCGGATCGCCGCGCTGTACCCGCCGGGGTGTCGGTCCCGGCGGGCACGGGCGTGAACGCCAGGCCGGCCGCGA
>JBEBXD010000195.1:0-4120 GCA_040391845.1 Tsukamurella paurometabola | reverse complement strand
GGGGCCGGCCCCGGGTGCGGCGGGCTCGGGCTCGGGCGGAAGCGGGGTGGGCGCGACGGCGCTCACCTTGAACTCGGGCTGCAGGGACTCGGGGTCCACCGCGTCGTTGGTCACCGCGTTGACCGCCACGTCCCCGCCGAACGCGTCGGCGAAGTGCATGGGGGCGAAGCACACTCCGGGCCGCACCGCGTCGTCGATCGCCACCGGCAGCGTCGCGCCGCCGCGGCGGCTCGACACCCGCACCCGCGCACCGGGGGTGAGGCCGAGGCGTTCCGCGTCCTCGGGATTGACCTGCAGGAAGGGGGCGGGGTTGAGCCGGTTCAGTTTCGCGACCCGCCCGGTCTTGGTCATGGTGTGCCACTGGTGCGCGAGCCGGCCGGTGGTCAGGATCATCGGGTACTCGTCGTCGGGCAGCTCCGCCGGCGGGAGGTGCGGCCGGGGCAGGAACCGCGCACGGCCCGACGGGGTCGCGAACCGCAGCCCGCCGTCGGGAGCGAGGTAGCGGATCGGGTTGCGGTCCGGCGCCCCCGGGGGAGCGGGCCACTGCACCGGCCCGGCGGCGAGGCGGCCGTGATCGACACCCCGCACGTCCCATCCGGTGCGCGGATTGTGGAACGCCTTGAGCTCCTCGAAAACGGCGGCCGCGTCCGGGAAGTCGAAGGCGTCACCGTAGCCGAGCTCGGCGGCGACGAGGCAGATCAGCCGCCAGTCCTCGAGTGCGTCGCCCGGCGGCGGGGTGGCGGCCGCGGTGCGGGTGAGGCAGCGCTCGGAGTTGACCATCACCCCGTCGGTCTCGGCCCACAGTGCCGCCGGCAGAACGACATCGGCGTACGCCGCCGTCTCCGTGCCCGCGTACGCGTCCTGCACCACCACCAGCTCCGCGGCGCGGAGCGCGTCGATCACCGTGGAGCGGTTGGCCATCGACGCGACCGGGTTGCTGCAGATGATCCAGGCCGCTTTGATCGTCCCGGCCGCCAGCTCCCGGTACATCTCGACGGTGCCCTGACCGGCCTCGGGGCGGATCGTGCCGCCGGGCAGCCCCCAGAGGCGCTCGGCGTGCGCGCGGTCGGCGTCGGCGAGCACGGAACGCTGGCCGGGCAGGCCCGGTCCCATGTAGCCCATCTCGCGGCCGCCCATCGCGTTCGGCTGCCCGGTGAGGCTGAACGGGCCGGATCCGGGTCGGCAGATCGCGCCGGTCGCGAGGTGCAGGTTGCACAGGGCGATCGTGTTGAAGGTGCCGTGCGTGGACTGGTTCAGGCCCATCGTCCACAGGCTCGTCCAGTTCTCGGCGTCGCCGATGAGTTCCGCGGCGCGGGTGATGTCCGCGGGGTCCAGGCCGGTGATCTCCGCGACCCGCCCGGGAGGGTAGTCCGCGAGGAACGCCGGCATCGCGTCCCAGCCCTCGGTGTGCGCCGCGATGAAGTCGTGGTCTATCGCGCCGTTCTCGACCAGGAGCGCGAGGAGCCCGTTCAGCAGGGCCAGGTCGGTGCCGGGCCGCACCGCGAGGTGCAGGTCGGCCTTCGCGGCGGTGGCGGTGCGGCGCGGGTCCACCACGATCAACTTCGCGCCGGCCTTCACCCGGTCCATCATGCGCAGGAACAGGATCGGGTGGCAGTCGGCCATGTTGGCGCCGATGACCAGGAACACGTCGGCGTGGTCCAGGTCGTCGTAGCTGCCGGGCGGGCCGTCGGAACCGAGGCTCTGCTTGTACCCCGTGCCCGCGCTCGCCATGCACAGCCGCGAGTTGGACTCGATCCACTTCGTGCCCAGGAACCCCTTCGCCAGCTTGGTGGCCAGGTACTGGGCCTCCAGCGTCATCTGTCCGCTCACGTACAGGGCGATGGCGTCCGGCCCGCAGCGGTCCCGGATCTCCCGCAGGCGGCGTCCGGTGGCGGCGATCGCGTCCCGGAGGCCGACGGTGCCGCGGGCGGCGTCCCGTTCGTCCCGCAGTTCGGCCCGCGTCTGCCGGCCCCCGGCGGTGAGCAGGTCCACCGTCGTGGCGCCCTTGGTGCACAGCCGCCCCCGGTTCGCCGGGTGGTGTTTCGTGCCGACCGAGCCGGCGACGGCACCGTCGAGCACCCGGAGGGTGAGCCCGCAGCCCACCCCGCAGTAGCCGCACACCGTCTCCACGTCCATGGCGACACCGTGCCCGCACGGTGTTTCCGCGGTCGGGCCGGTTTGTTACGCGGACGTGACCTGGTGCTCGCGGAGCCGCGGTGGCGTCTGTGCGGTCGGCGGGACTACCCGATGCGGCGGCCGATGCGCCACGCGCCGAGCAGCACGAACACCGCGAACAGGACCACGAACAGCAGCCACAGCGCCCACGAGGAGACCTCCGCCGCGGCGATGTGGGGGATCAGGCCGTACTCGTCGCGGACGGTGTCGCGCGCCTGCTCCGACGAACCGGCGAGCGTGTCGAGCGGGCCGCTGGTGAACGGCGCGCGCATCAGGGTGGCCGTCTGATTGAGCGGGAGCAGGTTCATGAACGTGACCACCCCCTTGGGCAGCGCGCCGACGGTGATGTACGCCCCGGCCAGGAAGCCCCCGGCGGTGCCCACGATGGTCGCCACCGAGGTGAACACCCCGTTGGAACCGATGAACGTGACGACCAGGCTCCAGATCGCGGAGAACAACAGGCAGAAGCCGATCAGCTGCGCGAACGCCTGCAGGAACGCGCCCACGGACAGCGCGGCCGAGTAGACCGTCCCGAGGTACACCTCCGCCAGGACCAGGACCGCTGCGCTGAGCGCCACGGACACCAGGAACGCGCCGAGCAGGTAGCTCCCTATCAGGTGCAGCCTCTTGATCGGGGAGACCAGGAAGTCGCGGAACACGTTGCCCACCCTGTCGTTCACGAACACCACGAGGGCGGAGAGGCTGGTGGTGGCCGTCGTGATCATCACGAGGTTGGCGATCACCCAGGAGTACACGAAGGCGTCCACCGCGTCACCGCTCGCGGTCGGCAGCGACTTCTGCAGCGCGTCGGTCTGCACGCCGCCGAGGAACGCGGAGAACAGCACGAACAGGATGATCGGGGAGAGCAGCGAGAAGAACACCGCGGCCGGGTCCCGGAAGAACACGACCACGTTGCGTTTGGTCAGGTGGTACAGCGTCATCGGCCACCGTTCCTCGTGATGTTCAGGAACACGTCGTCCATGGTTCCGTGCCGGAACTCGAAATCCGTGATGTCGGCGTCGAACTCGCGCAGCAGCGCCATCGCCTCCCGGCTTGACTCCACGGCGACGCGCCGCACGTCGCCCGCGCGGACGGCCCGGGAGCCCAGGCGCTGATCGAAGCGGCGCGGATCGCGCAGCGTCACCCGCAGCTCGTCCTTCGCGTGGATGCTTCGCAGCTCCGTCGGCGTTCCGGAGGTCACGATCCGCCCGTGGTCGATGATCGCGATGCGGTCCGCCCGCTCCGCCTCCTCCATGTAGTGGGTGGTGAGGAACACGGTGAGCCGCAGCCGCTTCTGCAGGTCGAGGATCGTGGACCAGACGCGGTCGCGGGAGTCGGGGTCGAGCCCGGTGGTGGGCTCGTCGAGGAACAGGATGCGCGGCTGATGGATCAGCGCCCGCGCGATGTCGGCGCGCCGCTTCTGCCCGCCGGAGAGCTTCGCGTACGAGCGGGTGAGGAACTCCTCCAGGTCGAGCAGGGTCGAGAGGCCCTCGATGCGCTCGCGGGTGGTGCCGGAGTCGATGCCGTAGAAGCTGGCCCGCAGGGCGAGGTTCTCCTTCACGCTCAGCGCGGGATCGAGCAGGGACTCCTGGAAGACCACGCCGATCGCCCGGCGGATCTGGAGATCGTCCTTACCCACCCGCATCCCGGCCACGTGGATCTCGCCGGAGGTCACCGACTTCAGCGTGGTGATGCAGCTGATGGTGGTGGACTTGCCGGCGCCGTTGGTGCCGAGGAACGCGAACGTGGTTCCCGGCGTCACGTCGAAGGAGACGTCGTCCACCGCGCGCACGTCGCCGTAGCTCTTCACCAGGGACCGGACGCTGATCACGGGGCAACCGGCGCCGGGCGCGGCGGGCATCGGTGCCGGTGCGGGCTTCGGTGCCGGTGCCGCCGGGGGCATCGGTTGCGGCCGCGCGGCCGGGGCGGGCGATGGTGCCGGAGC
>JBEBXD010000194.1:0-4204 GCA_040391845.1 Tsukamurella paurometabola | reverse complement strand
AAGATATGCCGGATCGAGCTGCGAGCGGCATATCTTCGGCAGATCCCGGATGCACTGCAGCGCACGAACCCGGCAGATGGGCTGATGGCCAGGCGACGGCTGGGTGCGGCGAATAGAATGGTCGGGTTGGCCTCGACAAAGGAGCATCGGTGAAGTACATCTCGACCCGCGGCGGCATGGAGCCTGCACCGTACAGCGCGATCCTGCTGGAGGGGCTCGCCACCGACGGCGGACTCGTGGTGCCCGAGACCGTGCCGCAGGTCTCGTCGGAGCAGATCGAGGCCTGGCGATCCCTCGCCTACCCCGAGCTCGCGACCGAGATCCTGGGCCTGTACGCCACCGACATCCCGCGCGACGACCTCGCCGCCATGTGCCGCGCCGCCTACAGCGCCGAGAACTTCGTGGCCGACGAGGTCGTGCCGCTCACGCAGCTGGAGGACGGGATTGCGCTCGTCGGCCTGTCTGAGGGACCGACGCTCGCCTTCAAGGACATGGCGATGCAGTTCCTCGGGCAGTCGCTCGAGTACGTGCTGGCGCGCAGCGACCGCGCGCTCAACATCATCGGCGCCACCTCGGGCGACACCGGATCGGCGGCCGAGTACGCGCTGCGCGGCAAGGACGGCATCGCGGTGTTCATGCTCTCGCCCCAGGGCCGCATGAGCGACTTCCAGCGCGCGCAGATGTACTCGCTCGCCGACGACAACATCCACAACATCGCGGTCGCGGGCGTCTTCGACGACTGCCAGAACCTCGTCAAGGCGCTCTCGGGCGACCTCGGGTTCAAGCGCGCCAACCACCTCGGCACCGTCAACTCGATCAACCTGGGCCGCATCAGCGCTCAGATGGTCTACTACTTCTGGGCGTGGCTGCGCGCCACCGACGGCGTGCCCGCGGCCGAGCGCGCCGGCTTCGAGGTCTCGTTCACGGTGCCCTCGGGCAACTTCGGCAACATCCTCTCGGGTCACCTCGCCCGAGCGATGGGCCTGCCGATCCGCCGCCTCGTGCTCGCGGCCAACGAGAACAACGTGCTCGACGAGTTCTTCCGCACCGGCGTCTACGCGCCGCGCGCCGCCGCCGAGACCTACGCGACCTCGAGCCCGTCGATGGACATCTCGAAGGCCTCGAACCTCGAGCGCTTCGTGTTCGACCTGCTGGGCCGCGATCCCGAGCGGCTCGCCGCCGCCTGGCGCGAGCTCGACGAGACGGGCCGGATCGACCTCACCGCCGAGCTGCCCCGCTTCGAGGCCGAGTTCGGCCTGCAGAGCGGCACGAGCACGCACGCGGATCGCGTCGCGACGATCCGCTCGGTGTTCGAGACGAGCGGGGTGCTGATCGACCCGCACACCGCCGACGGTGTGAAGGTGGCGCGCGAGCGCGTGGAGCCCGGTGTGCCGATGCTGGTGCTCGAGACCGCGAAGCCGGCGAAGTTCCCCGAGATCGTGTTCGAGGCGACGGGGGAGCGCATCGGCATCCCCGAGCACCTCGCGGGCCTGCTCGAGCTGCCGCAGCACGTTACCGAGATGGCCGACGACGAGGCGGAGCTGCGCGCGTTCATCGCGGACCGCGCGGTGCAGCGCTAGGACGCGGGCACCGGGCGCCCCTCGGCTGAACGGGCATCCTTCGCCGCGAACCGCCGCGGGATCCACCCGAAAGTCGGTGCAAGCTCCTAGTCTGGGGGAGGACGAACGGAGGACCGAGATGTTCGGATGGTGGGGGAGACGCGAGATCGAGGATCGCGTCGCACGGCTCGAGCGGAGCGCGGGCGTGGGCGCCGGCCCTGATGGAGGCCCGACAGGCGGTGTCGCGGCAGAATCCAGCAGCCCCAGGCGGGTCTGGGGCGACAGCTTCGGCCTGCTCGCGACACGATCGCTGCAGATCATCATCGTGCTCGTGCTCACGACGGGCGCGATCATCGGCATGCGGCAGCTCACCACCGTCGTGATCCCGATCCTGCTCGCACTCATCTTCGCGAGCACCTTCCTGCCGGTGATGACCTGGCTGCGGGATCGGCGGGTGCCCTCGGCGCTCGCGACCGTGATCGTGCTGCTCGCCATCGTGCTGCTGCTGACCGGGATCGGCTGGCTCATCGTGTGGGCGGTGCGCGACCAGTGGGACGAGCTCTCGGCGCAGGCGCAGGACGGTTTCGCGCAGGTGATCGACTGGGTGCGCGGCTTGCCCTTCATGCCGCCCGATGCGCAGCTGCGCGAGTGGGGCGACCAGATCGTCGACTTCCTCACGAGTGCGCAGTTCGGCTCGGGGGCGCTCGCCGGGGTGGGCGTGATCACGAGCTTCGTGACGGGTCTCGTCCTCATGATCGTGGTGCTGTTCTTCTTCCTGAAGGACGGGCCGAAGATCTGGCGCTTCATGCTGCGCCCCTTCGAGGGGCGGGCCCTCGCCCGCGCAGAGCGCGTCGGCGAGAAGACGGTGTCGACGCTCGGCTCCTATGTGCGGGGCACCGCCTCGGTCGCCGCGGTCGACGCCATCGGCATCTACATCGGCCTGCTCATCCTGCAGGTGCCGCTCGCGATCCCGCTCGCGGTGCTCGTCTTCGTGCTCTCGTTCATCCCGCTCGTCGGCGCCACCCTCGCGGGGATCCTCGCCGCGCTCGTGGCGCTCGTCGCCAACGGACCGCTCAGCGCGGTGCTCGTCGTCGGTGTGGTGGTGCTGGTCAACCAGCTGGAGGGCAACTTCCTGCAACCGGTGCTCATGGGGCGTGCACTCAAGCTGCACCCGCTCGTCATCCTGCTGGCGTTGACCATCGGCACGGTGCTGAGCGGCATCCTGGGCGCGGTGCTCGCGGTGCCGATCGCCGCGGTGGCCTGGGGGATCATCCAGGTGTGGGACGGCCCGGGACTGCCCGCGCGACTGTTCCGCCCGAAGCCGGGAGAGATCGTCGCGAAGAGCTGACGTGCGGCGCGGAAGGCGCCGCCCCCACAGCGCCACCCCTGCGCTACGCGGAGAGCCCCAGAGCGGGGGGGCGGCCCCCCACCCGACCCCCGGGAGAGGGGGCCGGGCCGGGCCCGCCCGGGTCTTGTGCCCCCCCCCTGCGGGTCCTCGTCGGTGTCTTGTGGGGGGCGGGGGGGGCGCCCGCCCCCCCCCCGACAGCGACTCCGCTGCGCTACGCTGAGAGCACCAGAGCGGGGGCGCGGCCGCCCACGCGAACCCGGTGAGAGGAGCGAATCGTGCGACTGCTGTTCCAGATCATCTCCCAGGTGGTGCTCGCGGCGATCGCGCTCGTCATCGTCCACTTCGCGCTGCCGGGCTTCGAACTGCACCTCGGGGGCTTTCTCACTGCCCTCGGCGTCTTCACCGTCGCCCACGCGGTGCTCGGTCCCTTCGTGCTGAATCTCGCGCAGCGCTACGCGGCCCCGCTCGCCGGCGGTGTCGGGCTCGTCGCGACGCTGCTCGCGCTGTGGGTCGCCTCGCTGTTCCAGGGCGGCATCGAGATCCACGGCGTCGAGACGTGGGTGCTCGCGCCCATCATCGTGTGGGTGATCACGGCGCTCGGAGGCTGGATCTTCATGGCCTTCGTCATCGACAAGTGGCTGAAGCGCCGCGCGGCGCAGAAGGTCATGCGTCAGGCGAAGCCCTGACGGCGGATCGCGCGGGCGTGCTGGGCGACCCGGTGCCGGGCGACCCGGTGCTGCTGGCCGAGCGCGTCGCGGTGCGGCTCGACGGAGCCGTGCTGCTGCCGGAGACCTCTATCGAGCTCGCGGCGGGGGTGTGCACGGTGGTGCGCGGACCGAACGGAGCCGGTAAGACGACGCTGCTCCGGGTGCTCGCGGGGCGGTTGAAGCCGAGCGCGGGGTCGGCGCGGCTCAGGGCCTCCGGCGATGCTCCGCTGGACGAGCGCCGGCGGGAGGTGCGGGAGCACATCGCGGCGCTCATCGAGCCCCCGACGCTCTATCCGGACCTCACGATCAGGGATCAGCTCGCGCTGATCGAGGCGGCGTGGGCGGGCGGGCGCCGCGCCGACGGCGGAGACGGCGGCCCCGCCTGGGCCGGTCTGGGCGGGGGAGCGCTCGCGGTCTTCGGGATCGAGGCCCTCGCCGATCGCTTCCCCCACGAGCTGTCGAGCGGCCAGCGGCAGCTCGTGTCGCTGTCCGTGACCTTCGCGCGCCCCTGCTCGGTTCTGCTGCTCGACGAGCCCGAGCAGCGCTTGGACCCGGATCGCCGGACCCTCGTCGCGGAGGCCATCGTCGCC
>JBEBXD010000193.1:0-4221 GCA_040391845.1 Tsukamurella paurometabola | reverse complement strand
GCCGACGTTGTCGAGGTCGGTGAGCTTGTGGAAGATCAGCATGTTCGCGATCCCGAAGTGCCGCGCCAGCCGCCACTGCGCGTCCATCCGCTTGAGCAGGGCCGGGTGGGACATGAGCCGCCAAGCCTCGTCGTAGATCACCCACCGTTGCCCGCCCGCCGGGTCAAGCAGCGCGGACTCCATCCACGCCGACGAACAGGTCATCAGCACGCTGATGAGCGTGGAGTTCTCCGCCACCCGGGACAGGTCCAACGAGATCATCGGCAAGGACGGATCGAACCGCACGGTGCTGGGGCCGTCGAAGAGCCCTTGCAGGTCCCCGGCGACCAGGCGGCGCAGGGCATGGCCGACGAGCCGCCCGTCCTCGGCGAGACGTTCATCGGCACCGGTGTCGGGGGCGAGGATGCGGTCCACAACCATCGGCAGGATCGGGACGTCCGCGGACCGCACCGTCGCCGTGAGGGCGAGGTCGATCGAGGTGTGCTCCAGCGGAGAGAGCACGCGATCCAGCACGGTCTCCGCGAGCGCGCCGATCAGGTCTCGCCGCCGCGACGCGACCGAGGACGCCCACTCCGCATCCGACAGCCCCGAGGGGCGGTGCCCCTCATCGAGCGGATTCAACCTGTTGGACAGCCCGTGACCCAGCACGATCGCTCTGCCGCCCACCGCTTCCGCGACGGCAGTGTGCTCACCTTTCGGATCGCCAGGCACATAGACACGGCGCCCGAACGGAATCGACCTCGTGTAGAGCGACTTCGCCAGCGACGACTTGCCCGCTCCCACGATCCCCGCGAGGACGATGTTCGGTGCGGTGATGATGCCCCGCTGGTACAGCACCCACGGGTCGTAGACGAACGAACCGCCGGAGTAGAGATCCTGACCGACGAACACCCCGGCCGATCCCAGGCCGCCTTCGGCGAGGAACGGATACGCCCCGGCCAACGTCGCGGAGGTGTCCTGATGCGCGGGCACCCGGAAGCGCCGGTAGGACCGCAACGCGGCAGGACCGGGCTCGCCTCCTCGCGGGAGGTAGATCGTCGCGCGACGTTCGGCGCGCTCGGCGTCGTAACGCGCCTGCGCTTCGGCCTTCCGTGCGGCGGCATCCTCGGCATGGATGCGAGCAGCGGCCTTCCGGCGTGCCTTCCGCTGTCGACGCTTGTCCGCCTCCGGCCCGATCAGCACCGTCGAATAGAGCTTCTTCCTGCTGTCCGCACCCATGTCTATGAAGCCCTTTCCCGCGTTCTCGTTCGCAGGCTGACGCCCGCATGGGAAGGTGTGTGCAGCAACACCCGACGCTGCATCCGTGCGATGTCCCCAGCCGAGGGCCGTGACACAATCCCGGCGTGTCCCCGTCTTTGACCGTGCCGCGTCGGCGCGGCCTGATCGCGGCCGGCCTGGTGCTGGTCGCAGCCGCGGTCCTTGTGCTCGGCTACGTGGCATGGCAGCTCATCGGGACGAACATCGTGAGCCGCCATAAGCAAGAGCAACATCGTCAGCAGATCACGACCCATTGGAAGAACGGGTCCGACGGCGAGGGGATCGGCCTCCTGCGCATTCCTCGCTTTGGCGTGGACTATGCGATGCCGATCCTGTCCGGCTTCGATCAGGCCACTTTGGCTGAAGGAGTCGGTTGGCATGAGGAGGGCGCCCGCCCAGGGCAGATCGGGAATCTAGTTCTCGCAGCTCACCGTGTGACGCACGGTGAACCCTTCGCCCAGTTCCCCGAACTCGCTGCCGGTGATCTCGTCGAGGTCGAAACTCGCGCGCACCTTTTCACCTACCGGCTGACAGACTCCGGCACTGACATCACGGTCGATTTCCACACTCTGTGGCCGTTGCAGCCGGTGCCGGAGCCGGGCGCTGAGCGCGAACAGCCCACGCAGGCCAGGATCACTCTCCTGACCTGCTCGGAGATCTTTCATACTGACAACCGCAGCGTCGTTCGTGGTGTTCTTGTCGACACTCAAAACAAGTCACAACGTTCTCGCTGACCCACCGTCAGACGGTGCGTGCCAGTGGGAGCGCGGCAGCGGTGAAGGCTTGTGCTTGCTGCCCGACGAGCCGTCTGGTCTCGCAGGAGGCTTGGATCGCGGCCTGTTCGAGGTCGGAAACAGCGGCCTCCAGCTCGTCCGCGCTCGGCGCGCTGATCGCGAGGAGCCCGGTGTAACGCAGGATGCCGTGCCCGCTAGTCAGGTCGGCTTCCTGCTGGAGCACGTCCTGGTACTCGGCGGACTGCTGGGCGTCCTCGATCTGCCCGATCTTCGCCCGCTGCGCCGCGTCCGAGATGTACTCGGTCTTCTTCTTGCGGATGTCGCGGGCGGCCTGGTCGGAGCGGATCGGGGTGCAGATCAGCGAGAACGCTCGCCGCACCCCGGACGCGAGGAGGATCGGGGCCAGGAACCCCGGGTAGACCATCGACCGGGGCCACTCGCTGATCCACAGCACCGCGTGATGCGCGGAGTCCGAGCGCAGCTCGTTCCAGGTCTCCTCGATCGCGACGGGTCCGGCCGTGGCGAGATCCTGGCCGACGTCCCCGGCCCGCTCCAACGTGGCGGCGATCGCGGGGTCATAGGCGGAGCGGAGCATGATCGCGAGCTGTCCGGGCGTGTACCAGTCGGAGGCTTTCAGATCTGCGGACCGCAGCGCGGTGACCAGCGTGGTCATCTCCTGCCGCAGCACCGCAGCGGCGCCCTTGATCCCGCCACCAGCGGTACGGATCGCGCGGCCTGCGGCCTTCATGTCCAGCGAGAGCGAGAGCGTTGTGGCGTGCCGCTCCCCGGCAGGGCCGGCGCGGTCGATGAGCTCGGCGTAGGTGCGGGAGGTCCACGAGTCGTCGTGGGTGCCGTGCTCGGCCCACCACTGCGCCAGTCCGGTGCCCGAGTCGGGCAGCGTGCGTTCGAGGACTTGCAGGCGCGCGATGCGCCCGGACCGGCAACACGTCGCGAGCACGCGCCCCCAGGAGGTGACACGGCGTTCCTGCTCGCCCGGGTCCAGGAGCACGAACGCCGGATGGGTGACTTCCAGCAGCGCGGTCAAGGTCTGCTCGTGCGGGTTGTGGACCATCACCGCACCGGTCTCGGGGTCCTCGTACTGCCGCAACGCGGCCATGTCCCCGGGCAGCGACAGCGTCCCGGCCGGACGCGGCTTCACGACCCGACGCCGGAAAAGAGTCTGCCGGACGGCCGCCCGCCACAGCCAGTGCAGCGACAGCGGCAGCCACTCGATCGCCTTCCGGCCCGCGACCGGCACCCACGTCAGTGCGAGCGCGGTGGCCCAGACCGGTGCGCTCCAGGCCAGGATCATCCCGCCCCCGGCATACAGCGATCCGACGAAGGTGAGGACGGCGACGGCGAGCGTGACCACCTGCGGCAGCGACAGGCCGAGGATCACTCCCCGGCGGGTGAGGCGGGAGAACTTCACCGCCGTCAACGGATACGACTTCTCCGCGTGTGTGCTCACCTGTTCACTCCTTCGGCTTCGTGGGGGCCGGCGGCACCGGCGCGGCCTGCGCGGGAGACGCGGACTGCGCCGGTGGCGCCGACTGGGATGGCGACGACGCCGGTGCCCGAGGCGGTGCCTGGGTCGGTGCCGGAATGGGCGGCGGCGCCGGCGGCGTGTTCTGCGATGGCTGGGTCTCACCTGCGGCGCTCGCGTGCTGACCGGCCGCGCCGCCGATCGCGGCACCGGCCTTCGGACCAGCTGTCGCGGCGGCCCCGGCGACCTTCGCTCCGGCGACGGCCGCGATCCCGACTGGCCCGGCAGCCGCCCCGGCGCCGGCCGCTCCCGCTCCCGCGCTCGCACCTGCCCCACCACCGGCGGCAGCTCCGGAGCCTGCACCGCCCGCTCCGGCACTGGCAGCCCCGCCACCTCCTGCCGCGGCCGGGGCCGCGCCGCCGCCGCTCGTGCTTGGCGGCGTCGGTCCGCCGCCTCCGCCTCCGCCTCCACTGGATGGGGAGCCGCCGCCGTCGCTCTTCGCGTCCAGGACCTTCTTCGGTGCGTCTCCGCCGGGGCTGATCGGTGTCGGCAGGGGCCGGTTCATCGCGGACTTTGCCTCTTGTTCCGCGGACATGGCGTGGTACATGTCGAAGCCGACGAACGAGATGAACTTGTACGTCATGTACGGGGCGAACGCGGCGACGAACATGAGCACGATCCCGGCGATCGGATCGCTGATCGAGGCCAGGTCGAAGTCGATGGGCTGGGAGACCTGGGTGATGGCGA
>JBEBXD010000192.1:0-4299 GCA_040391845.1 Tsukamurella paurometabola | reverse complement strand
GCGGGGGCCGTCGCGCCGCGGAGGTCGAGGCCGTCAGCCAGGCCACCGGTAGGGAGTATGTGGCCCGGGATCTGCGGTTGCGGCCCTTCGACGGAGCAACCGCGTCGTCGACTCGGTCGGTATGTCAGGCGGTGGACTTCCTGGTCGAGGACGACACCGGCGCGGCGTTAGTGCGGGTCGGCCACGTGCGGGTGGTGTTGGCCCGGGATGTGAAGGCCCCGCAGACCACTCTCGATCAGGCGCCGTGGGCCGCACAGCTCCTGCATCAAGCCGGCTACCGCGATGGTTCACCACGCCAGTGCCGACTGTCGGTGTGGGAAGGGGTCCTGGCACCAGGCGACCGAGTCCAGGTCGCCGGCACGGTCGCCACACCAGACGAGCGGGCCGTCGCGCTCGGCGCCCAGATCGTCATCGTGCCGGGCGACGGCGGCACCGTGTGCGTACGCCGCACAAGATCGTAACGGCCGGGGCGAGGGCCTGTCCCGGCGGAGGCGAGCACTCCTTCGCCCTGTCCTGGGGTGGTGGGTGGCTGCGTGCGTTGGCTCATAGCGGCGGTTCCTAGAATCGGCTCATGGCCGCACCGTTGGTTGGCGAAGACGCCTTCGCCGTGTTGCAGGATCACCTGGCTCAGGCCGTGGCCGGTCGAGCCCGCGTGGTCACGGTGTGCGGACCGCCCGGGATCGGCAAGACTCACCTTCTTCGTCGACTGGCCAAGACGGCCGACGACGATGCCGTGCTGGTGTTGGCCTGCTCGTCCCACCCGGCCGAGCGTGGCCTTCCTTTCGCCGGCGTGGTGCATCTGCTACAGCGGGCACGGCCCTGGATCAGGCGGCTGCCCGGGCCCTATCGGCAGATCCTGGAGACGATGCTGCACGGTGGCGCTGCACGGCAGGACCCGCTCGCCGTGGGGGTTGCCCTGCACGCTGCCCTCGCCGCGGTCGCGGCCGACCGGCCGGTCCTGCTGCTGATCGATGACCTGCAGTGGCTGGATGAGGCATCGCTACCGGTGCTGTCGTTCGCGCTGCGGCGCCTGGAGGCTGACTGCGTGCTGACGGTTGCCGCGTCCGACCAGGCGGGCCTGCTCGATGGGGAGAGCATCGTCCTGTCCGGCGTGGATGACGCCGCCGCTCGGACGCTGCTTCAGGACACGGCCCCGGATCTCGTCACGGGCGTGGCCGAGCGGCTGATCGCTGATGCCGACGGCGTGCCGTTGGCGCTGGTGGACATGGCTCGTGCCCTCAGCCCGGCCCAGCGCTCAGGCCGGGTGCTGCTGCCAAGGTTCCTCGGTGCCGGACCTGCCCTGCGCCAGGACCAGATCCGCCGCATCACCGCCTTACCCGCCCCCGCCCAACAGGCGCTGTGCACGGTGGCCTTGGACCACCTGACCACCGGCGAGTTGCTGGAGGCTCTGCGGCAGCTGGGACTCGACGAACAGGCACTGACCCCAGCCGAACAGGCGGGCCTGGTCCTCTGGGGCGACGACGGCCGGGTCGACGTCTCCCATCCGACGCTGCGTGGCGCGGTCGTCGATGCCGTGAGCATCGCCGCACGGTTGCGGGCACACCAGGTGCTCGCCCAGGTGCTCGCCGGTGACCCGTTACGGGCCGCGCACCACCTGGACCTGACCGCCGCCGGCGATGACGAGCAGGTGGTACGGACGTCGATCGCCGCCGCCGTGGCCGCCGAGGCCCGCGAAGCGTTCCCGATCGCCGGTCAGCACTGGCACGCCGCGGCCCGTCGCCAGTACGGCGCACCAGCCCGCGCGTCCCTCATCCGGGCAGCCCAGGCGTACTTCCGGGCCGGCACCGGAGACGCGCTGAACGATGTGCTGTCTACCCTGGATCACGACCCGTCCTGCACGCCGACCGAACGGGCCCTCGCGTTGATGCTGCGGCTGGTCTGCGGTGCTGACGCGGCAGACCCCAGGCGGCTGCGTCCCCGCCTTGACGATCTCTGCCCCGCGCTGCCACCGGCACACAGCAGCCGCGTGTGGACCCTCTACGGGCTCGTGCTCGGAATCTGCGGCCACCTCGACGAGGCCGTCGCGGCCGTCGACCAGGCCGCGGCGCTGTCCCCGGCCCAGAGCGCGGCGGAACGGTTCACCGCCGACGGGCTGCGTCTGCTCGCCGGGCGGCCCGGGGCCGGCGATCTCCTCGTCCAGCATGCCCACGAGTTGATTGCCGAAGAGGCGGTGCTGCAGCCGGAGCTGCCGGTCTCCCCCGCAGTGACCCACCTGGCCTGGCTCGACGCCGCGCCCACCGCCCTGGAGCTACTGGCGGCCCAACGCCACCGGCTCGAACAGCAGGTCCGGCCCACCGCGCTGGCCCTGTCGTGGGCCCAGGAAGCCGTGGTCCTGGAAATCCTCGGCCGCTGGGACGCCGCCGACGCCGCGTTCACCCGCACGCGCGAGCTGACCCACACCACCACACTGCTCGCCCTGGCCCCCATGCGCCTGCGTCAGGCCCGCATCTTCGCAGGCCGCGGCCAACGCGACCGATTCGAAGCGCTGCTCGCCGACGAAGCGATCGCGGCCACCGCCACCACACCGATGCACCAGTACGCCGTTCACAGCACCCGAGGCCTGCTCGAACTCGGCACCGGCGACGCCAGCATCGCGCTAAGACACTTGCAGGCCGCCGAAACACAGCGGCAGCAGATGTCGCTGCACGAATGGGCCTTCGGCGACCACCTCGGCGACCTCTACGAAGCCGCACACCGCGTCGGTGAACTCGAGTCCGCCCGCCACGCGCTTGAGCAGGCTCGCCGCGATGCCGCCGCGACCGGCCGGGCCAGCACCCTGGCCGTGGTGGCCCGATGCGCCGCGCTGGACACCGGCCTGGATGAGGACTTCGAAAAAGCCATCCAGCACCACCAGCAAGCACCCCGCCCGTTCGAGATCGCGCGCACCTACCTGGCCTGGGGACAGACCCGCCGCCGCCACCGCCGCAAGAGCGCCGCCCGCGAACCCCTGCACCAAGCCCGAGCGATCTTCACCCGGCTGCAGGCCATCCCCTGGCTTGAGCGGACCGACCAGGAACTGATCGCCTGCGGCGAACGACGCGCCGACGCGCCCGCACCGCTAGCGCACCTCACACCCCGCGAGGTCGACGTCGTCCTTCACGCCGCCCAGGACGCCACCAACGCCGAAATCGCCGCCCAGCTCTACCTGTCCCGCCGCACCGTCGAATACCACCTCGCCAACGCCTACCACAAGCTCGGTATCACCTCCCGCCGAGAACTGGCCGCCCTCCTGGACCAGACCTGAAAGCCGTCGACCAGGCCGGCACACCCCAGTAGCCCACACGGATACCGACCACAGGCACGACCCCTAACCTCGGTGGCTGTGAGCATTCCTTCCTCATCGCACGTCCGGCGGCGTGCGATCGCTGCGGCCTGCCTGGGGATCCTGCTCCTGGGCGGCTGCTCCACCCACGGCAAGGACACCGACACCGACACTGGGACACCGACCGGGCAGACCAGTGGACAACCCGGCGAGCAAACCCCCGCCGGCGACCACCAGGACACCCCCGCCGGGCCACGCGACGACATTCAGATCGGTACCGAGCTCCCCGACGGATTCCCCACCAACGAGGTGCCCCTGCTGGAGGGAACCATCGTGAGCGCCGCAGGCACCGAAGCCGAAGGGATCTGGGTCGTGATGATCCACGTCCCCGAAGCAGCCGACGCCGCCAAACAGCAGGCGATCTCCCTGCTCACCGCCGCCGGCTACACCGAGTCCGAAGACCTACCCGGGATGAACGCCTACACCAACGGCGACCTCAACGTCACCATCCGCACCGGCCAAGCCGAAACAGGCAACGGAACAGTCGTCAACTACACCATCAACCCGCAAACCTGACCCTCAGAAAAGGTCAACGAGCCCGAGCGCGGCGACGACTCCCCATTCGCCGTACCGGGGCTCCGGAACATCGTCGGCGAACAGTCGCCCCAACCCTGACTTTCGCGCAGCGCAAGCAAGACGGGAACGCGGAGACTGAATCACCCCGGCGAGTCCTGAGGCTTTCTAGTTTGAGACTCCAGCTTCTGCTGGGGTCTGGTGGCGAGCGTAGTGAGCGGCCTCTGCCTGGACGGGCGTGAGGTCGTCGCAGTACTCGAACGGGCGGCGGTGGTTGAACCAGTCGACCCACTCGGCGGTCGCGATCTCGAGGTCGTCGAGCCCCTTCCACGGCCGACGCGGCTTGACCAGCTCGGTCTTGTAGAGCCCGATCACCGACTCGGCCAGAGCGACATCAATCGTCCCGACCCGGGTGTCCAGGTCGCGGTGACGGTAGCCGTTGC
>JBEBXD010000191.1:0-4398 GCA_040391845.1 Tsukamurella paurometabola | reverse complement strand
ACACGATGGCGGGGATGGCGATCATGGCGGTGTCCACCGACCGTGCCGAGGAGATCATCGCGGGCGATCCGTGCGTCCGCGCGGAGATGATGCACAGCGCGGTGTACCCGTGCATGAGCTTCCCCGGCGACTCGCTCCCCGGGTAGCGGCCGCCCGCCCGTCGTGACGGCCTGCTAACTTCCGAGCGTGAGTGAACCCACGCCGGAACAGGCTCTCAACGACCGCGTCCGCGCCGCCTACCGGGCCGTCGCCGACGAGGCCCGCGCGGAGAAGGTGGCGAAGCAGCACGCCCGCGGGAAGATGACCGCCCGGGAGCGGGTGGTCCTCCTCGCGAACGGCGGCTTCCACGAGTTCGGCGCGCTCGCCGGCCCCGGCCCGGCGCAGCAGGGCGCCGCTCCCCTGGTCGCCCCGGGCGACGGCGTGGTCACCGGCGTCGGCTACATCGACGGCCGGCCCGCGGCGATCGCCGCGTTCGACTTCACCGTGCTCGGCGGCAGCAACGGCGCCACCGGCATGGCGAAGCTGGACCGGTGTGCCGAGCGGGCCCTGCTCGACGGGATCCCGCTCATCATGCTGATGGACGGCGGCGGCCACCGCATGCAGGAGGCGCTCGACTCCCGCCTCGCCGCACCCGGCTCGCGGCTCCTGCTGCGTCTGGCCGACCTCTCCGGGCACGTGCCGCTCGTAGCCGCGATGATGGGGCCGGGTTTCGGTGCGCCCGCGAACATCTCGGCGTGCTGCGACTTCGTGACCATCGTCCGGGGCATGGGCACCATCGGCATCTCCTCCGCCCCGCTCGTGCAGGCCGCGACGGGCGAGAACCTCACCAACGAGGAGATCGGCGGCGCGGATCTGCAGGCCGAGCGCGGCGTGGTCGACGTGGTCACCGATACCGAGCAGGAGGCGGTGGATTCGATCCGCGCCTTCCTCAGCTACCTGCCCTCCTCCGCCGACGGCGAACCGATGATCTCCCCCGGCCCGCACGAGCCCGGCGCCACGGCCGACGCGATCGACACCCTGGTCCCCTCCTCGATGCGCCGCGCCTACGACGTGGTGGACGTGATCGAGGCGATCGCGGACGTCGACACCGTCTTCGAACTCAAGCGCCTGCACGCCCCGAACATCGTGACGGCCCTCGCGCGCATCGACGGACGCCCGGTGGGCGTGGTCGCCAACCAGCCGCGGTTCCACGCCGGCGCGCTGGACGCCCGCGCCTGCGAGAAGGCGGCGCACTTCATCGCGGTGTGCGACGCGTTCGGCCTGCCGCTGCTCATCCTCATCGACCTACCCGGGTTCCTCGTCGGGGCCGGCGCCGAGGAGACGAACCTGGTGCGGCGCAGCGCCCGCCTCGGCTACGAGCTCGCCGCGGCCACCGTGCCCCGGTTCGTGATCGTGACCCGCAAGGCCTACGGCGCCGCGTACATCGCGATGGGCGGCGGCCGCAGCATCGAGGCGGACCTGTCGCTGGCGTGGCCGACCGCGGAGATCTGCGCGATCCCCATCGAGAGCGCGGTCGATCTCGCGTTCCGCGCCCAGTACGAGGCGGCGCCCGATCCCGGCCGCGCGCGGTCCGACCTGATCACCCTGTTCCAGGCCAATGTCGACCCGCTGCTCGCGGCCGACGGCTTCGGCATCGACGACGTGGTGCTCCCCTCGGCGACGCGACCGGCGCTCGCGGAGGCGCTGGGGCGGGTCCGGCGACGGCCGCCGCGCGTGCCGCACAAGCGCCGTTCCATCTCCCCGATCTGAGCCCGTCCCCAATACCCCTAGGGGGTAAGATGGCGTCCATGACCGCCGAACCCGGACACGAACATCACCACGGCTACATGTCCGATAAGGACGAGTACCTCAAGCGACTGCGCCGCATCGAGGGACAGGCCCGCGGCCTGCAGCGGATGGTCGACGAGGAGAAGTACTGCATCGACATCCTCACGCAGGTCTCCGCCATGACCAAGGCGCTGCAGGCGGTGGGACTCGGCCTGCTCGAGGACCACCTGAGCCACTGCGTCGTGGACGCGGCACGCTCGGGCGACGACGAGGAGACCTCGGCCAAGATCAAGGAGGCGGCGGACGCTATCGCCCGCTTCACGCGCTGAACCACTCCAGCAGAACCGGGGCCGGCGAATCCGCCCCGCCGGATTGGGCGATCCCCTTTCGCGGGGATAACACGTTCCCGTACAGTGGCTGTTGTCAGCGAAGTGAGACCTGTCTCACACTCCGACACCCTCACCCATGCACCCGCCCGGCCCACACATCCCCGGGCGGGTGTTGGTGTGTTCGGGGCGGCTACTTCGCCTCGGCCGAGGCGAACCGGGACAGCGCGAGCAGGCGCGACGTGGCGCGCAGGTACTTCTTCCGGTAGCCGCCCGCCAGCATCTCCGGGGTGAAGATCTCGTCCAGCTTCGCGCCCGACACCAGCACGGGGATCCCCGCGTCGTACAGCCGGTCGGCGAGCACCACGATCCGCAGGGCGACGGTCTGGTTCTCCGCCGGGTGCACACCAGTGATGCACACCTTGGAGATCCCCTCCACCAACTGCTTGTACCGCGACGGGTGCAGCTTCGACAGGTGAGCGGACAGGGCGTCGAAATCGTCCAGCGTCGCCGTCGGATCGGCCTCGGCGATCGCGACCAGCTCCTCCTCCGGGAGCGGATCCGGCGCCGGCGGCAGATCACGGTGCCGGTAGTCCGGCCCGTCGACCCGTACCGACTGGAACACCGAACTGAGCTTGTTGATCTCCCGCAGGAAGTCCTGCGCGGCGAACCGGCCCTCGCCCAGCTGCCCCGGCAGCGTGTTCGAGGTGGCCGCGATCGACACCCCGCGCGCCGCGAGCTCGGTGAGCAGGCGCGACATCACCATCGTGTCGCCCGGATCGTCGAGCTCGAACTCGTCGATGCAGATCACCGTGCGGTCGGCGAGGTGCTCCACGGACTGGTTGAAGCCGAGGGCGCCCACCAGGTGCGTGTATTCGACGAAGGTGCCGAACGACTTCGGCGACGGGACGCTGTGGAAGATCGACGCCAACAGGTGGGTCTTGCCCACGCCGAACCCGCCGTCGAGGTACAGGCCCACGCCGTGCGGCGGCGTGTTCTTGCGCCCGAACAGGCCCTTCTTGCCGCGCTGCTTGGTGAGTTTGACGACGTCCGCCACGAAAGTCCGCGCCGTCTGCACGGCGGCCGCCTGCGTCGGCTCGTTCGGGTCGGGGATGTAGCTGTCGAAGCTGACCTCGCTGAACATCTCAGGTGGAACCAGCTGCTCCACCATCTGATCCGGCGTCACCGTCGGGTTGCGGTCCACGAGATGCAGCGTCATGAGTGGTGATCATATCCGCTGGTCGCCGCCCCCGGAAAATCTCACGCTACGGTCGTGACGTGATCGACGCACTCCCGGCGGACGACGCCGCACTCGCCCACGCGTACCGGCAACCCGCGGCCCCCGGCCGCGTCCACGTCCGCGCGGGCATGATCAGTTCCCTCGACGGTGCGGCGACGGCGGACGGCCGCTCCGGCGGCCTCGGTGGCGACGGCGACCGGCGGGTCTTCACGGCCCTGCGCGCCGCCGCCGACGTCGTTCTCGTGGGCGCGTCGACGGTGCGCGACGAGGACTACGGCACCCCGGACCACCCCGCGCTCGCCGTCGTGACGCGCGGGAGCCTGCCGCGCACGCCGCGGCTCTACCCGCCGGGAGGCCCCGAGCCCCTGGTGTATTCGGGTCACGGCGAGTCCGTCGATCTGCGCGGGGTGCTCGACGACCTGTACGCGCGGGGGCACCGCCGGGTCCTCGCGGAGGGCGGCCCCGGGGTGCTCGGCGCGCTCCTCGCCGCGGGCCTGGTCGACGAGCTGTGCCTGACCATCGCCCCCCTCGTCGTGGGCGGCGACGGCACGCGGATCGTGACCGGCCCCGACCTGCCCCCGGGCCGCTGGCGGCGCGGGCCGCTGCACACCGACGACGATGGCTACCTCTACACCCGGTGGGCGCGCTGACGCGGTGACCGCCGCGCTCTCGCTAGGCTGAACGGCATGGCCCACGTGCGCACCCGAGCCCTCGCCGCCGCCGGGATCGCCGTCGGCGCCGCCGTCGCCGTCTCCGCGTGCGCCCCGATCCCCGCCCCCACCCCCGATTACGTGAGTGACTTCGGGAAGGGGCGCAGCGCACCGTCGGGCTCCGCGGACAGCACGCCGAAGGGCCCCGACTGGAAGGCCCCCGCGAAGGACCCCCTCGCGTGGCAGGACTGCACCGACGCCCTCGCCGCGCGCTACGGCACCCCGCCCGCGGCGAACGCCACGCTGCAGTGCGCGACGCTGACGGTCCGGCTCGACGGGACCGAGACCCCCGTGCAGCTGTCCGTGACCCGCGCGCGGGTGCCCCGAACCCCGGACACGGCCGCGCCCCTCGTCC
>JBEBXD010000190.1:0-4456 GCA_040391845.1 Tsukamurella paurometabola | reverse complement strand
GGCACCGTCACCCCCGACGTGACCAAGGCCGTGGGCGACATCAAGGGCGGCAAGATCACCTTCCGCGTCGACAAGGCCGCGAACCTGCATTTCGTGATCGGCAAGGCGTCGTTCGACGCCAAGCAGCTGGTGGAGAACTACGGCGCCGCGCTGGACGAGATCCTGCGCGCGAAGCCGTCGGCGGCCAAGGGCCGGTACCTGAAGAAGGTCACCGTCTCGACGACCACCGGACCGGGCATCCCGGTGGACCCGCAGCGCGTGAACAACCTCACCGAGGACGAGGCGTAAGCCTCTCCCGTCAGGGTCTGACGAAGCCCCCGGTCTCCGCGAGGAGGCCGGGGGCTTCTGCGTGGGCGGGTGTGCGACCGTGAAAACTGTCACCCGGCGCCGGTATCCTCGCGCACATGGACGGCACAGGGGGATCGGACAGGCTGCTCGCCCGCATCGGCGCGCTGCTGCGGCAGGCGGAGGGCACGGACAACGAGCATGAGGCGGCCACGTTCACGGAGGCCGCGCAGCGATTGGCGACGGCCGCGTCGATCGATCTCGCGGTGGCCCGCGCGCATCAACGCGGCACGGAGCGCGCCCGCGCGACGCCGGAGCAGCGCACGGTCCGCATCGGGGAGGCGGGGCGGCGCGGGCTGCGCACCTTCGTCGAGCTGTTCGTCGCGATCGCGCAGTCGAACGACGTGCGCTGTGACGTGGCCTCCAACTCCACGTTCGTGTTCGCCTACGGCTTCGCCGAGGACGTGGACGCGTGCGAGGCGCTGTACGCCTCGCTGGTGATCCAGATGGTGCGGGCCTCGGATGCCTACCTCCGCTCGGGCGCCTACAAGTCGGAAACGGTGGAGCAGCTCTACGAGGACCGGCGCACCCGCCGCCGCTGGGTGGAGACGAAGCCGGTCGCCGCCGTCACCGCGCGCATCAACTTCCAGTCGGCGTTCGCGGCCCGCATCGGGACGCGCCTGGCGGAGGCGCGGGAGGCGGCCACGGTGCAGGCCACCGAGCGAGGGGAGCCGGGCACCGCGATCGCGTTGCGCGACAAGGAGGTCGAGCTCGCGTCCTTCTACCGGGGCGAGTCCACCGCGCGGGGCCGGTGGCGCGGGTCCACCGCATCCGCGGGCTACTCCCACGGTGCGCGCCGCGCCGGCGACCGAGCCGGGCGCTCCGCCCGGCTCGGCACGCACTCCGAACTCGGCGGTGGTCGCGGCGAGCTGGAGCGGGGCGCGTAGTGCACCCGTACCCGTCGCCTCCACCCGCGCCGCCCCCGGCGCGCGGGAACACGGGGCTGTGGTGGGCGATCGGCGCGGCGGTCGTGGTGGTCGTCGCCGTCGCGGTCCTCGCGGGCGTGCTGGTGGTGCGGTCGTCGGGCTCCGGCACGCCGACGGTGGCCGCCTCCTCGTCCGCGTCCGGGGCGCGGTCCGGGATGTGCGGGCTGCCGGGCCCGAGCTCGACGAGGGCGATCACGGATCGGGTCGTCTCCGGGCCCGTCTCCTTCCCGGTCTCCGCCGCGCCGGGGTGGACGCCGCAGCGCTACCAGCTGTTCTCACCGGGTAAGGAGGCGGCGGGCCTGCGCACCACGGTTCCCGGGCACCGGTGGGACGCGCACGCCGAGGTCGGCCTGACCACGTTCGCCCCCAAGGTCTCGATCACGGAGGCGGCGCGGCGGATCCTGCCGTGCATCGTCGCCAGCAGCCGCTACGACTCCTACAAGCCCCGGCTGGACGGAGTGTCGGAGCCGGAGGCGATCACGGTCGACGGCGTGCCCGCGGCGCGGGTCGTGGGCCGCATCCTGGTCAGCCGCGAGGGCCTGGGCATCGCAGGGGACGTGGTGACCGTGGTGGTCATCGACTCCGCTCCCCAGGCATACTTCGAGTCGGACACCCCAATCGGTGACACCGCCCTCGCGGCGGTGGCACAGCAGATCTTCGAGCAGCTCAAGGTGGCGAGGGACGTATGAGCAACCCGCAGGATCCGAACGGGCAGCAGCCCGATCCGTACGCGCAGCCGGACCCGTACGCGCAGGGCGGATACCAGTACGGGTACGGGCAGCAGCCGAACCCGTACGCGCAGCAGCCGTACCAGCAGCAGCCCTACGCGCAGCAGGGGTATCAGCAGGGCTACCAGTACCCGGGCCAGCAGGGCTACCAGTACCCGGGGCAGCCGCAGGGCGGGCCGCCGCAGAAGAAGCGCACGGGCCTGTTCGTCGCCATCGGCGTCGCCGTGGTGCTGGTGATCGCCGTGGTGATCGGCGCCGTGCTGCTCGTCGCGAACTCCGGCTCGTCCGACGATCCCGACACCACCGCGGCGCCCAGCGCGACCACCCCCAGCACCGGCGGCGACTGCGGCCTGCCGGGCACGGGCCAGGCGTCGGCGATCACGGACAGGGTCGCCTCGGGCCCGCTCTCGTTCCCCGTCTCCGCCGCGCCCGGCTGGGAGCAGGAGAGCTACACGGTCTACGCGCAGAGCACCGCCGCGGCGGGGCTGCAGAAGTCGATGGACGACGGTCAGCCGTGGCAGGCCGGCGCCGAGGTGGGCCAGACGAACTTCGATCCGAAGGTGGACCCGAAGGTCGCGGCGTCGCGGATGATCCAGTGCATCGCCGACGGTGCGGGTTACAACAGCGCCACGTCGCGCCGCGTCGAGCAGTCGGCGCCCGAGGCCATCACGGTCGACGGGGTGCCCGCCTCGAAGGTCACCGGGAAGATCCTCGTCACGGCGCCCAACGTCACGGTCCCCGGTGACGACGTGACGGTCATCGTCATCGCCTCCGCGCCCCAGACCTACGCGATGCTGGTGATCCCGATCGGCCGCGAGGACATGGCGGCCACCGGCAAGGCGATCATCGAACAGCTCAAGGTGGCCAAGGATGTGTAGCCCCGCTGTCTAGGGACGGCCAGCGGGCCGCGGTCTACCGGGCGGAGGAGATGGTCCGCGGCCTGTTCGAGCACGCCGGCGCCGGGCGCACCGTCGACGTGCTGGGCGTGCCGCTGACCCTGCCGCCGGAGGCGCGGTTCGCCTGCATAGACTCCGTGCAGGCGTACGCCGACCGGGTCCTCGGGCCCGGGGCCGTGCGGGTGCGCGCCCGCCGCGGCGAATCCGGCGCACACTACGAGAGCGGCCCCGCGGGCCCGGTGATCGCCGTCCCGGCCGGACACGACGGTGCCTGGGCGCTGCGCGAACTCGTGGTACTGCACGAGCTCGCGCACCACCTCGCGCCCGACGACGCGGGCGGGGCGCACGGCCCGTCGTTCACAGCGACCCTCATCGACCTCGCGGCCCGGGTCATGGGGCCCGAAGCCGGCCTCGCACTGCGCATCGTCTACACCGAATCCGGCGTCGTCGTCTCCTGAACCGGGGGCCGGCGGCCCACGATTTGGTGACCCGGCCGCGCTCGCGTACTCTGGACTCTCGGAATCCGGTGCTGACCGGATCGTTCCACCGAAGACCGTCGGTCATCGGGCGCGAGCCCGATCGAAGGTCCGGCCCCGAGCCGGCGACCCACGCAGGAGGACGAGGATTCACCTGTGAACCCCGTGCGACCTGCGCCGGGGTTCTCGTCGTTTCGGGCCCGAACCCTCTGCCGTCGGATGACACGTAGAGAGGAGGCGAGGGTATGGCAAACGCCGAGAAGGTCGCAGCGGTCGCCGAGATCGCCGAGAAGTTCTCGAACTCCACGGCCACCGTGGTCACCGAGTACCGCGGGCTGTCGGTCGGCTCCATCACCGAGCTGCGTCGTTCGCTCGGAGCTGGCACCACCTACTCCGTCGCCAAGAACACCCTGGTCAAGCTCGCCGCCAAGGAAGCCGGCGTCGAGGGACTGGACGAGCTGTTCGAGGGCCCGACCGCCATCGCCTTCATCGAGGGTGAGCCGGTCGACGCCGCCAAGGCGATCAAGAAGTTCGCCAAGGACAACAAGGCCCTGGTCATCAAGGGCGGCTACATGGACGGCCACGCGCTGTCCGTGTCCGAGGTCGAGCGCATCGCCGATCTCGAGTCGCGCGAGGTGCTCCTGGCCAAGCTCGCCGGTGCCATGAAGGGCAACCTGACGAAGGCCGCAGGCCTGTTCAACGCTCCCGCCTCGCAGGTGGCCCGCCTGGCCGCCGCGCTGCAGGAGAAGAAGGCTGCCGACGAGGCCGCCGCATAACCCCGCTGATCCCAGCAACCACCATCACCTTGCCTCGCGGATCAGCGAGCAAGACTTAACGGAAGGACGCCACCATGGCGAAGCTCACCACCGACGAGCTGCTTGATGCTTTCAAGGAGCTGACCCTGCTCGAGCTCAGCGAGTTCGTGAAGGCCTTCGAGGAGACCTTCGAGGTCACCGCTGCCGCCCCGGTCGCCGTTGCGGCTGCCGGCGCCGCCCCCGCTGCCGGCGGCGACGCCGGTGCGGCCGCCGACCAGGACGAGTTCGACGTCATCCTCGAGGGTGCCGGCGACAAGAAGATCCAGGTCA
>JBEBXD010000189.1:0-4460 GCA_040391845.1 Tsukamurella paurometabola | reverse complement strand
CAGCACGCGTTGCCGCTGGGCGCGCCCGGACTTGGGCTGCACCCGCACCAGCTGAGCGCCGTTGGTGACCAGGCAGCCGACGCGGTTCGCGGCGCCGCTCACCAGGTGCACCACCGCGGCGGACGCGGCGACGGCGAGGTCCCGCTTGGTTCCGCCGGTGGAACCGAAGTCCATCGACGCGGACAGGTCCACCACGATCCAGGTCTGCAGCTCGCGGTCCGCGATCATCTGCCGCACGTGCGGGTGGGTGGTGCGCGCGGTCACGGACCAGTCCATGAGGCGCACGTCGTCGCCGGGTGTGTAGGGGCGGGACTCGCCGGGTTCGGAGCCGGGGCCGGGCAGCAGGCCCTGGTGGTCGCCCTTGAGCACCCCGTCGAGCCTGCGGCGCACGAGCAGCTCGAGCATCTTCAGCGATGCCTGCATGCGCGCCTCGTCGACCGCGCCGCCGGCGAAGCTCGGGAGCGGACTGCGGTGCGGTCCGGGGCCGGGGGACGCTCCGGTGGGTGAGGCCGGCACCGTCAGCCCTGCGGCTGCTGCGCGGGCGCGAACTGCTGCGGGGCGGGCGGCGGCGGGGCCTGCTGCCCCACGGGCTGCCCGACGACCTGCGGCAGCGCGACGGTCTGCAGCACCCGGTTGATCGCCTGGTCGGGGGTGACCTCGTCGGCCAGCGCGTCGTAGCTCATGACGAGGCGGTGGCGCAGCACGTCGGGGATGATCTCGACCACGTCCTGCGGGACCACGTAGTCGCGGCCGCGGAGCAGGGCCAGCGCGCGCGCGGCGGCGACGATGCCGAGGGTGGCGCGGGGCGAGGCGCCATAGGTGATCCAGGAGGCGACGTCCTCGAGCCCCACCTCGCGCGGGGTGCGGGTCGCGGCGATCACCCGGACCACGTAGTCGACGAGCGCGTGGTGCACGAACACCTCGCTCGCGGCGCGCTGGAGCCGCTGCACGGTCGCGGGGTCGAGCACCTGGGACGGCACGGGCGGGGTGGTGCCCATGCGGTACACGATCTCCCGCTCCTCCTCCACCGACGGGTAGCCGACGACCACCTTGAACAGGAACCGGTCGCGCTGCGCCTCGGGCAGCGGGTACACGCCCTCGTTCTCGATCGGGTTCTGCGTCGCGAGCACCAGGAACGGGTCGGGCATCGGGTAGGTCCGGCCGCCGATGGACACCTTGCGTTCGGCCATCACCTCGAGCAGCGCGGACTGGACCTTCGCGGGGGCGCGGTTGATCTCGTCGGCGAGCAGGAAGTTCGCGGAGACGGGGCCGATCTCCGTGTCGAACTGCTCCTTGCCCTGCCGGTAGATCCGGGTGCCGACGAGGTCCGAGGGCACCAGGTCGGGGGTGAACTGGATGCGGGAGAACGATCCGCCGACGACCGCCGCGAAGGTCTCCACCGCGAGCGTCTTGGCCACGCCGGGGACGCCCTCGAGGAGCACGTGCCCCTTGGCCAGCATGCCCACCAGGATCCGCTCGACGAGCTGGTCCTGGCCCACGATCACTCGCTTGACCTCGTAGACCGCCCGCTCCAGCAGTTTGACCTCTTCGCTCGAGGCGATGTCCGGCCCCTGAGAGTGCGTCACGCGTGTCCCCTTCGTCGTCGTTCCCCCGGCCCGCGCGGGCCCGTCCGATCCGGGCCGCGACGGCCCGCTCCCACGAGCGTACTGAATCGCCGCCGATCAGCTGTTGATGACGCGGACGCCCTGCGAGAGGAAGGTCGACGCGTCGAAGGGTGCGATCCGCACGGCCCCGCCGGACTCCGGCGCCTCCAGGATCTGGTTGTTCCCGAGGTACATCGCCACGTGCTGCGTGCCGCCCGGGCCGCGGAAGACCATGTCGCCGCGCTTGAGCTGGCTGATCGGCACCTTGGTGCCGGTGGAGTACTGGTAGCCCGAGTACTTGGGCAGCGCGATGCCGACGGCGGCGTAGGCGTAGGCCATGAGGCCGGAGCAGTCGAAGCCGACGCGGTTGTAGTCGCCGTAGCTGTCGGCCACGCCGCCGTCCCGGACGCCCTTGGTGGCGCCCCAGGCGTTGCCGCCGCCCCAGGCGTACTGCACGCCGATGACCGACATGCCGCGCTGCACGACGGCTTCGATCATCTGCGCGCCGCTCATGCCGGAGACTCCGGCGACCGCCTGCGAGGCGGGGGCGGTGGCGGGCGCGCTCTGTCCGGTGACGGCGCCGAACGGGTTGGTGAACAGCGACGACGCCTGCCCCACGATGGTCTGCGCGAAACCGCGGGCGGCACTCAGCGGGTCCGCCTGGTCGACGGTGCCCGCTCCCGCGGCCGGGGTGGCCGCCTGCGCCGCGGGGGCGGTGGCCTGCGCGGCCGGCTGGGCGGCGGGCGCGGTGATCTGCTGCGTCTGCTGCTCGTCGACCACGTACTGGGCGTAGATCTTCTGCTGCGCCGCGCGGTCGTCGGCGCGCTTGGCCTCGTCGAGCGCGTGCTGCGCGAGGGTGCGCTGCTGGGTCAGCCGGGCCTGCTCCTGCTCCTGGGTGGTCAGGTTCGCGACGGTGCGCGTGATGGAGTCCTCGGCCGTCTTCTTCCGGTCCGCGGCGGCGGCGGCCGCCGCGTCGGCCTGCACCTTCGCGGCGCGGGCGGCCGTGCGGGAGGCCTCGGCGCGCTTCTTCGCCGCCTGCAGGTCGCCCAGGGCCACCTTCTGCTTGTCGGCGACGATGCGCAGGGTTGTGGCGCGGTCGACGGCCGCACCGGGGTCCTCACCGCCGAGGGTGTCCACGAGCGCTCCGGCGCTACTGCCCTGCGTGTACGCGGCGCGCACCACGGTGTCGAAGGCGTCCTGCGCGGTCTTGATCTTCGAGGCCGACTGGGCGACCTCGGCCTCGGAGACGCGGACCGCGCCCGCCGCGGCGGTCGCCGCGTCGCGGGCGGACTGCAGGTCCACCACGGCGCGGTTCACGGACTGCCGCCTGGTGGCGACGTCGCCCCGGAGGTCGGCGATGCGCTGGTCGGCCTGGGCGATCCGGTCGACGAGCGCGGCGACCACGTTGGCGGGGTTCGCGTCGGTGCCGTTCGGTTCCGCAAAGACGGTGGCCGCGGTCGCGAAGGACCCGACCACCAGCGAGCCGGTGGCGACGGCCGCCAGCAGCGAGCGCGCAGCGAAAACGGGGACGGGGTGTGCCGTACGCCTCAAGGTGTCTCCCTCAACTCAAGACTCGTTCAGACCCGATGAGTACGCGTGGGCCACACGCACAACATTGGCTTCAGATGCACCGTACGGCACTTTCACAACAATAGAAAACAGCATTCACAAACTACAAGGATGTGACTTTGTGACAACCGCGGCTGACCAGGCGCGATCCGGGGAAGGAAAAATCAGCGTGCATTCGGTCGGCACAACAGAATCACACAGCTGGAATTTCGAATGAATGTGCGTTATTCGTTCGACGACGACGCCACTGCGCCATTCTGTTCCGGAGCCTCCGGGGCCGCCGGGGCCGCCGCCGCGGCGCGACGCGCGGCGTCCACCTCGCGGCTGCGGCGCCGGGTCACCACGCGCGCCGCGCCCGCGAGCGCCGCCACGAACAGGACGAGCGCGATGGTGAACCCGGTCCACGGGAACGTCGCGTCGCGCGCCACCTGGACGAAGTCCTCGGCGGCCTTCGGCGGGTTGCCCAGCGCGAGCCGTCCCGTGTGGCCGTCCTGGCCCTTCTCGATCTGGTAGCGCGAGAGCTGGGTCGAGTAGCCGGCCACCTGCGCGGGCGACATGACCAGGATCGTCGTGGTGTGCTCGCCGTCGGCCGCCAGGCGCTTGCCGAGCTCGGTCCCGAGGTCGCGCAGCGAGGTGTCCGGGTTGTAGTCGTGGGCGAGCACGACCACCTGGAAGTTCTCGATGCCCTGGGCGCGCGCGTCCCGCACCACCGTCACCAATTGTGGGATCGAGTCCTGGTGGGCGGGGTTCAGTACGGCCACGCCGTCCTTGGCGAGGTCCGCCTCGAGCGCGGACAGGTCCACGTCGTTCGGTACTTCGGTGAGAATCGGCAGCGGCCCCATGGACCTCACAGTACGACACGCCCGCGGCGCGCCCCGGAACGAGGCACAATGAGCTGCGTCCGGCGAGTTTCAGCCCCAACGATCCTCACAGGACAAGCGTACTGTATTATCGATTTCAGGCACCGACACAGCCCGTCGGTGCACACCACAAACGTTGAGTGGAGCTGACGTGAGCAAGAGCATCGATTCCTTCTCGTCGCGCGGCACGCTCGAGGTGGGCGATCAGTCGTACGAGATCTTCCGCCTCAGCGCCGTGCCCGGCACCGAGAAGCTGCCCTACGCCCTGAAGGTTCTCGCCGAGAACCTGCTGCGTACCGAGGACGGCGCGAACATCACCCGAGATCACATCAACGCGCTGGCGTCCTGGGACCCCTCGGCCGAGCCGAGCGTCGAGATCCAGTTCACGCCCGCGCGCGTGATCATGCAGGACTTCACGGGCGTGCCC
>JBEBXD010000188.1:0-4552 GCA_040391845.1 Tsukamurella paurometabola | reverse complement strand
TCGCTGATCGAGGCCAGGTCGAAGTCGATGGGCTGGGAGACCTGGGTGATGGCGACGAGGAACACGACGACCAGGACGAGCTTGGAGAAGATCAGCGCGAGCACGAACGCCGCCCACTTCGGGAACCAGCCCTTGGTGGCATCCCACGACGAGCCGGACAGCGCGATCGGCGCGAACACGATCGCGACCAGCAGCAGTGCTTTGCGGATCAGGAGGGAGAACCACACGATCGCGGCGGCACTGATGGCAAGGCCGGCCAGGAAGATCGTGATGATCGCGCCGACGCCGGGTGCGGCGATGTTGATGCCGGTGAGCCCGGCAGCCATGAGCCCGATCTTGTCGCCCATGTCTTCCATCGAGTTGCCGGTGGCTTGCACGATCCCCACGCACAGCTGGTCGACGATCTCCAGCAGGGTCGCGGTGAGTGTGATCACCAGGAACGACCCGAGCACGCTCTTGGCGAGCCCGAGTGCGGCCCGGGACAGGGCGGTGGGGTCGCGGCGTATGAGGCCGCTGATGAGCTGGAAGCAGAAGAAGATCAGCATCACGAAGATCGCGACGCCGAACAGGATGTTGTAGACGCCCACGTACTCCGGTGACTGGACGTCGACGAGGGTGGTGGTGTCGAAGATCGCCCAGACCCCCTCGAACATCCACGCGGCGGCTTGGCCGATGGCTTGGGCGAGCCAGTCGAAGGGGGCCGCCACGAGGGAGGCCGCGCCTTCGCCGACGGCGTTGCAGACACTTGAGATGACCGGGACGTCGCAGACACCCATGAACGAACCTCCTTCCAGATACGGGTACGGTCAGGACACGGTCTGGCCCACGTTCCAGAAGAAGTTCACGAGGGTCACCGCGGCTCCGCAGATGATCGCTGCGCCGCAGGAGACGAGGACGCCGACCTTGCCTCTGCCGGCCAAGTGCGGGTTGGAGGAGTTCGCGCCGAAGCCCCACACGATCGCCGAGATGATCAGAGCGAGCACGGACAGGATCAGGCCGATGGTCATGACCGCGCCGACGATGGTGCGCAGCGCGGCGATGCCCGGCAGTCCGTTGTCGTTGGGGTTGATGTTGATGTCCATCGGCAGCAGCCCTGCGAACGAGGGCGCGGCGGCGGTGAGGATGTTGGTCAGGTCGAGGACGGCAGACACGATGCGGGCTCCTTGCGGACGGGGCGAGGCGACCCGCACCAGTCGGCGGGCCACAAATCAGGTGCGCCCCACGCACCCCGCACAGACGACTGTCGGCCAGCACCACGGCGGGTGCTGACCGACAGGGCAGCCAGACTCGGAGAGCTGGACCGGGTGGCTAGAGGTGTTGTCCGAGGTCGATGAGGAAGTTCACCCACGTCAACCCGGCACCGGCCAGCGCGGCGGCGCCGATCGCGACCCACAGCCCGGTCTTCGCCCTGGACGCGGCGTGGTGGTTGCCGTTCGCTGAGCCGAGGGCCCACACGACCGCGCAGATCAGCAGCATCAGCACCGCCAGGATCAGCACGATCGTCAGCAGGGCACCGACGATCGACTTCAGATCGGCGGAGCCTCCGACGCCGCCGAAGTCGGGGAACACTCCCGTATCCAGCGGAAGCAGGCCGACAAGAGCGATGGGGTTCATGGCGTTCACCCGGCCTTCACGGTGATGTGGATGTGGTCGTAGTGGCCGCCGGTCACATCAGCGGGGTCGTGCATCCCGCCGCCGTTGTAGGGGCGCCAACCATCCGTGTCGCGGGACAGCGACCAGATCCTTCCCTGCCAGATCAGGTAGTCGATGCCGAGCGCGTTGGCGTTGCTCTTGAGCCAGTTCGTCAGCTCCCACCCGTAGGCCAACTGCGACGACGTGGGCCGGGTGCCGATCAGGTTGCCGACCGTCACGTCGCACGCGCGTCCCAGCGGGTGCTCCGATGTCGTGCCGGGTCTCGGGGACCAGCACGCCCACCCGGTGTCGGGGTAGGCGGCGCGAGCCCGGGCGATCATGTGCGCGGTCCTGTTGGTGACCTGCCCGCCGGTTCCGGTCGGGTCGCGCACCATGCCGCCCGGGTCATCACCGGTGAACGGTGCCGGCGGTGCTCCGGACCCGCTCGCTGAGCAGCCCGCGCCGCCGCCTCCGGTCGGGTCGTCGAGGTCGAGCGCGCCGTGCTCGGCGAGCCACGGTTCGGCGTCGATCGCGGGCTGGTTCGCCCCGCCCGGACGGACCTCGAAATGCAAGTGCGGGCCGGTCGAGTACCCCGACGAGCCGACATCGCCGATGTGCTGGCCCGCGGTGACCGTCTGCCCGACGTGGACGTGGATGCCGTCCTCCCACGAGTGCGCGTAGGCGGTCGCGAACCGTTGCCCGCCCACGGTGTGCTCGATCGTGATCAGACCGCCGTACCCGCCGGTCATCCCGGCGAAGGCGACCACGCCGTCGGCGGCGGCCAGGATCGGCGTCCCGGCCGGGGCGCCGTAGTCGGTGCCGGTGTGCAGCTTGTGCTCCCCAGTGATCGGGTGGATGCGCATCCCGTACCCCCCGGTGCGCACCCACGTTCCCGACGGAAGCGGGAACACCACCCGCGATGTCTCCGGCACCACCGGATCGCCGCCGCTGTCTCCTCCGCCGGGGACGGGGCGGGTGAGCGTGGCGAGGATGGTCTCCGCGACCGGCTGATAGTTCTGATACCTGTCCGGAAACGCCGACACCTCTACCGACTGGGCGGCCTCGCCCTTGTCCATGCGTTGCCAGCCCGGGATGTCGAGCAGCCCGCGCGGGCTGGGGAAGTTCGGGCCGGACTCGCCGCCGTAGAACGCCCGCGCCTGGTAGGTGGTGTCCATCAGCTCCGCGACGGTGCCCCACCCTGCCTGTGGGCGCATCTGGAACAACCCCAGCGAGTCGTGATCGCTGCCGTTGCCGTCATTCGGATACGAGCCGGACTCCGGGTAGGTGCCCGTGTTCGCGAGCTGCCGCAACGTGGACTCGGTCAGCGCGGCCATCAGCGCGATCGTGACGCCGTCGCGTCCGACACCCTCGATCCGCCCGCCGACGGTGATGATCGTGGCCGCGTGCGTCAGCTGGGTCCTGTTCAACGTGAACGTCTCACCTTGCCTGGTGGTGACGGTGAGGGAGTCCGGGATCGCCCCGACGGTGAGGCTCCCACCGGGTAGACAGGCCGCGTTCGCTGCGGGGTTCATCAACACGGCCATCCCCAGCAGGACGACGGCGGGGCCGAAGCCGATCGCGGCGGCCAACAGGCCGACGAGGATCTTCTTGAGCACGACAATCCCCGCCTATCGCAGCGGGTTGTCGAGCTCGGACAGCCGCAGCACATGGCACGTCTCATACGCGGGCGGGCAGACCACGAACACCGTGAACGCCACCGGATGCTCGCTGACAACGGGGTTGTCGTTCCAGACGCCGGATCGGTGGCGGATTCCCTCGATCGTGACTGCCACGGTCCCGGGCACGATCCGTCCGCCGGAGGATTCGACGGCGCCCGCCCACGAGTCGGGGACGAAGGTGCGGTCGATGGTCAGGGTCTGAGAGGTGGCGTAATCGGTGAGCTGGCGCCAGACTTGCGTCGTCGGCAGATACAGCGCCAGATCCGCCGCCAGGCCCGCCGACTCTTCCCCGGACGGGTCCGCTCCGGCCAGGACCACCGAGGCGTAGTCGAGCGGTGAGAACCGGTCCGCGGTGTCCCAGGTGAACACGGCCATAGCGACCGCCCGCGCGTACGCGTCCGGGTCGGCCGTCGCCGGCAACGTCGGAAGCTCGCCGGGTGTCGTGGCCGGCGCCTGGCTGGGAGTCGGTGGTGATGTCGGATTGCCCGGCTGAGCCGGCGCATCATCGCCCCGGTCGGGGTCTGGGCCGGCGAGCAGCCCGTAGAGGCCCACACCGACGAGAACCAGCAGTACGACGGCTCCGGCGATCGCGGCGATGATCACGCGCCGCCGGTGAGGATCATGCGGTGTCAGGGTGAGGTCTGCACGCTTGGACATCAGGAGAACGCCCCTCCGGGTCGGGAACACGGTCACCTGACAGGTGCGCGGCCCCGACCCCGGGCGCGTTCTGGTCAGCCTGCTTGCTGCCCGTGGGCGAGCTCGGCCCGTGCCGCTTCGGCGGTATCGAGGAACGCAGCCGCGCGGCGGCGATGTTCGACGATCTGCCGCCACTGATCAGCGGTCGCATGTACACCGATCAGGGCCGGATCGTGCGTAGTCCACCAGCCCTCCACACGGGCGAAGGTGTCCACCAGCCGACGAGCCTGGTAAACACCCCGAAGCTGTGCCCCGCGTGTGTCTGTCGCCGACTCGCTGTCGGGGTCCTCGCGGGTCTGCTGCCGGTGCCCGGGGCGATCCAGGAACTCAGCGATCCGGCGTGCTGCGGCGTTCGCCGCCCGCGCCCGTTCCGCGCGGTGCGCCACAGCGTGAAGTTCCTCGATCTCGCTCGCGGCAGCATCCCGGACGTCGGCTGGGAGGTCTTCGTCCAGGGAGACACGTTCCAACCAGCACTGCACTTGCAGGATCTTCACGTTCTGGAACAGGCCATGCACCGGCCCGTCGGCGTTGATCTCCACCAGCGC
>JBEBXD010000187.1:0-4576 GCA_040391845.1 Tsukamurella paurometabola | reverse complement strand
CCGTCGGGCGCATACGGGTCGGCCACGAACCGGGCGGCGGTGAGGCCCGGGCGGGCCACGTAGCCGCGGGCCACCGCCGGGCCGGACACGTACAGTTCGCCCACCACGCCGGGCGCGACGCGGCGCAGCGCACCGTCGAGCACCCGGACCGCGGTGCCGCGCAGGGGCCGCCCGATGGGGACCGGGCCGGTCCCGCCGGGGCGGACCCGCGCGAACGAGACCGCGATGGTGGCCTCCGACGGGCCGTAGGCGTTGACCATGCGGCGGCCGGGTCCCCAGCGGTCGATCAGCGACCGGGGCACCGCCTCGGCCGCGACCACCAGGGACGTGAGCCCGCGCATCCGGCCCTCCGGTACCGAGGCGAGCACCGACGGCGTGAGCACCGCGTTGGTCACCCGGTGCCGTTCCACGAAGTCCGCGAGGTCGGTGCCCACGCGCAGGGTGGACGAGACCACCAGGGTGCCGCCGGTGGCGAGGGCGCACAGCATCTCCCACACCGCGGCGTCGAAGCCGACGGACGCGTTGTGCAGCATGCGGGTGCCCGGCCCCAGGTCCAGCTCGTCGAAGGTCCGCGCCAGGTCGGCGAGGCCCGCGTGGGTCACGGTGACGCCCTTGGGTTCTCCGGTGGAGCCGGAGGTGAAGATGACGTACGCGGCGTCCCGCGCCGTGAGCGGCGCGCGACGGTCGGCGTCGGTCACGGGCTCCTCGCCGGCGTCGCCCGGGCCTGCCACGAGCATCGCCGCGTCGACCTCCAGGGCCGGGCGCACCGCGACGAACATCGCCTCGATCCGCTCCCGCGGGGTCGCGGCGTCGATGGGCAGGAACGCGGCCCCTGCCTTCGCGACGCCCAGCGCCACGGCGACGAAGCCGATCGACCGGGGGGCGGTCACCGCGATCACGTCACCCGGGCCCACGCCCGCAGCGAGGAACCGGCGCGCCCACCGGTTGGAGAGCGCGTCGAGCTCGCCGTAGGTGAGCGGGTCCCCATCGCCCGCGACGGCGCGGGAGGCGGGGCGGGCCGCGGCGCGGCGCCCGAAGATCTCCGGCAGGGTGCGGGCGGGCACGCCGCCCACCGCGCCGCCCCAGCGGCGCACCAGCAGGCGCTCGGTCTCCCCGGCGGCGTCGATGTCGGCGAGCCGCGCGTCGGGGCGGGTCACCGCGGCCGTGAGCACCCGGCGCCAGCGGTCGAGGAGGTCCTCCACGGCGGCCCGGTCCAGCACGTCGGTGTGGAAGCCGGCGCGCACGTGCAGCCGCTCCCCCGGCACCGCGGCGACGTACAACGGGTAGTGCGTGGCGTCGTCGCCGCGCACGTCCACGACCTCCACGTCGGTGCCGGGGATGGTCGCGCCCGCGGTGGACGGGTAGTTCTCCACCACGAACATCGAGTCGAACAGCTCGTCCCGGCCGGCGGCGCGGGCGATCTCCGTCAGCCCCAGGTGCTGGTGATCGAGCAGCCGCACGTACTGCTCCTGCACGCCCATCACCACCTCGCGCACGGTGCGGCGGGGCTGCAGGTCCACCCGCACCGGGGTAGTGGTGATGAGCAGGCCCACCAGGTCCAGGGCACCGTCGAGCTGCGGCGGGCGGCCGGACTGGACCGAGCCGAACACCACCTCGTCCTGCCCGGTGACCCCGCCCAGGGCGACGGCCCAGGTGGCCTGCAGGATGGCGCCCAGCGTGGTGCCGAGGCGCCCGGCGAGCCGGGTCAGGGCGGCGTTCAGGTTGTCGGGCAGGGCCGTGCGCACCTCGTCGCGCCCGCTGTCCGACGGTCCGCGCTGCGCGAGCGGGCGAGGCAGGGCGCGAGCGATGAGCGGCGCCTCGTCCAGCCCGACGAGTTCCGCGGCCCAGGCCGCGCGGGCGGCGTCCCGGTCCCGGACTGCCAGCCAGGTGAAGTAGTCGCGCAGGCTCGCCCGCCGCGGGGCGCCCGGCGCCTCGTCGGCGGCGGCGAGGTCGGTCCCGGCGTAGCCGGCCAGCAGGTCCCGGAAGATCAGGGGCGCCGACCAGCCGTCCCACAGGATGTGGTGGTTGGTGACCACCAGCCGGAAGTCCCGCTCGCCCACCCGGACCAACAGGAACCGCACGGCGGGCTCGCGGTCCAGGCGGAAGCCGCGGCGCCGCTCCGCGGCGGCGAGCTCGCCGAACGCGGCCTCCGGGTCGCGGGCCTCGCGCACGTCCTCGCGGTGGTACGGCGCCGGGCCGGCCGCGGTGATCACCTGCACGGGGGCGTCCAGCCCGTCGGCGACGAACCGGGCGCGCAGCGCCTCCCGCCGCGCGACGAGGCCCTTCACGGCGCCGGCGAAGCGGTCCTCGTCGAGGTCGCCGGCGAAGTCGATCACCGTCTGCACCACGTACGGGTCGGCGTCCTCGCCCTCGCCCAGCTCCGCGTGGAACCGGAAGCCCTGCTGCAGCATCGTCAGCGGCAACACGTCCTGCAGCCCCGGGTAGCGGTCGTCGAGCCGCTCCACCTGCGCGGCGGTGAGCGGCACCAGCGGGAAGTCCGACGGGGTGTGCCCGCCGCCCCCGCCGTCGGCCGCCCGCACGATCTCGCCGAGGGCCTCGAACCAGAGGGCGCCCAGCCGCCGCACCGCGGCCTCGTCGACCACGGCGGGCGCCCACGTCCAGGACGCCACCAGCTCCGGCCCGTCGGCGCCGTCGCGCGCGGCGGCGTTCACCTCGAGGGGGTGCATCAGCGCCAGCGCATCGGGCGCCGGGGAGAGGTCGGGGAACCGCCGGTCCGGGGTCCACGCCTGCTCCGCCGGCCCGGTGGTGCGGCCGAGGTAGTTGAAGCCGATCTGCGGCGCGGGCAGACCCGCGAGCTCCGCAGCGGCGAGCCCGTAGCCGATGCCCCCTTCCGGCACCTCCCGCAGCTGCTCCTTGATCCCCTTGACCAGCGCGGCGGGGCTCGTGGGGTCCGGCCGCAGCCGCACCGGGTGCACGTTGGTGAACCAGCCGACGGTCCGCGACAGGTCCAGCCCGGGGGCCAGCGACTCGTCGCGGCCGTGGGTCTCCACCTCGATCAGCGCGGACCCGTCGTCGCGGCCGCGTTCGCGGGCCCAGGTGGTGACCGCGGTCGCGAACGCCGCGAGCAGCACGTCCTGCACGCCGGCGTGGAAGGCCTCGGGGACCGAGCCCAGCAGCGGCCCCGCCACGTGTGCGGGCAGCGTCAGCTCCGCGCGGCCGGCGGCGCCGTGGGTGTCGCGGGCTGGGTCGAGCGCACCGTCGAGCGGGGCGGGCGCGTCCTCGAGCACCGACCGCCAGTACGCGATCTCCTCCTGCGGCAGCGCCGCGGCCCGGTCGGCGAGCACCGTCGACCAGCGGCGGAAGGACGTGCCCACCGGGGCCAGCGCGATGGGCCGCCCCGTGGACGCCGCGTGCCAGCCGGTGGCGAGGTCGGTCAGCAGGATCCGCCAGGAGACGCCGTCCACCACGAAGTGGTGCGCGGCCACGAGCAGCGCGCCGTCGCGGTCGGGGCCCAGGTCGAACCACACGGCCCGCACCGGGGTGGGCGCGCCGGGCCGCAGCTCGGCGACCACCCGGCGGTGCTCGGCGGCGACGGCGCCGGCCACCGCCTCCAGGGACATGCCGGTGGCGTCGAACCGATCGAGCACCCCGTCGGGTGCGACGGCGCCGGCGGGGCGCGCGGTGAGCGTGTGCCCGCCGCCCGGCGCCGCGCCGATCTCCGCGCGCAGCGCGTCGTGCCGGTCGAGGATCGCCCCGGTCAGCGCGCGCAGCGTCTCCGCGGTCACCGTGGGCGGGGTGCGGACCAGCACCGACTGGTGGAAGCCCTCGGGCCGGCCGCCGCGGCGCGCGAACCAGGCCTGCACCGGGGTCGTGGGGATCGGGCCCACGCCGTCGTCGGACACGGCGTCAGTGGGGTCCACGGCGCCCGCCACCGCGGCGAGGCCCGTGACGGTGCGGTGCGCGAACACGTCGTGCGCGGTCACGGTGAGGCCCGCCGCGCGGGCGCGGCTCACCAGCTGGATCGCGGTGATGGAATCGCCGCCGAGCTCGAAGAACGAGTCGTCGACGCCGACCTTCGGCACCCCCAGCACCTCCGCGAACACCCCCGCGAGCCTCTCCTCCGCGGAGGACTCCGGGGCGCGGTAGCGGGCCTCGTCGCTCACGTCGGGCGCGGGCAGCGCCGCCCGGTCGACCTTGCCGTTCGCGGTCAGCGGCAGCGCGTCGAGCACCAGCACGCGGGCCGGCACCATGTGCGCCGGCAGCCGCCGCGCCGCGAAGGTCCGCACCGCGGCCTCGTCGGGGGTGCCGCTCACGTACCCGACGAGACGCTTCGCCCCGCCGTCGCCGTGCACGACGACGGCGGCCGCGCTCACGCCCGGGCACGCGGCGAGCGCCGCCTCCACCTCGCCGGGCTCGATCCGGAAGCCGCGGAGCTTCACCTGGTCGTCGGCGCGGCCCACGTACTCCAGTTCCCCGCCCGGTAGCCACCGCACCAGGTCGCCCGTGCGGTACACGCGGGTGCCGTCCGCAGCGATCGGGTCGGCCACGAACCGGGAGGCACTGAGCCCGGGGAGGCCGGCGTAGCCGCGGGCCACGCCCGGCCCGCCCACGGACA
>JBEBXD010000186.1:0-4578 GCA_040391845.1 Tsukamurella paurometabola | reverse complement strand
GCTTCGACGCGATGAGCGCGACGACGAAGGTCGCCCACTTCCCGAACCAGCCGCGCGAGGCCTCCCAGGTGAGTCCCGACAATGCGATCGGCCCGAACACGACCGCGACCAGCAGCAGCGCTTTACGGATGAGGAGGGAAAACCAGAGGATGAAGACTCCTGCGACCATGAGGCCGGCGAGGAAGATCGTGAGCAGCACCCCGGCTCCGCCGGTCGCGGGCGTCACCGCCGTCGCGCCGATGAGGAGCGCAAGCCGGTCGCCCATGCTCTGGATCGTCTGCCCGGTGGCCTGGATAATGCCGACGCACAGCTGGTCGGTGATCTCGAGCAGAAGCGCGGTGCAGGTGATGAGCACGAACGATCCCAGCACCGATTTGGCGACGCCCGTGGCGGCGCGGGAGAGGGCGGAGGGGTCGCGGCGGGCGAGGCCTGCGATGAGCTGGAAGCAGAAGAACAGCACGGTGATGAACACGGCGATGCCGAACAGGATGTTGTAGACCTTCACGTACCCGTCGGAAGTGACATCGACCGAGGTGGTGGTGGAGAACACCTCCCACATGCCCTGGAACAGGGTGGACACGGCGAGGCCCATCGCGGACGCGATCCATCCGAAGAAGAGCCCGGCGGGGCCTTCACCGATCGTCGTGCAGACGGTGGAGATGCCGGGGATGTCGCAGATACTCACCCTGGATCACCGCCGGCTAGTTGACGGCCTGGCCGACGGTCCAGAAGAAGTTGATCAGCGTGACCGCCGCCCCGCACAGCACCGCCGCACCGCAGGACACGAGCACGCCAGTCTTCCCGCGCGAGGCGAGGTGGGGGTTTGAGGAGTTCGCGCCGAGACCCCAGACGATCGCTGAGACGATCAGCGCGAGGACGCTGAGAATCAATCCCACGGTCATCACGGCGCCCACGATGTCGCGCAGTTGCGCGATCCCCGGAAGCCCGTCGCTGTTCGGGTCGATATCGATCATGGTGAGAGTGCTCCTGCCAGTCAGAGGGGTGGACGCGAACCGTCCGACAAGCAGGTGCACCCACAGCCCACCGGCGGCCGATTCCCGTCAGGGTCGGACGCAACCGCGCGTTCCAGCGCAGGAACAGGGCACCGGCGAGCAAACGGCCCGCCCCGGATCTCAGATGTGGTCGCCGACGGTGAGGAGGAAGTTCGCCCACGCGACTCCGGCGCCTGCGAGCGCGGCAGCTCCGAGCGCGACGAACACGCCGACGCGGGCTTTCTGCGCCGCGTAGGGGTTCCCTGTCGAGGAGGACACTGCCCACACGATCGCGGAGACGAGGAGGGTGAGCACGGCGCCGATGAGGACGACCGTGAGGAGCGCGCCGATCACGGACGCGAACTCATCGGACGCGCCAACGGCTCCGAAGTCGGGAAACACGTTCATCACATGCCTCCCACGTTCGCGCGGCATCCCGGCGCACTCGTGCCGGTGCCATCGCTCGGTGCTGCCCCGTGCTGGGCGAGCCACTCGATCGCGTTCACGGGCGGTTGCCCTTGCCCGCCGGGGCGGATCTCGACGTGCAGGTGCGGGCCGGTCGAACGACCCGACGACCCGACATCGCCGATGTGCTGCCCGGCCGTCACGGTCTCGCCGGCCGTGACGTAGATCCCGTGCTGCCACATATGCGCGTAATAGGAGGCGACGCGGGCACCCTGCACGGTGTGCTCGATCACGATCAGGCCACCCCACCCGGCACTGAACTCTGCGACTGCGACGCGGCCGTCTGCGACGGCGAAGATCGGGGTGCCGTCGGCGGCGGCAAGATCGGAGCCGGAATGGAACTCGCTCTCCCCGGTGAAGGGGTCGCTGCGCCACCCGAAGCTGTCGGTGCTCGTGTAGCTGCCCTCCGGGAGCGGGAACACGATCCGCGAGGTCTCGGGCACCTGCCCGCCACCCCCGTTGCCGCTGTTGCTGCCGGGTGCGGGGGTGGTGAGGGCGGTGAGGATCGCATCGGCGACGGGCTGCCAATTCCGGTACCTGTCGGGATAGGCGCTGACTTCGACTGCCTGCGCTGCTGCGCCCGGGTCCATGGACTGCCAGCCGGGGATGTCGAGCAGGCCACGCGGCGAGGGATAGTTCGGCCCGTCCTTCCCGCCATAGAACGCCTGAGCCTGGTAGCTCGGGGTCATGAGCTCGGCGACCGTGCCCCAGCCGGCGGCGGGTCGCATCTGGAACAGGCCCAAGCTGTCGTGATCTGAAGCGTCACCGTCGTTCGGATAGTTCCCGGATTCGGGGTAGGCGCCAGTGTTGGCGAGCATCCGCAGCCGAGATTCGGTGAGCGCGGCCATCAGCGCGACACGAACGCCGGCCTGCCCGACACCGGGGATGCTCGCCCCGGTGGTGATGATCGTCGCCGCGTGAGTGAGTTGCCGTTTGTCGAGCGTGACCGGGGTGCCGTCAGCGGTGGTGGCGGTGAGGCTGTCGGGGATCGGGCCGACCACGAGTGAGCCGGTGAGGCAGAATCCTGCCGGACCCATGAACGCGCCCAGGCCCACGAGCGCGGTCGACGGGCCGATGCAGAACAGCACCAGCAGGAGGACGAGCAGTTTCTTCGCCATGAGCTACGGCATCGAGGTGTCGACGGCCGAGAGCCGCAGCAGCCGGCAGGAACCATCTGAGGGGCAAGCGGCGAAGATCGTGAACGACACCGGCCTGGCATCTTCGACTTCCTGGCCTTCCCAGGAGCCTTCGCGGTGCCGGGTGCCGGTGATCGTGTAGGCGGCCGCACCGGGCGGAAGCGTGCCGGGCCGGGCGTTGGCGACGACCCCCGGCCATGTCTCGGGGACGGTGAGCGTGTCGATGCTGAGCCATTGCCGGGTCTCGTAGTTCCGCAGCTCGCCCCAGGCCGAATCGTCTGGGAAATAGGCGCGGAGGTCCCCGGCAAGGCCAGGCGCTTCCTCGCGATCCGCGACATCGACGATCACTTGCATGTACTCATGCGTGCCGTAGCCGAGGCTCGTGTCCCATGCGAACAGTCGCTCTGCCACCGAACGAGAGAACCGCTCGGCATCCGCACTCTTCGGCAGTGCGCGGGGCGCAAGGTCCCGGTCAGACTCCGGGACCGTTGTCGTGCTCTCAGTGTCCGGTGCGGGCTGAGCGGCGGGGCCTCGCAGCAGCCCGTAGACGCCGATGCCGACGAGCAGGGCGAGGACGAGGCCGCCGACGATCAGGGCGATGCGGAGGCGACGCGACGACTGCTTCGGTGCGGTGGGCTGACGCATGAGACGGTGGTCCCTTCCGAGGAACGGCTGGATTCGGTACTCGGAAGGTGCACCCGCGCGCCCGCAATGAGGGCAGCTGAGGTCGCGGCTGCCGTCGTCAGATCGCGTGCGCAGACGGGGTGTCAGTGTCGGCGGCCTGGGCGCGTTCGGTGCGGATGAGGGCGAAGAAAGCGACGGTCTCGGCGAGCACCGCTTCGGCGCTCTCCCACTCCGCCGCCGTGAGTTCGGATGCGAGGACGACGGGATCGTGCTTCTTCGCCCATCCGTCCATGTCGGCCCAGAGCGCGACGAACGCGCGCGGCGGCAACACCACCAGCGTCAGCCTCGGACGTTCTACTGGCACTGCACGTTTCTTCCCCTTGCCGCGGCCTTCGGCGGTGACACGAGCGATCGCTTCGGCAGCCAGTGCGGCGAGCTCCGCCGTGCGCGCCTCCTGGCTGGCCGCCGCCCGCACTTCAGCCGCCGAGGAGACGGCTTGTGCTCGCACGGTTTCGGGCTGGGCGGGGTCGGCGGCGATCCGGTCGAGCTCGTCGAGGGAGAGGGCGGTGTTCATGCGGAGGTGCGCGCCGTGCACTTTCCCGCCCGCCTCGATCCGGGCGACCTCTTCTGCGGCCTGGGCGCGGATGTGCGCGGGGCGGCGCTCGTCGTGAGCGAGGTCTTTGAGCCTGCCGAGCTGTTCGAGCATGTTCTGGGACTTCTTGCCGGTGACCATCAGCGCGGCCTGCTCTCGGGTACGGCCTTCACCGTTCCACGGTGGAGTCGAATCGACTCCACCGTAAGCCTCCGCAGAATCCTGCGACATCCCGCCGTCGGCGCCGAACCTCGTGGCGGCTTGCCGACGAGCGGCGTCCTCTGCGAGGACGACTTTGAGTTCCCGATACAGGGATTCCGCTTCGATCAACGAGAGGGGCTTGTGCAGGGCGTTGTCGTTCTGCTCGGCGAGGAGCTGGGAGAGCCGGTCGGAAAGGTTCGACCGCACCCACACGTTCGTGGAACGGTATCCGAGCAGGCGCAACGCTTCGAGCCGGCGCCGCCCGCACACCAGCATCCCGTCCGGGGTGATCGTGATCGGTTGCAGCAGACCTTCGTTGCGGATGGAATCGGCGAGCTCCGGAATGTCGCCGAGGTCGGTGCGGTGGCGCACCCCAATGCCGATGGAATCAAGGGAGCGTTCCAGCTCGATATGCCCCGGACTACTCGCAGCCACGACACCCACCCCCGTCCGGAGCCGACAGCACCACCTCCGACAACACCACGTCATCGACGAGGAGCGCGCGGAGCGGTTCACCTCTGACGAGGCGGTGCAGCACGCCCCGCGCGGCGCTCGTGTGCGCCTGGTG
>JBEBXD010000185.1:0-4603 GCA_040391845.1 Tsukamurella paurometabola | reverse complement strand
CCGGAGGAGACGACGTCGAACTGGGCCGGCGCGGCGGCGGGCGTCGTCGCGCCCGCCCGGGTGGCCGCGGCGGGCGCGGTCCGGGCCGGCGTCGGGGCCGACGACGCCGTCGGCGCGGGCGGCGGCGGGCAGGACACCGGTGCCGCGGTGTCCTCCGGGGAGGACATGGCGCGGGCCCAGGTGCCGATGGCGATCACCGCGAGGACGGCGATCACGATCAGGATCGGCAGCGTGCTGCGGCGCCGGAACGGTTCGCCGTTCCGGTCGAACCGACGACCCGCGCCGGTGAGCTGGGAAACCACGGCCCCGACTGTACGGGAGGACGCCGCGCACGCAGGGGAGGCGGCGCGGGAGTCGCGGCGGGAATCATCCGGGTGCGCCGTGCGTTGGAGGGGCAACGAGCGGTGGAATCCGTCCGTCACGACAAAGGCTGTGACATCGGAGGCCGGGTGGGCTACACTCTGGGCCGCTCGCGCGGGACAACGCGCCCGGCGGACTCGGAGACCCCGAGACCCGGGGCACGAGCAAGGATGGGGATGACACGGCATGGCAACTGATTACGACGCTCCACGGCGCTCCGAGGCGGACGAGATCTCGGAGGATTCGCTGGAGGAGCTGAAGGCCCGTCGCAACGAGGGCCAGTCCGGCACGGTGGACGTGGACGAGGGCGAGACCGCCGAATCGTTCGAGCTCCCCGGCGCCGACCTCTCGGGCGAGGAACTGAGCGTCCGCGTAGTGCCCAAGCAGGCTGATGAGTTCACCTGTACCAGCTGTTTCCTGGTGTACCACCGCAGCCGGCTCGCCGATCCGGACGGCACCGAGCTGATCTGCATCGACTGCGCCTGACGCGCGACACCTCCGCGGCGGCCCGCTCGCTAACCGAGTGTGGTCGCGGCGGGGATGAGCGCGAGCATCTTCTCCGGATGGCGGGTCGAGACCATCCAGTACGGCGTCGGATCGTCCGGGTCGTCCAGCACCACCACGATCATCGTCTTGACCCAGCCCTTGTGATACAGGAACGCAGCGGGATCGAGCTGCCGCCCCAGGGCCGCGCTCTTCGCCTCCGCCGGCACGGCCGCGGCCCGCGAGATCACGTCCAGCGGCAGGTGGGCGTCGCCCGCCCACAACTCGCCGTCGCGTACCGCGACGCTCCCGCGGCCCATCGACCACAGCAGCACCGCGAGGACCGCGACGATCACCACGAACACGCCGATCATCCAGCTGCCCCACCGTGCGGCGAAGGTCACCTCGATGCACAGCAGGACCGCCACGACCGCGCCTGCGAGCCACCAGTACCAGGGCACCGTGAGCCGCTCGAAGTAGCCGCGGCCCGGCTTCGAGCCCTTCATCGTCCGATCGTCCGACACACCTTCAGCGTAGTCTGCATCCCATGGTGAGCCAGATACCCCTACTGCGGCTGGACGAGGGCCTTCCCCTGCCCAAGCGCGCGCATCCGGGCGACGCGGGCGTGGACCTGTACTCGACCGCCGACGTGCGGATCGAGCCCGGCGCCCGCACGCTGATCGCCACCGGCGTCGCGATCGCCCTGCCGTACGGCACCGTCGGCCTGATCCACCCGCGGTCCGGCCTCGCCGCGAAACACGGTCTCACCGTGGTCAATACGCCCGGCACCATCGACGCCGGTTACCGCGGGGAGATCAAGGTGTGCCTGCTCAACACCGACCGCGAGCAGGCGGTGGAGATCAAGCGCGGCGACCGCATCGCCCAGCTGCTGGTGCAGCGCGTGGAGCTCCCCGAGTTCAAGGAGGTCACGTTCCTCGATGAGACGGTGCGCGGCGCGGGCGGCTACGGCTCCTCGGGTGGGCACGCCAGCCTCGATCCCGCCCACTAATCTCTCCCGTACCAACTCCCGAACACTCAAGGAGCACCGTCCCATGGCCCTCGGCCGCCGTAAGTCCAAGCAGCGCAGCACCTCCAGCGTAGACCCGTACGCGACGATCGGGCAGCCGGAGCACCACACCGCTCCCGAGCCCGTGGGCGAGGCGCAGGCGCAGGAGCTCGGCACCGGCGCCGGCCCGTACGACCTGGCCGCGCTGGAGAGCACCGAGGGCCTCGACGACGGCCGCCTCGACCTGGGCTCGATCATCCTGGCCATGCCGCCGGAGGCGCAGCTGCAGGTGGAGATGAGCCCGGAGGGGCAGCCCGTGGGCGTGCACCTGGACACCGCGGTCGGCCGCATCACGCCCGGCGTGTTCGCCGCGCCCAAGTCGGGCGGCCAGTGGCGCGAGGTCGTCACCGAGCTCGCCGAATCGCTCCGCGAGTCCGGCGCGCAGGTCACGATCGAGGACGGGCACTGGGGGCGCGAGGTCGTGGGCGTCCAGCCCGACGGGGTGCTCCGGTTCATCGGGGTCGACGGTCCGCGCTGGATGGTCCGGATCGTGGTGGCCTCCCCGGCGGAGGCCGCCGAGCAGGCCGCGCAGCTGGCGCGGGCGATGTTGGCGGAGACGGTGATCCGCCGCGGCACCGATCCCCGGCCCGCGCGCGATCACCTCGAGATCGAGCTCCCGGCCGAGTTGGTGCAGCAGTTGCAGCAGGCGATGGCCGCGCAGCAGGCGCAGCAGGAGCAGGCGGCCGCCGCGATCGCGGCGCAGGTCGCGCAGCGGGCGTCCGCCGAGGGCCCCGCCGCCCTGCGGCAGAGCAACCAGGACCGCCTCACCCAGGGGTCGGCTCTGACCCGCCTCAACAAGCAGCAGTAGCGCTCACCGACGCGTCAGCGCGCCGCCCCGGAGCCGAGGCCGTCGATCGCGGCCCGGCCCAGCACCGCCGGATCGGGGCCCAGGTCCGCCAGCGCGACGATCCGCACGGCGGCGCCCGGGATCGCGGCGCCCCACGCGCGGGCGGTCGCGACCGGGTGGATCTGGTCGCCGTCCGCCCCCACCACGACGGTGCCCACGGCCAGGCCGCCGAGCCCGGCCTCCGTGGGCGCGGCGAACCCCGCCGCCTCCCGCAGCGCCGGGGCGAGGAAGTCCCCGTGCGCGGCCCACGAGCGGCTCAGCTCCCGGGCCAGCCAGGGCGGGCTCCCCGCCCGCATCCGCGCGATCGCCTCGGCCGCGCCCACCTCGTCGACGGTGTCGGCCGTCACCCGCGCGGACAGCGCCGCCGGCACCTCCGGCCCCGCGGCACCGAACCACGGCGGCAGCGTGAGCACCAGCGTGACCTCCGCATCCGGGTTGTCGAGCGCCCAGCCCGCGGCCACCGCCGCGCCGAGGGACACCCCGCAGGCCAGCAGCGGACCGTCGGACGCGGCGGCGTCGAGCGCGGCGCGGTAGCCGGCCACCACCGACGGCGGTGCGGCGTCCACGGCGACGGTCCGCGCGCAGCGCTCGCTCAGCGGCGCGAAGGCGCGCAGCACGAAATCGGCGTCCGACCCCGAACCCGGCAGCAGGACGGCGGTGGTGTGCGCGAAGAGCTCCATGGGCCCGAGCATGCCAGCCGGCCCGGCGCGGCACGTAGTGTGTCCGTGTGACGGATGGTGCTGAGCAGGACCCGGACACGGCGGCGCACGACGCCCCCGAGGCCTCCCTCAAGGAGCAGGTGCTCGAGCAGATGGGCGGCTGGCAGGGCATGGTGTACTCCGCGCTGCCGGTCGTGGCGTTCGTGCCCGCGAACGCGGTGTGGGGCCTCACGGGCGGCGCCGTCGCCGCGCTGGCGGTGGCCGCGCTGGTCGCCGTGATCCGCCTCGCCACCCGCACCTCCCTCCAGCCCGCGATCTCGGGCTTCTTCGGGGTGGCCGTGTGCGTGGTGATCGCGTTCGTGGTCGGCGGCAACGGCAAGGGCTACTTCCTGTACGGGATCGTCGTGCAGGCGGTGTTCGCCGTCGCCTTCGCGGTCTCGCTGCTGGTGCGGTGGCCGCTGGTGGGCGTGGTGTGGCACCTGTTCGACGAGCGCTCGAAGGAGGGCCGCGCGGACGCCCCCGCGGACCCGGCGGCGGTGGCCGCCGCCGGCGGCTGGCGGGCCGACCGCCGGCAGTACCGGGCGTTCGCCTGGCTCACGGTGCTGTGGACCGCGATGTTCGCGGTCCGCTTCGCCGTCCAGTTCGCGCTGTACCAGGACGACAACGTGGGCGGGCTGGGCGCCGCCCGGATCGCCATGGGCTGGCCGATGTTCGCGCTCGGCGTGCTGATCACCTTCCTCGTGGCCAGGAGGCTGACGCATGCCGGCGACGAGTGACGTCCTCGAGCTGACCTGCGGCGCGCCGGGACACGGCGGATTCGTCATCGCCCGGCACGAGGGCCGAGCGGTGTTCGTGCGCGGCGCGCTCCCGGGGGAGACGGTGCGCGCCACGGTCACCGAGGTCAAGAAGTCCTACGCCCGCGCGAGCACCGTCGAGGTGATCGAGGCCTCGCCGCACCGCGTGCCCGAGGCCTGCCCCGCGGCGGCGGCCGGCGCGGGCTGCTGCGACCTCACCTTCGCCGAACCCGGCTACCAGCGTGAACTCAAGGCCTCGGTGCTGCGCGAGCAGCTGCAGCGGGTGGGCGGCTTCGCGCCGGACGTCGGCGCGGACCGGGACTCGATCGTCGCGCCACTGTCGGACGCCCCGGTGACCGGGTGGCGGCACCGCGCCCGCCTCGTCGCCGGCGAC
>JBEBXD010000184.1:0-4623 GCA_040391845.1 Tsukamurella paurometabola | reverse complement strand
GTCTTCCCCCCCCGGCTCCCGCTTCGAGCGGGGCCCCCCGGTCCACACGGGGCCGCCGCTCTCGTTCTGCGCTACAGCTTCTCCATCGGCAGGCCGCCGAAGGTCATGAGGGTGATGGTGCCGGACGAGCCGAAATCGAACGTGGCGCGTTCCATCGGGCCGGCGCCGGTGATCGCGGTGACGGTGCCGAGCCCGAACGAGTCGTGCGAGACCCTGTCGCCGACGGCGAGGGTGAGCTTGTTCGCCCGCCGCGAGGGCTTGGGCGCCCGCTTGGGCTTCCAGCCACCGTCGGCCCCCCCGGCCCCGGATCCCCCGGGCCGGTTGCCGCCGCCCCAGGAGGGGCGGTCCTGCCCGAACACGCCGCGCGATCCCCCGAACCGGCTGCGCTCGGGCTCGAGGCGGCGCCAGTCGACGAGGTGCTGCGGGATCTCCGCCAGGAAGCGCGATTCCGGGTTCTGCATCGGATCGCCCCACGTGGAGCGGACCATCGCGCGGGAGACGTAGAGCCGTTCGCGGGCGCGGGTGATGCCCACGTACGCGAGGCGGCGTTCCTCGGCGAGCTCGGACTCGTCGCCGAGGGCGCGCATGTGCGGGAACTGCCCGTCCTCCCAGCCGGTCACGAACACCACCGGGAACTCGAGGCCCTTCGCGGTGTGCAGGGTCATCATGGTGACCACGCCGGCGTCGCTGTCCGGCACCTGGTCGGCGTCCGCGACGAGCGAGACCCGTTCCAGGAACGCCGCCAGCGAGCCCGGCTCGGGCGCGCCCTCGTCGACCACCACATCGGTGAAGTCCTGCGCGGAGAACTCCCGCGCCACGCTGATCAGTTCCTCGATGTTCTCCAGCCGGGCCCCGTCCTGCGGGTCCGACGAGCCCTCCAGCTCCGCGCGGTAGCCCGTCTTCTCGACGACCGCCTCGAGCAGGTCACCGAGGTCGCGATCCTCGTCCGCAGCGGTCCGGCGCAGGTCGGCCATGAGGCCGGAGAATCCCGCGATCGCGTTGCGCGAGCGAGGGTTCAGCATGGCGACGGTCCCCTCGACCGCGTCCTCGATCGCCTGGTGGAAGCTGGTTCCGCGGTTCTCGGCGTGCACGGTGAGGCAGGCCTGTGCCCGGTCTCCGATGCCGCGGCGGGGGGTGTTGATGATGCGCTGCAGGCTGACGGTGTCGTTCGGGTTGTCGATGGCGCGCAGGTAGGCGACGAGGTCGCGGACCTCCTTGCGCTCGTAGAAGCGGACCCCGCCGACCACCTTGTAGGGCACGCCGTGGCGGATGAACACCTCCTCCAGCACGCGGGCGGCGGTGTTGGTGCGGTAGAAGACGGCGACGTCGCTGTACTTGACGCCCCGGTCCGCGAGCGCGTCGATCTCCGAGACCACGAAACTCGCCTCGTCGTACTCGTTGTCCGCGACGTAGCCGGTGATCAGTTCGCCATCGCCCTGGTCGGTCCACAGCTTCTTCTCGCGGCGGCCGGCGTTGCGGGCGATCACCGCATTGGCCGCCGAGAGTATGGTCTGGGTGGAGCGGTAGTTCTGTTCCAGCAGAATGGTTTCCGCGTTGGGGAAGTCCCGCTCGAACTCCTCGATGTTGCGGATCGTGGCGCCGCGGAAGGCGTAGATCGACTGATCCGCATCACCCACCACGCACAACTCGCTGGGCGTCACGCCGTCCGCGTCCGTCTCCAGGCCCACCAGTTCCCGCACCAGCACGTACTGCGCGTGGTTGGTGTCCTGGTACTCGTCCACCATCACGTGCCGGAAGCGGCGGCGGTAGTACTGCGCGACGTTCGGGTGCGACTGCAGCAGCGCCACCGTCTCCCCGATCAGGTCGTCGAAGTCGAAGGCGTTCGCGCCGCGCAGCCGAGCCTGATAGGTGCCGTACACCTGCGCGACGGTGACCGCGAACGGCTCGCCCGTCTGGGCCGCGTCCGCGACGGCCCGCTCCGGATCGATCAGTTCGTTCTTGAGGTTGCTGATGTGCGTGGCCAGCGCGCGCGGCGCGAACTTCTTCGCGTCCAGCCCCATCTCCTTGACGATCATGGTGAGCAGGCGGCGGGAATCGTCCGCGTCGTAGATGGAGAAGTTGGAGTTCATGCCGGACAGCAGCCCGGCCTGCGCGCGGAGGATGCGCACGCACGTGGAGTGGAAGGTGGAGACCCACATGATCTTCGCGCGGTTGCCGATGATGCCGGCGACGCGCTCCCGCATCTCCGCGGCGGCCTTGTTGGTGAAGGTGATCGCCAGGATCTGGCCCGGGTGAATGTTGCGGGCGGCCAGCAGGTAGGCGATGCGGCGAGTGAGCACGGCGGTCTTACCCGAACCCGCGCCCGCGACGATGAGCAGCGGCGACCCCTCGTGCAGCACCGCCGCCCGCTGCTGCGGGTTCAGCCCCTCGAGTAGTTCCTGCCCGCGCTCGGACCGCTCTCGCGCGGCCTGCGGCCGGGAGAAGGGCTGGCGCTGGCGGAGTCCGGACTGCTGCGGTGCTGGGCTACTCATCTCCCATCCAGACTAGCCGGGGTCGGTGACAAGTTTCCGCCGCGACATCACCACACGGGCATCGCGTACACCCACGCCACCCCCGCATCCAGGCCCCGGATCCGCACCGTGGCCGCAGGCCATTGGCCAGCAACAGCAACACCCGCCACGTCGTCCGCAACCTTGTGTTCACAATGGCGAAGATGGCACTGATCGGGTGCCGCTCGACGCGAACACGAGGACTCCCGCGGGAGGTTTTCACTGGTCATCGGGTTGCAACCCGATGAGGAGTGAAAAGTCCCCGCGGGAGTCGCTTCGAGTGCGAGCTGCCCGCAGGCTCAGGCCGCGTCTCCTGCGGGAGCCTCGCTCGCAGCATCGGAACCGGATCTGTACGGGCGTGAACACCGCAGATCAGCGGGGGTGCGGTCAGAGGGAGGCGGGCACGAGCAGCCCGACGGGGCCGCTGCCGACGCACGCGACGAGGCCGGGGGTCTCCGCGGCGGCGATCAACCCGTCGCCGGTGCCGGACACCCGGGCGTACACGGTGTGCGCGCCGCGGCGCACGGGCACCCGCACCGGAGTCGCGCCGCGCTGCTGCCGCAGGACGAGCACCCCGTCGGACGAGGCGAGGTAGTTGAGCTGCACGACCCACTCCCAGAACGCCAGCGGCCCCTCGTAGGCGAGGACGACGGGGACGGCGTCCACGCGGGTGCCGCACGGGTAGGGCCCGAGCGGCAGGCTGCGCACGCGCGTCACCCGCCCCGGCCCGAACCGGCCGCGGGTGTCCACGACGGTGGCCTCGCCCGCGTACTCGGCGAAGCGCGGCGCCGCCGGCTGGGTCGCGAGGATGCGTGAGAGCTGGTTGTTCGGGCGGGAGAGCCGGCTCAGGACGTCGCCGTGGATCTCCTGGTCGAGCACCTCGCGGCCCGCGTACTCGGCGGCGCCCGCCCGCAGGTTCTGCAGGTACGGGCCCGTCGGGTTGTCGTGCCAGACGGGGGCGAAGCGGACCGCCGAGACCGTGCCGCTCAGCGCGAAGGCGATCACCACGGCCACCCACAGGCGACGGTCCCTCGTGAAACCGGCCGAATCCGGAGGTACGCCGAACCCCACGGCGACCCGAGGCCGGATCCGGCCGGATTCACGACGCAACACGAGCGCGGCGGCCAGGGCGAGCACCCATGCGAAATCCGCGAAGTAGCGCAGCGACAGCGGCAGCAGCGCCGAGGTGTACTCGGAGCTGCGCAGGAAGAACACGGTCGACGAGACGCCCAGGAAGTACAGCCCGGCGGCGCCCCAGGCGGCGAGCCCGCGCGGCGCGCGCCACCACGTGATACCGGGGATCGCCGCGATCGCGAGCAGCCCGAGGACGGCGACCACCACGCCGGGCACCACCAGAGGCGGCCCGGGGTTGGTGCGCGTCCACGCCCAGGGCCCGCCCAGCGCGGCCGGGGCGAGCACCGCGTTCACCGACCGGCCCAGCGTCCGCGCTGTGAACTCCACAGTGTGCGTGCCCGGCCGCGACGCCGTGACCGACAGCCACAACACCAACCACCCCACGACCACCAGCGCGAACGCCGCCCACAGCAGGCGTCCGCGGCGCAATACCGCCCGGACGGGCCGACTGTGCCCGCGCACGTACGGCAGCAGGCACGACGTCGCGAGCGCGACGAACGGGATCACCAGCGCCTTCTCGAAGAACAGCAGCGAGACCAGCAGCGCGATCACCGCGTACACCCCGGACCGCCGCCGGCCGCACAGGTGGCGCACCGTCTCGGCCACCACCACCGCGAGCCCGATCTGCAGCGGCAGCGCGTTGAGCGCGGAGGCCCACCACGCCGTCGCGGTCAGCGTGAGCGGGCTGAACAGTAGGAACACGAACGGCACGAGCACCGCCGGCCGCCGCCCCGCGACGATCACCAGCGTCCGCAGCGTGAGCACCGACGCCGCGAGCTGCAGCACCAGGACCGAGGCGGCCGCCGCCGGCCAGCTGAGGGGGGCCGCCCTGGTGATGGCCGCCGCCGCGAACAGCGCGCCGGGCATGAAGTGCCCGTCGTAGTCGACGAACCACGCGCCGAGATCGGTCAGCGGCCGGGAGGCCCGGCCGATGAAGGCCACGTCGTCCCAGTAGAAGTTCCCGCGCGCCAGCACGTAG
>JBEBXD010000183.1:0-4820 GCA_040391845.1 Tsukamurella paurometabola | reverse complement strand
CCACGAGGAGGCGGCGCGCGCCGCGGCGCGGCGGCTGCGGGACTACCGCTCCGCGGTCACCGCGGCCGACGAGGAGGGGGCACGCAGCGTGCGCCGGGCGATGAACGCGGCCGCCAGCATGAGCACCACCCCGATGGCGGACGTCACGGTGACTCCCGCGTCGAACGCCTGACCCGCCGCCCGGACCAGGGCTCCGGCGGTCTCGGCGGGCAGCTGAGTCGCCACGTGGTGGGCGCCGGCCAGCGTCTCGGTCGCGGCCACGGCCTGGTCGGCGGTCAACCCCGCGGGCAGCACGAGCCCGGCCGCGTACGCGCCCGCCAGGATCGAGCCCAGCACGGCGGTGCCGAGCACGGAGCCCAGCTCGTACGCGGTCTCCGAGACGGCGGAGGCCGCGCCGGCCTTCTCGGCGGGCACGGACGAGACGATCATGTCGTTCGAGAGCGTCTCCGCCGCACCGATACCCACGCCCAGCATCGCGAAGGCGATGAGCACGGCGAGCGTGGACTCGGGCGAGGCGAACGCCGCGACCACGGCGTACGCGGCGGCGGAGACTCCCATGCCCGCGAGCACCACGGTGGACGGCGCGACCCACCGCACGAGCCGCACCACGTACAGGCCCGCGACCATCATCGTGATCATCCCCGGCACCAGCGCCCAGCCGGCGTTCATCGGGCTCATCCCCACCACCAGCTGGAGGTGCTGGCTGACGAAGAACATGAAGCCGACCAGGGAGAAGACGCTGAGCAGGTTCACCGCGACGGCGCCGGAGAAGCGGCGGTCGGCGAACAGCCGGACGTCCAGCATCGGGTCGTCGCGGTGCAGCTGCCGGTGCAGGAACAGGCCGGTCGCGGTCGCGCCGACGGCCAGCGTGATCACGACCTGCACCAGGTCGCCGCCCTTGGCCAGCGTCTTCACGGCGTACACGATCGGGGTCAGGGCGAGCAGAGAGAGCACGATCGAGACGGGGTCGATCCGGCCCGGCCGCGGGTCGCGCGACTCGGGGACGAACACCGGCGCCAGGACCAGCAGCGGGATCAGCACGGGCACGGCCATGAGGAAAACCGATCCCCACCAGAGGTGCTCGAGCAGGAAGCCGCCCACGATCGGGCCGAGCGCGGCGCCCGCGGCGAAGCACGACGCCCACACCGCGATCGCCAGCCGGCGCTGCTGCGGATCGGCGAAGATGTTGCGCAGCAACGAGAGCGTGGACGGCATCAGCATGGCACCGAAGAAGCCGAGGCAGGCCCGCGCGGCGATGAGCGCGCCCGCGGTGGGGGCGTAGGCGGCCGCGACGGACATCGCGGCGAACCCGGTCGCACCCAGCAGGAGCAGGCGCCGCCGGCCGATCCGGTCGCCGAGGCCGCCCATGGACACGAGCAGGCCGGCCAGCACCAGCGGATACACGTCGACGATCCACAGCTGCTGCGCCGCGGTCGGCCCCAGCGTCGCGGCGATCGCGGGCAGGGCGAAGCCGAGCACGGTGCCGTCGATCGAGACCAGCAGGACGGGGAGCATCAGGACCGCGAGCGCACCCCAGTCACGCACCGAGGCGCGCGGGGACGCGGTGGTGGCGAGTGTGGTGGTCATGGCGGCACTTCCCGGTCGTCGTGATTGCGAGTACCCCGTTACTGTACCAGCCGGACGGTATAGAAACGCGAGACGCCCGTCACCCCTACGATGCGAGGTGTGCCGCCCCCTCCCGCCGCCCGCGCCAAGCTGCTCGACGCCTTCGTGACGATCCTCGTCGAGCACGGCGAGCGTGCCGCGACGCTGGAGGCGGTGGCCGCGGAGGCGGGCGTCAGCAAGGGCGGCCTGCTGTACCACTTCGGGTCGAAGGACGCCCTGGTCGACGGCCTGGCGCAGTGGCTGGAGGAGCTGGTGGCCGCCGATGTCGAGGTGATGGTCGCAGCGCCCGAGGGCGCGGTCGAGTACTACGTGCGCACCTCGAACTACGACGACTCCGCCCTGGACCGCGCGATCGTCGCCGTGCTACGGCTGAGCCAGGGGGCGAACGACCGCGCGGAGCGGGCGATCCGCACGATGCAGGACCGCTTCCTCGACGCGGTCCGCCGGCAGGTGCCGGACGAGGCGACCGCCCGCGCCGTGCTCCTCGTGGGCGACGGGCTCTACTACAACGCCGCCCTCAGCGGCGGCCGGCACCGCGCGACGGACGAGCAGATGCGGGGACTGCTCGCCGTCGTCGCCCGGATGGTCGACGGTGCGCCGTGACCGCGCACCGTCGGACCGCCCGAGCCGCCGCCCGGGGCGCGGACGCGCCCCTAATTGAGTGAAGTTCAGTACGATCTTTACCCCGGCCTGACCAGCGGGTAGGTTGGACGCCATGCCATCGATCTTCATCTCCGGCGGCGCCGCAGGCATCGGCCGCGCGACCGCCCTCCGCTTCCTGTCCGAGGGCTGGACGGTGGGCGTCTACGACGTCAACGCCGCCGCGCTGGAGGAGCTGAAGGCCGAGCATCCCTCGATCATCACCGGCACGCTGGACGTGACCGACTACGACCAGTGGGAGGCGGCGCTCGCCGACTTCACCCAGCACACCGGCGGCGGCCTCACGGTGCTCGACAACAACGCCGGCGTGCTGTTCGGCGGCGACCTCGACGAGATCACGCCGAAGCAGATCAAGCTGCAGATCGACATCGACGCCCTCGGCGTCACCTACGGCGCCAAGGCGGCGCTGCCCTACCTGAAGAATCAGCCGGGAGCGCACCTGGTGAACATCAGCTCGGCCTCGGCGATCTACGGCCAGCCGGGCATCGCCACCTACAGCGCCGCCAAGTTCTACGTCGCGGGCCTCACCGAGGCGCTGGAACTGGAGTGGGAGAAGCACGGCATCCGCGTGGTGGCGATCTGGCCGCTGTGGGCGAAGACCTCGCTGGCCGATACCGACGCCAAGAGCACCCGGACCCTCGGCGTGAACATCACCCCCGAGGAGGTCGCCGAGCAGGTGTGGAACTCGGTCCACCCCCGGATCAAGGTGCCGCTGCTGCCGCGGGTCCACTATTCCGTGGGAACCCTCACCACCGTGCTGTCCAATTCGAGTAAGTTCGCCCCGAGGTCGGTCGTGCGACTGATCAACCAGCTCACCAGCCAGTAATACGGCTTTCCGCTTCGAGAAGGAGTCTGACCCACCGTGATTGCGACAACCATGCAGGACGGCGAGCTGACGATCGCCCGCCTCGTCGAGTACAGCCGCCGCGTGTTCCCCGAGGCCAAGATCACCACGTGGACGGGGGAGGGCCTGCGGGACGCCTCGTTCGCCGAGATCGGCGACAAGGCGGCGCAGCTCGCGCACGCGCTCACCAAGCTCGGTGTCCAGCGGGGCGACCGCGTCGCCACCTTCATGTGGAACAACAACGAGCACCAGGTGGCCTACGCGGGCGTGCCCGCGATGGGAGCGGTCCTGCACACCCTGAACCTGCGGCTCTCGCCGGAGCAGGCGGTGTTCATCATCGACCAGGCCGACGACAAGGTGATCCTCGTGGACGCCAGCGTCGCCCCGCTGCTCGGCAAGTACCTCGCCGCGACCCCGAACGTGCAGCACGTGATCGTCGCGAACGGCCCGAAGGAGGCGATCGAGGCGCCCGAGGGCATCACGGTGCACGCCTTCGACGAGCTGATCGCCGGCGAGCCCACCGTCTTCGAGTGGCCCGAGATCGCCGAGCGCGACCCCGCCGTCATGTGCTACACCTCCGGCACCACGGGCGACCCCAAGGGCGTCGTGTACAGCCACCGCAGCATCTGGCTGCACTCGATGCAGGTCAACTCCTCCTCCGGCATGGCGCTCGGCAACGCCGATTCCGTGCTGGCGATCGTGCCGATGTTCCACGTCATGAGCTGGGGCCTGCCCTACGCCGCGATGATGGGCGGCATCACGCTGATCATGCCCGACCGGTTCCTGCAGCCCGAGCCGCTGCTGCAGATCCTGGACGCCACGAAGGCCACCTTCGCCGCCGCGGTGCCCACCATCTGGGCGGGCGTCGCCGCGCAGCTGGCCGCGAAGCCGCAGGACATCTCGCACCTGCGCGAGGTCGTCGTCGGCGGTGCCGCCGTGCCCCCGTCGATGATCCGCACCTTCGACAAGCTCGGCACCCGCATCGTGCACGCCTGGGGCATGACCGAGACCTCGCCGCTCGGCTCCGTCTCGCGTCCCCCGTTCGGGCTCGACGACGAGTCCGAGGAGTTCGCGTACCGCGTCACGCAGGGCCGCTTCCCCGCCTCCGTGCAGGCCCGCCTGATCGACGACGAGGGCAACGAACAGCCCTGGGACGGTGAGGCATCCGGTGAGCTCGAGGTGCGCGGGCCGTGGATCACCGGCTCCTACTACTCGCCGGACGGCAACGTCGCCGACGAGTCGAAGTTCCACGACGGCTGGCTCCGCACCGGCGACGTGGCCTCGATCAGCCCGGACGGCTTCATGACCATCCGCGACCGCACCAAGGACATGATCAAGACCGGCGGCGAGTGGATCAGCTCCGTCGAGCTGGAGAACACCGTGATGAGCAACCCGACCATCGCCGAGGCCGCCGTCGTCGGCGTCCCCGACGAGAAGTGGGACGAGCGCCCCTTCGTGCTCGCCGTGGTCAAGGACGAGGCGGACGCCGACGCCGCGAAGCAGCGCGCCTTCCTCACCGACCTGCTGCCCAAGTGGCAGATCCCCGAGCGGTGGGCGTTCGTGAGCGAGGTGCCCAAGACCTCGGTCGGCAAGTTCGACAAGAAGCTCATCCGCGCCGAGTACGCCGACGGCGGCTACACCGTGGTCGAGGCCCGCGGCTGAAACATCACCGAAAAAGGGGGCTGTCGCG
>JBEBXD010000182.1:0-4858 GCA_040391845.1 Tsukamurella paurometabola | reverse complement strand
GATCCCATCCTCGTTTCCAAGGCCAGAACTCTCCACCGAACCCAGGGCGATTCAGATGGAGCAGTCCTGGTCGCAGGCACACAACGCGATCTACTCGTTCGTCGACACGTTGGCGCAACGGTGGGCCGCCGAACCCGAGACCCTGGCCTCGCCTCGGTCGGGGGTGCCGCCGGTGGTCGTGGTGACCGACCCGGATCAGCACGTGGCGATGCTCGCCGTACTCGAGCAGCTCGGTGTGGCCGGGGCGGTGTCGCAGCGCCAGAGGATCTCTGGACCAGGGCCGACGGAATGCCGAGCAGCCGCCACGGTCGCGGTCGCCGGTGGCGGGTGACCGGGACGACGCCCGACGGTGACCGGTACTCGCAGGCGTTCGAGCGGAAGCGCGACGCAGAGGCGTGGGCATCTGATCAGACCACGAAGTTGAACCTGGGCACCGCGGTGAACCCGCAGCACGGCGTCATCACCGTCGCGGACCTCTACGCGCAGTGGGAGCAGCAGTGGGGTCACGTCACTGCCAACGCCCGCGCGAAGCGGACCTCCGCGTGGAACGCCCGGGTGAGCGCTCGTTGGGGCCTGACCGCCGTCCGCGACATCCGGCCATCGCACGTGCGGGCCTGGATCGCGGAGCTGGCCGCCGCCGAGGTGAGCGCGTCGTCGATCGAGAGCGCGATGGAGGTGCTCCGGCCTGTGCTGGCATTAGCGGTCGAGGAACGGCGGATCGCCGTGAACCCCGCCGCGCAGGTGAAGTTGCCGAAGCGCGAGCACTCGGACCGCGGTTACCTCACTCATGCGCAGGTCGAGGAACTGGCGCAGGCGTTCACGCGCTCGAGCGACCAGACGTTCGTCCGGTTCCAGGCGTACACCGGATTGCGCCCGGGTGAGACGTTCGCACTGCGGGTGTCGTCGTTCAACATGTTGCGCAAGCGGGTGGATGTGCGAGAGAAGGTCGCCGAGGTAAGCGGTCGGCTTGAGTGGGGTCCGCCGAAGACGTGGGAGCGTCGGGGCGTTCCGCTGCCGGAGTTCCTGGTCGACGAAGTGGCGGCACTCATGGTTGGCAAGGGTCGCGACGACCTCGTTTTCACGTCACCGCGTGGCGAGGCCGTGCTGCTCAACACGTGGCGCCGGCGCACTTGGAACACGACCTTGGAGCGGGTGCAGTCGGCGAACGCCGAGCAGCGCGCGAAGGAAGCCCGCGCGGTGATGGAGAAGAAGGCTGAGGTGGGCACCACTCCGGAGTTCCCGACGATCACGCCGTACGCGCTCCGCCACACGGCGGTGTCGCTCGCGATCTCGGCCGGCGCGAACGTGCTCGCGGTACAGCGGATGCTCGGCCACAAGACCGCGAGCATGACGCTCGACACATACGCGGACCTGTTCCCCGCGACCTGGAGTTGGTCTCCGGGAAGCTCACCGACGCGCGGCGGTCGGCGCTCACCCCTGAAGCGGGCAGAGGATCCGAGGCACCCGCCCGGTAGGCAGAGCTGCCTACCGGAATCGGACATCCGGGCAGTCCGAGTAATTCTGCTGCCTACCCACTGCCTACCGGAGCCCCTGCGGGCGAACCCTGCTCAGCTCACAAGTAAGGCCCCTGGCCAGCATCTCTGCTGATCAGGGGCCCTGCTGTCGTCTCAACCAACGAGTCGGGGTGGCGGGATTCGAACCCACGACCTCTTCGTCCCGAACGAAGCGCGCTACCAAGCTGCGCCACACCCCGTGATGACAACCTCGATAAGGTTACTACAGCCACCGTCGGGCATGAAATCCGCAGGTCAGGCGCGGACCGCCTCCGGGGTCACGGCGGGCCCGATCTCGACTTCCCGGTCCCGGACGGGGGCGCCGACGAGGGTGAGCAGCGAGGCCTCGGGGCGGCAGAAGGTGCGGAACGGCGCCCACGGCGAGGTGCCGAGCCCGGCGCTGACGTGCAGCTTCATGTGCGCGCCCCACGCCGAAGCGCCCTTCACCCGGGACCGGTCCAGCCCGCAGTTGGTGATCAGCGCGCCGTACACCGGCAGGCACAACTGCCCGCCGTGGGTGTGCCCGGCGAGGGCCAGGTCGTAGCCGTCGGAGGCGAACGCATCGAGCACGCGCGGCTCCGGCGAGTGGGTGAGGGCGAGGCGCAGGTCCACGGACTCGTCGGCGCGGCCCGCGACCGTCTCGTACCGGTCGCGATCGATGTGCGGATCGTCCACGCCGGCCACCGCGATGGTGACGCCGCCGGCCTCGAGGCGCCGCCGCTGGTGCGTTGCGTCCAGCCATCCGCGCTCGGCGAACGCCGCCCGCAGGTCCTGCCACGGCAGGGGCTCGCCGAACTGCCGCTCGTGGTTCTTGTCGAAGTACTTCGCCGGGTTCTTCGGCGTGGGGCCGAAGTAGTCGTTGGAGCCGAACACGAACAGGCCCGGCCGCGCCAGCAGCGGGTCCAGGGTCTGCACCACCGACGGAACGGCCCGCGGATGGGAGAGGTTGTCACCCGTGTTCACCACGAGATCCGGCTCCAGGGCGGCCAACTCCCGCACCCAGCCCTGCTTGAGCCGCTGGCCGGGGGTCATGTGCAGGTCCGAGATGTGCAGGATCCGCAGCGTGGGCGTGCCGGGCGGCAGGATCGGCAGCGTGTGCTCGCGCAGCGTGAAGGCGTTGCGCTCGAACACGGTCGCGTAGGCGAGGGAGGCGGCGCCCACGCCCGCCAGCCCGGCCCCGGCACGAACGACGCCGGCGCGGAGAAGAGGATGAACTGCCATTGCCCCAGGATACTCAGCTGCCGCGGCGTCGCGCACCGCGTAACTTGGATGCCATGTCAGAAGTGAAGGCCGCTATCCGCGATGACCTCAAGACCGCCATGAAGGCCAAGGACACCCTGGTCACCGGCACGCTGCGCATGCTGCTCTCGGCGATCCAGAACGAGGAGACCGCGGGCACGGCGCACGCGCTGACGGACGAGGAGTTCCTCAAGGTGGTGGCGCGCGAGGTGAAGAAGCGCGGCGAGGCCGCCGAGATCTTCGCCTCCAACGGCCGCGACGAGCTGGCCGCCAAGGAGCGGGCCGAGGCGGCGGTCATGTCCCGCTACCTGCCGAAGCAGCTCACGGACACCGAGCTGGACACCCTCGTGGACGCGGCGGTCGCCGAGGTGACCGCCGAGCTCGGTGAGGCCCCGACGGTGCGCCAGATGGGCCAGGTGATGAAGGTCGCGAACGCGAAGGCGGCCGGGGCCGCCGACGGCAAGCGGCTCTCCTCCGCCGTCAAGGCGCGGCTGGGGTGAAGTGGCTGTGGGCCCTGGTCTCGCTCGCCGCCGGGGCCGGTGCGATCGCGCTGTACGTGACGGCGATCGTCCAGTGCTCGGCGCTGCTGGGCACCACGGGCTACCCGGGGAACTTCCCCGCCTCGCCGCTCGGGGTGCGCACCATCATCATCCTGGTGGTCGCGATCGCGGGCCTCGTCACGTGCGCCGCCATGGCGCTCACCGGACTGTTCGCCCTGTTCCGGCAGCGCTGGGCGACGGTGCTCTACGGCCTGGCCGTGTTCGCCGGCTTCCTGCTGGCCGCGGCCTCCGCGCTGCTCGGCAACGAGCGCGACTACTCGGATCCGGTGAGCCGCTTCGGGATCGACCACAACGGGGCGCCGCTCGCGGGCCTGCCGATGTGGGGCGCGGTGATCGTGATGGTGCTGATGCTGCTGTCGCTGGCGCTCACGCGGCCCGTGCTCCGGTCCGTGGACAGGCGCACGGGCGCGTAAGCGAGCGGAGCGATCAGACCGCGGTGGTCAGGTCGACGTCGATGTTGCCGCGCGTCGCGTTCGAGTAGGGGCACAGCTGGTGGGCCTTGGCGACCAGCGCCTCGGCGTCGGCCTGGGCGAGGCCCGGGAGGGTGGCCTTGATCGCGGCGTTGATGCCGAATCCGGTCTCGGTCTTGCCGAACCCGACGGTGACCTCCACGGTCGTGTCGTCGGGGACGTCGGCCTTCTCGTTGCGTCCGACGGCGCGGATCGCACCCAGGAAGCAGGCGGCGTAGCCGGCCGAGAACAGCTCCTCCGGGTTGGTGCCCTCGCCGTTGCCGCCCATCTCCTTCGGGGGACGGGTGTCCAGGTCGATGCGGCCGGTGGCGGACTTCACGTGGCCGTCACGGCCGCCGCCGGTGGCGGTCGAGGAGATGGTGTAGACGACGTCCAAGCTCATATCGTGCGCTCCTTCGTTTGTCGCGGCGCCCGGTCCGGGCGGCGCCACCCTCGACAGTAGCGCCGGGCGCGGATCACCGAGCGCAGTCGGGGCAGTACCCCCAGAAGGTCACCTCGGCCTCGTCGATCACGAAGCCGTGGTCGTCGTCCACGGTGAGGCAGGGCGCGGCGCCCACGGTGCAGTCGATGTCGATGATCTTCGCGCACGACCGGCACACCAGGTGGTGGTGGTTGTCGGCGACGCGCGCCTCGTACCGCACGGCGGAACCGGCGGGCTCGATCCGGCGGAGCAACCCCTTCTCCGCGCACACCCGCAGCACGTCGTACACGGTCTGGGTGGCGACGGTGCCGAGCCGGTCCCGCAGGAACTCCGCCACGTCGTCCGCGGTGGCGTGCGGGTGCCCGTCGAGGTAGCCCAGCGCGGCGACGCGGGGCGCGGTGATCCGCAGCCCCACGCCGCGCAGCCTGTCCTCGGCGGTGTCCACCTCACTCATGTGAAATAGAGTACGCCCGATTTTGGAATGATTCCAGGGTCAGTCGCGCGGTGTGAGCAGCCGTGACCGGGCCGCCGATTAGACTCCGCTCATGGATCTGATCCGGCACCTGCGGTTCTTCGTCGCGGTCGCCGAGGAACAGCACTTCGGCCGGGCCGCGGACCGGCTCGGCATCACCCAGCCTCCGGTCTCGGCGGGCC
>JBEBXD010000181.1:0-4925 GCA_040391845.1 Tsukamurella paurometabola | reverse complement strand
GCGTGGGAGGGCAACGTCTCCGAGGGGCAGTGGTTCTGGTTCGAGGGCAACTTCGAGGCGTACGAGGCCAACAAGATCGAGCGGCTGGGCGCCGAGGCCGCGCGCCCGCACGCGGTGACTCATCGCAGGCTCACCCGCGACTGACGATCCGCCCCGACGACGCCCCCGGTTCCGCACCGGGGGCGTCGTCCGTCATTACCGGCCCGTAGCTCGCTACCCGGCCGTAGGGTGGGTCCCGGAGCTCACCCGGCTCCGTCACACCACGGCAACGGCGCCCGTGCTGACCCGGCATTCGGCGTGCCGCTGTCACGATCCCGCTGGAGGAGCACGCCCGTGGCGCAGCAGACCGCGACCGACCCGTCAGAGTTCACCCGAGCCACCGAGGCGGTGCGTGCCGACCCGCCGGGCAGGTCACCGTCGGACCTCATGGCCTGGCTCGCGGACGGCAACGCACGCGTCCTCGGATCCTGGGCGGACGGTGCCGGGACGGGAGCCCTGGCATCGCCCGACGAGAAGCTGCGCGAGCTGATCGACGCCATCCCCGCGCCGGAACCGGGCGCGATCGCGGTCGTCGAACTGGCCCGCCCGCTGCGGGACGCGGCGGGATCTCCGTTCCTGCTCGTCGCGGCGCCCGTGGACGGGGGCCCGACCCTGCTGTTCGCGATGGCGCTGACGGTCCTGGGCCTGCACCACAACGTGTTCGGCGTGCCGATGGTGGGCGCAAAGATCGAGCGCGTGCTCGCCCGCCTGGGCGTGGTGCGCGCCGACCCCGCGAACCAGCGGCTCATGGAGTACATCCAGACCTTCCCGCGCCTGCGGCTGATGGTGGCCGACGAGGACGAGCTGGCGCGCGTGTTCGGCGGCCTGCGCGACCTGGGCGACGAGGACCTGGCACTGTTCCTGCGGACCGACAAGCTGGCCCGCTTCGCCACCGCCCTGGTGTACCTCCCGCGGGACCGGTACACATCGCGCGCCCGCGGCGTGCTGATCGACGTGCTCGAGGCCGAGACCGGGATGCGGGTGGACCGGTTCACCGCGCGCGTCACCGAATCCGCCATCGCCCGCATCCAGTTCGTGCTGCTCCCGCAGGACGGGGCGCCGGTGCCGGTGTTCGACGCCACCGACGAGAAACGGATCCGCGAACGCCTCGGTACGGTGAGCCGGACGTGGGACGAGGACGTGCTGGACGCGGCCGCGGCCGAGGGGCGCGACGTGGACCTCGTGCGCGCCTACCTGCCCGGCTTCTCGCCGAACTACAAGGAGGATCAGGCGCCCGCGCTCGCGTCCGCCGACGTGGCCCGCATCGACGCGCTGCCGGCGGAGGGCCTGGACCTGCAGTTCTACGACCCCGACCACGGGACGAGCCCGGACCTGCGGTTCATCATGTACCTCACCGGCGGGGGCGTCACCCTCTCCCAGGTGCTGCCCGTCCTGCAGTCCTTGGGCGTGGAGGTGATCGACGAGCGGCCGTACACGGTGCGCCGGCCCGACGGTGTGCTGTGCTCGGTGTACGACTTCGGCCTGCGCGTGCCGAAGGCGTTGCGCGCCATCTCCGTCGACGGCGTGCCGGAGGCCGAGCTGCCGGACCACCTCGCCTCGCGCCGGGCGCTCGCGAGCGCCGGGGCCGCGGCGGTGTGGCGCGGCGACGCCGAGGTGGACAGGTTCAACGAGCTGATCCTGGCGTTCGGTGTGCCGTGGCGCGAGGTGGCCCTGCTCCGCGCGATCGGCCAGTACCTGCGCCAGTGCGGCTTCTCCTACAGTCCCGGCCACATCGCGCAGACGCTGCTGGAGCACCGCGACGCCGTACTCGCCCTGCTGCGCCTGTGGACGGCGAACTTCGATCCGGTGGGCGCGGACGCGGACGCGGCGGAGGCGGCCACGGCCGATGTGAAGGCGGCCCTCGCGGCGGTGACCGGCCTGGACGCCGACCGCATCCTGCGCGCCTACCTGCACGTGGTGCAGGCGACGGTGCGCACCAACTTCTACGCCGACAAGCCGGTGATCTCGCTGAAGTTGGAGCCGGGCCGGATCCCGGAGGCGCCGAAACCGCGCCCGCGGTTCGAGATCTTCGTCTACGCGCCTCGTGTCGAGGGCGTGCACCTGCGGTTCGGTATGGTCGCCCGCGGCGGCCTGCGCTGGTCCGACCGGCGGGAGGACTTCCGCACCGAGGTGCTCGGCCTGGTGAAGGCGCAGGCGGTGAAGAACGCCGTCATCGTCCCGGTCGGCGCGAAGGGCGGCTTCGTCGTCAAGCGGCCGCCCGAGGTCACGGGCGACGCCGCCGCGGACCGCGACGCGCAGCGCGCCGAGGGCGTGGCCTGCTACCGCATGTTCATCTCCGGGCTGCTCGACGTGACCGACAATCTGGGCTCCGACGGTGCGGTGCTGCCGCCCGAGCGGGTGGTGCGGCGCGACGGCGACGACAGCTACCTCGTCGTGGCCGCCGACAAGGGCACCGCGTCGTTCTCCGACATCGCCAACGACGTGGCGGCGGACTACGGCTTCTGGCTGGGCGATGCGTTCGCCTCCGGCGGCTCCGAGGGATACGACCACAAGGGCATGGGCATCACCGCGCGGGGCGCCTGGGAATCGGTGAAGATGCACTTCCGCGAGATGGGCGTCGACACCCAGTCCGAGGACTTCACGGCCGTCGGAGTGGGGGACATGAGCGGGGACGTGTTCGGCAACGGCATGTTGCTCTCGGAGCACATCGGGCTTGTCGCCGCGTTCGACCACCGCGACATCTTCATCGACCCGAATCCCGATCCCGCGGTCGGCTTCGCCGAGCGCTCGCGCCTGTTCGCGCTGCCGCGCTCGTCGTGGCAGGACTACGACCGGTCGAAGATCAGCGCCGGCGGCGGCGTGTTCAGCCGCGATCAGAAGTCCGTGCCGATCAGCCCCGAGGTGCGTGCCGCGCTCGGCCTGGACGAGGACGTGACGGAGCTGACCCCGCCCGAGCTGATGCGGGCGGTGCTCTTGGCGCCCGTGGACCTGCTCTGGAACGGCGGCATTGGCACCTACATCAAGGCGTCCACGCAGACCGATCTGGACGTGGGCGATCGCGCCAACGACGCGATCCGGGTGGACGGGAACCAGGTGCGCGCGAAGGTGATCGGCGAGGGTGGCAACCTCGGGGTCACCCCGCTGGGGCGGATCGAGTTCGATCGCAGCGGCGGCCGGATCAACACCGACGCCATGGACAACTCGGCGGGTGTCGACTGTTCCGATCACGAGGTGAACATCAAGATCCTGCTCGATCAGCAGATCGAGGCGGGCGCGATCGACGCGGCCGACCGTCACGACCTGCTGGTCTCGATGACCGACGACGTCTCGCGACTGGTGCTGGCGGACAACGTGTCCCAGAACACGGCGCTCTCGGTCGAGCGCTCGCTGGCGGTCAAGATGGTTCCGGTGCACGCGCGGATCCTGGCCGACCTCTCGGCGAACCGGGGCGTGGACCTGCGGCTGGAGGCGTTGCCCACGCGCAAGGACACGGACAAGCTGCAGGCCGCGGGGCTCGGCCTCAGCAGCCCGGAGCTGGCGAACCTCATGGCCCACGTGAAGCTCGCGACGAAGGACGACGTGCTCGCGAGCGACCTGCCGGACAACGACGCGCTCGCCTCGCGGCTGCCCGAGTACTTCCCGGACGCGCTGCGCGAGCGGGCGGGCGAGGCGATCGCCGCGCATCCGCTGCGCCGCGAGATCGTCGCCACGCAAGTGGTGAACGAGCTGGTCGACAACGCCGGGGTCAGCTTCGTGTACCGCCTCGAGGAGGAGACCGGCGCGGGTGTGGCCGAGGCGGTGCGCGCGTTCGTCGCGGTCAGCCGGGTGTTCGGCCTCACGGAGACGTGGACGGCGATCCGGGAACTCCCGGTATCCGCGGCGGAGTCGGCGGCGCTGCTCGCTGAGAGCCGACGCGTGCTCGACCGCGGCGCGCGGTGGATGCTCACCAACCGGCCGCAGCCCATCGCGATCGGCGCCGAGGTCCATCGCTACGCGGACCGGATCGCGGAGCTGTCCGCCGCGATGGACGGGTGGGACATCAGGTACGACGTGCAGGCCGGCGCCTCGGCCGCCCGGGCGATCGCCGCCGGGGTGCCGGAGGAGTTGGCGCACACCGTGAGCCGCGCCCTCTACCGGTTCAGCCTGCTGGATGTGGTGGACATAGCCGACATCACCGACCGGGAGGATCTCGAGGTCGGGGAGCTGTACTTCGCTCTGATGCAGGAACTGCGGATCGACCGCATGCTCGGTGCCGTCGCCGAGCTTCCCCGCGGCGACCGGTGGAGCGAGATGGCGCGGCTCGCGCTGCGCGACGACCTGTACGGCGCGCTGCGCGCTCTGACCGTGGAGGTGCTCAACTTCACCGATCCGTCCGAGCCCGCCACCCAGAAGATCGGCGACTGGGCCTCGCACAACGCCCGCACCCTGGAGCGGGTGGGCGCGCTGCTCAGCGAGATCCTCGATCCGGAGGAGGGCTCGGGTGCGGCCGCCTACGACGAGTCGCGGCTGTCGGTGGCGACGCGGGCGCTGCGGTCCGTGCTGAGGCACGTGGGGTAGCGCGGGGCGGGTCGGCTAGCGTTGGTGGGGTGACCGATTACAGCTTCACGGCGGCGGGTGTCACCGGAGTCCGCACGGCGTTCGACGACGGCGGATCGGGCCTGACGGTGCCGGTGGACGTCCGGTGGTCGGACATGGACGTCTACCAGCACATCAACAACGCCCGCATGGTGACGCTGCTGGAGGAGGCGCGCATCCCGCTGCTGTTCGCACCGGACGCGCCGACCCGCGACCTGCTCGACGGGCTGCTGCTGGCGAAGCTGGAGGTGGAGTACCGCGGGCAACTGCGGCACCAGGATTCGCCCCTGGCGATCACGCTGTGGACCTCCGCGGTCGGGGCCGCGGACTTCGTGGTGCACCACGAGGTG
>JBEBXD010000180.1:0-4929 GCA_040391845.1 Tsukamurella paurometabola | reverse complement strand
ACGTCGTCGGTCTTCTTGGCGACCTCCTTGACGAGCTCGGCGCCGATCTTCTCGTAGGGATCCTCGAGCTCGATCTCCTTGGCGATGGAAACACCGTCGTTGGTGATCGTGGGAGCGCCCCACTTCTTCTCCAGCACGACGTTGCGGCCCTTGGGGCCGAGCGTCACCTTGACGGCGTCGGCGAGGGCGTTCAGGCCCCGCTCGAGACCGCGGCGGGCCTCTTCGTCGAACGCGATGATCTTGGCCATTGCGAAGTGATTCCTCCAGATAGGGGCCGATCCGGCCCGTACTTTGGACACGTCTTCTAGATCGATTCGGTGCCCGCGACGGACGACCCGGCGTGTCCCCCACGATCAGTACGCGGGGCCCGGTCTCACCTCTTCGACCTAGCACTCACGTAATCCGAGTGCTAAGTCGTTTCTAGCACTCGGCAGGGTCGAGTGCAAGGTCGGTCTCCGCCACCTGCCCGTGCCCTCCCTACTCGTGGGTAAGATCCGGTCATGGCAACCCCTGTTTTGGAGTCGAGCGTCGTGATCGACGCGCCCGTGGAGAAGGTCTGGCCGATCGTGTCCGACCTCGAGGCGATGGGGCGTCGCAGCCCCCAGTGCAAGAAGGTGTTCGTGTTCGGCGGCCCCCTCAAGGTGGGCAGCCGCATGCTGAACATCAACCGTCAGGGCTGGAAGTTCTGGCCCACCAACACCCGCGTCACCGAGTACACGCCGAACGAGCGCGTGGCCTTCCGCGTGGCGGAGAACCACACCGTGTGGAGCTTCACCCTGGTCCCGGAGGGCGACAAGACCACCGTCGTCGAGCGCCGCGAGGCCGCCGGCGGCAGGACCACCGCGCTGAGCAGCGGACTCATCAGCGCCCTGCTGGGCGGCAACGAGGACTTCGAGCGCGGCCTGCTGGTCGGCATGAAGCAGACCCTCTCGCACATCAAGACCGAGGCCGAGGCGAAGTAGCCGGGCCGTTGACGGATGAGGGGCGCGCCCTCCGGGCGCGCCCCTTCCTCGTTCCGTTCGGCGGACCTAACCGCCGGCCTTGAGGATCAGGTAGGCGGCCGCGATCCCCTGCTTGGCCTGCGCGCGTTGCGACGACGCGAACTCCGCCGTGTAGCGACCCACGGCCACCACGCACCAGCTGATCGTCGACGACGATCCCTCGTAGGTCGGGTACGTCAGGCACCTCGCGCCCGGCGCGCCCGTGATCGTGTCCTCCTCGATCTTGGAGAAGTCGGCACGGTTCTCCGCCACGAACTCGTCGACGATGTGTTGCGCACCCTTCGCGTCCTTGGCCCGGTACACAGTGCTGCCGCCCCGGCCGACCGCGTCGACGCCCGCGTCCGCGAAGGTCTTCACCGAGCGCGAGACGTCCGTCTGGCTCAGCACGGCCTGGCGGGCGTTCAGGGCGTAGCCGCCGTTCCCGCTCGACGGTGCGAGGGTCAACTTCGCGACGCCGTCGGGGTCGCGCTGCAGGGTGGTCACCTTGTCGAGCGGGGTGGGCGCGAAGCCGTCGAGCGCCTTGGTCTGCTTGTCGAAGTAGGTGCGGATCTGGTCCGCCGAGAAGTCGCCGTAGACGCCGAGGATGTACTGCTTGTAGGCGAGGTAGGCGATCGTCGAGGTGCCGACGCTGTCGTAGGTCTGGGTGTAGGCGACCGCCGCGTCGTAGCCCGGGACCTGCGTCTGCACCTTGGCCGGCCCGTCCTTGCCGGACGAATCCTTGTCCGTGGCGCGGAGTCCGGCACCGACCGCGGACGTGGCATCGGCGGGGCTCGCCATCCGGATCACGGCCACCGTCACGCCGCGCGACGGGTTCTTCGAGTCGTACTTGGCGCCCTGCTGCTTGTCGCCGGCGCCCACCGAGGCGAACACCTCCGCCTTGGCACCGAACGCGTCCGCCGCGGCCTGTCCGAACAGGTTCTTCACGGCCGTCTGATTGTTCGACCTCGCCACGGCCGTCACGTCGCCGCGCAGGTGGAAGCTCGGCTCTATCTCGTACAGGTAGGGCACCGTCTCCGCCATGCGGTAACCCTCGAGCGCCTCCCCGTCCGCCTGGGTCGTCGCGCCTATCGTGCGGGCGATGGTCGAGAACGATCCCGTCTCCGCCTTCGGCACTCCCGACGGATCGGCGACGGGCGTACCGTCGACCGTCGTCGAGCACCCCGCCAGGAACAGGGACGCGGCGGCGAGCGCCACCATCGGCTTCTTCATCGTTCTCCTCATTCCGCTGCCCGCAGCAGCAGGTAGGCGGCTCCCAGGGCCTGCTTGATCTTCGCCTCCTGCGAGCCGCCGACCTCCGCGAGGTACCGGCCCACCGCCACCACGCAGTAGGTGTCCTTCGACCGGGCCCCGGAGTACTCGGAGTAGGTCCGGCAGCGGCCGCCGGGAACTCCCTTGACGGTGGCCAGGTCGCCCTGCGGGTAGAGGTCACTCATCTCCGTGAGGAAGCGGTCCGCGAGCCGGGCCGCGCTGTCGGCGTCCTTCGTCCGGTACACCTGGTCGTCGCCGAACGCGACCAGGTCCACGCCCGCATCGTCGAAGTTCTTCTGCGAGCCGGTGATGTCGTTCTGGTTGACCACCGCGGCCCGGGCGGGCAGCACCGCGCCCTTGGTGTCGCCGGAGGTCACCGTGTAACGCAGTAGGTCACGGTCCTTGTCGAGCGTCCCGAAGTCGGCGGCCGGCGTCGGCGTGAAGTCCTTCAGCGCCGCGAGCTGCTTGTCGAAGAACGTGCCGACCGCGTTAGCCCCGGCGGTCGAGTAGCTCACGAGCACGAACCGGTCCTGCGCCAGGACCGCGGTGATCGACTCGGTCTTGGAAGCAGCCCACACCTTCTTGTACGCCTTCGCCGACGGGTGCCCCGGAATGCTCACCTGCTGTTTGTCGGTCGTCTCGCCGAACTGCGCGGCGTCCTGACCGAGGATCGCGGGGTTCGCCACGGCCGCCGACGCGGTCGCGGCGTCTTTCATTCGGATCAGCCCCACGAGCAACTGGCTCCCGACATCGCTCCCGCTGGAACCCGGCTTCTTGGACCGGGCGGACACGTACGCGCCGACCTCCATGTCCCCCAGTGCCGCACCCACTCCCGACCCGAACGACGAGCCGAGGTTCAGCTTCCCGGCGCTCAGCCGCCCGGAGTAGCGGATGGCCGGGTCGATCTCGGGCGGCAGCGGGATGATCGCGGCCATCCGGTACCCCTCCGCGGCCCGGGCCTGCGCCTCCGTCATCTTCTCGACGGTGCGCGGCGTGGTCGGGTACGAGCCCGTGTCCGGCTTCGGCACCCCCGACGGGTCGGCGATGGGGCTGCCCGGCACCGTCGTCGAGCACCCCGCGAGCACCAGCGCGACGGCTACCGCGCCCAGGGACTTCCGCAGCATTGAATCCTCCTCCGGTCACACAAAGTGAACCACGACCTTCCAGCGGCACACTTAAGCCGCGCTAAGGTGAGGCGATGACCGAACGCAGCGTGCGGGACATCGTCGATGATCTCATGGACCGGGCCAGGTCCGACCTGGCGGAACTCGTCGCCCATCCGTCCGTGCACGGTTCCCCGGAGTTCGGGGCCGAGCACAGCGCCGCGTCCGCGCAGTGGGTCGCGGCGGCGTTCGCCGACGCCGGCCACGGCGCCGGCGAGCCGATCACCACCTCCGGCGGGTCCCTCGCGGGCGGCGGGCCCAGCCCCGCCCCGGCCGGCGCCCCGACGGTGCTGCTCTACAGCCATCACGACGTGCAGCCGCCCGGGCCGCGCGAGCACTGGGAATCCGACCCGTTCACCCTCACCGCCCGCCCCGGCGCGGACGGGGCGGAGCGCTGGTACGGGCGCGGCGCGGCGGACTGCAAGGGGAACCTCGTCGCGCACCTGACCGCGCTGCGCGCCGTCCGCGGCGACGACGGCGCCCTCCCCGTGGGCGTGCGCATCGTGATCGAGGGGTCCGAGGAGGCGGGCGGCGCGGGCCTGGAGGACCTGATCGCGCAGCGTCCCGAGCTGGCGCAGGCCGACCTCATCATCATCGGGGACACCGGCAACGTGGCGGTGGGCCGCCCCACCCTCACCACCTCCCTGCGCGGCGTCGCGAGCGTGCGGGTCGAGCTCAGCACCGGCACCTCGGACCTGCACTCCGGCGCCTTCGGCGGCGCCGCACCGGACGCGCTGGCGGCCCTCATCGCGCTGCTCGCCACGCTGCGGGACGGGTTCGGCAACACCACGATCGACGGCCTCGACGCCTCCGCCCGCTGGGCCGGCGTGCCCTACGAGCCGGCCCAGTTCGCCGCGGACGCAGCGATTTTCGACGATGCCGCAATCCTCGGCTCCGGCGCCATCGCCGACCAGCTGTGGGCGCGCCCGGCGGTCACCGTCATCGGGCTCGACGCGCCCCCGACCGCCACCGCCGCGGCGGCCATCCAGCCCCGCGCGGCAGCCCTGCTGAACCTGCGCGTCCCGCCGGGCACCGATCCCCGTCGGGCGGGCGAACTCCTGGTGGAGCACCTGCGCACCCACGCGCCGTGGGGGGCGCACGTGGACGCGCACGTCGACGCCGTGGGCGAGCCCTTCGCCGCCGAGACCACCGGGCCCGCGTACGCCGTCCTGCGCGAGGCCCTCACGGACGCGTACGACGGTGCCGAGGTCGCCTTCAGCGGCCAGGGCGGGTCCATCCCGCTGTGCACCCAGTTGCGCAGGGCCGCACCGCAGGCCGAGATCGCGCTGCTCGGCGTCGAGGAGCCGCAGTGCCGGATCCACGCGCCCAACGAGTCGGTGGATCCGGGCGAGCTGCGCCGCACCGCCCTCGCGGAGGCCCTGCTGCTCACCCGGATGGCAGGGGCGGCGGGCGCGTGAGGCCCGTCGAGGAGCATCGCGCCGCGGTCGCCGCCCTGATCCCGCGGCCCCGCACCGTCGACCTGCCGCCGGGGTTCCGCGACGATCTGGTGCTGGCCC
>JBEBXD010000179.1:0-4952 GCA_040391845.1 Tsukamurella paurometabola | reverse complement strand
GAGATGCACCGCACCGCCGAGTTCGGCATCGCCGCGCACTGGCGGTACAAGGAGACCAAGGGGCGCAACGGCAAGGGCTCGGATACGCGCGAGCTCGCCGAGGTCGACGACATGGCGTGGATGCGCCAGCTGCTCGACTGGCAGCGGGAGGCCGCGGACCCCGGCGAGTTCCTCGAGTCGCTGCGCTACGACCTGGCGGTCAAGGAGATCTTCGTGTTCACGCCCAAGGGCGACGTGATCACGCTCCCGGCGGGCAGCACCCCCGTGGACTTCGCCTACGCCGTGCACACCGAGGTGGGGCACCGCTGCATCGGTGCGCGGGTGAACGGCCGCCTGGTGGCACTGGAGCGCAAGCTGGAGAACGGCGAGGTGGTGGAGGTGTTCACCTCCAAGGCCGAGAACGCCGGGCCGTCGCGCGACTGGCAGTCGTTCGTGGTCTCGCCGCGCGCCAAGGCGAAGATCCGGCAGTGGTTCGCCAAGGAGCGCCGCGAGGAGGCGCTGGAGAACGGCCGCGACGCCATCGCCAAGGAGGTGCGCCGCTCCGGGCTGCCGCTGCAGCGGCTCACCAACGCCGAGTCGATGGCGGGCATCGCCAAGGAGCTGCGGTACGCCGACGTCTCGGCCCTGTACACGGCCGTCGGGGAGCACCAGGTCTCCGCGCACACCGTGGTCGCGCGGATGGTCGAGCAGCTCGGCGGCATCGAGGAGGCCACGGAGGAGCTCGCCGAGCGGAGCACCCCGTCGACCATCTCGGCCCCGACCGCGTCCACCGACGTGGGCGTGCTCGTCACGGGCCAGCCGGGCGTGCTGGCGAAGCTCGCCAAGTGCTGCACGCCCGTGCCGGGGGACGAGATCGTGGGGTTCGTGACCCGCGGCGGCGGCGTCAGCGTGCACCGCACCGACTGCACCAACGTGGCGGAGCTGCGCAAGGAGCCGGAGCGCTTCCTGGACGTGAAGTGGGCGCCGTCCGCGTCGTCGGTGTTCCTGGTGGCGATCCAGGTGGAGGCGCTCGATCGGCACCGTCTGCTCTCGGACGTGACGAAGGTGCTCGCGGACGAGAAGGTGAACATCCTCTCCGCCTCGGTGACCACCTCGCGCGACCGGGTCGCGGTGTCGCGCTTCACCTTCGAGATGGGCGACCCGAAGCACCTCGGCCACGTGCTGAACGTTGTGCGCAACGTCGAGGGCGTGTACGACGTGTACCGCGTCACCTCGGCCCAGTAGCGCTCGTGCAGTAGCTCGCGCAGTAGCTCGCGCAGCAGACGACGAGGGCCCCGCCGGAGCGGGGCCCTCGATGCGTGCGGACGCGCCTACTGCGCGGCGAGCGCCATGGTGGTGATGCTCACCGGCTCCTTGGGCTTGCCGTCGGTCACCGGCTTGTCGCCGGGCTTGGGCTCGGGGTCGCCGTCCTTGGGGGCGATGCCCTTGCGGGCGATCTGCTGCAGGACGGTCAGGCCCGCGTCGTCCACCTTGCCGATCACGGCGTAGTTCGCCGGGAGGGTGGAGTCCTTGTAGACGAGGAAGAACTGGCTCGAACCGGTGTTGCTGGTCCCCGGATCGCCGCTCATGGGGTTCGCTTCGGTGTTCGCGTTGGCGACGGCGATGGTGCCGGCGGGGTAGACGGCGTTCTTCGAGGTGGCCGCGGGGTTCGCGGACGGCGCCTCCTTGAGGAACGTCGGCTTCTCGTCCGGCGAGGTCCAAGTCGGCCCGCCGCTGCCGGTCGCCGTCGGATCGCCGCACTGCAGGACGTACAGGTCCGTGGTGCCGGCCTTCGGGTCCGCGGCGTTGGCCACCTCGCGGTGGCAGGTGGTGCCGTCGAAGTACTTGGCGCCCATCAGCGCGACGAAGGTCTCCACGTTGCAGGGCGCCTTCGAGCGGTCCAGCTCGAAGCCGATCGGGCCCGAGTTCGTGGTGATGGTGCCCGTCAGCGTGCCGGTGTTCGGGATGTCGTTACCCGCAGGCTTGGTGAGGCCCTTGTTCTTGGCGGTCAGCTTGTCCAGGGCGGGCAGCGACTTCTCCGCCTCCACGATCTGCTTCTCGACGGCGTCGATCTGGTCCTGGGCCGTCTTCTTCTGATCGGCGGGCAGCTTGTCCATGGTGGTCTTCTGCTGCGCGATCTGCGCGCGCGCCTTGGCGATGCTGTCGCGCAGTGTCTTCGCCTGATCGGGGCGGTCCGCGAAGTCGCAGTTCACGTGGAGGGAGTCGTACCTGTCCTCCGCACCGACCCGCAGCGGCCACCGCGGGCCCGACGGCACCCAGACGTAGGCCGCGGCGACCGCGGCCACCGCCAGGACGGCGACGCCGGCCCCGATGGCCTTCATCTTGCGCTTGCGCGCGTCGGCCTCACGCCGCTCGTTCTGCTTCGCCAGCTTCTCGCGGGCTGCCTGGCGGCGCTCTTCATTGCTCGGCACGGTGTGACGACCTCCTCATAACCGACATCCGGCGGGCACAACTGAACGCCAAGTCTGCCAGCTAAACCTGATGGACGCCGTCACCGGGTCGGGTGCCACAATGGACCGATGCTGATCACCGGATTCCCCGCCGGGGTGTTCCAGACCAACTGCTACGTCGTCGCGGCCGGTCCGGACGCCGACGCCGTCGTCATCGACCCCGGTCAGGACGCCGTCGCACCTCTCAAGCAGCTGCTGGCCGAGCACCGCCTCAACCCCGTCGCGGTCCTGCTCACACACGGGCACCTCGACCACACGTGGACCGCGCAGCCGTTCGCGGACGAGTACGGCATCCCCGTCTTCATCCACGAGGGCGACCGACCGATGCTCGCCGACCCCGCCGTGGGGATCGGCGCCGCGCTGGGCGCGATGATCGGCGATCAGGTCTTCGTCGAGCCGCAGAAGGTGATCGAGCTCGTCGACGGGGAGCCGGTCGATCTGGCCGGGATCGCCTTCGGCGTGGATCACGCGCCCGGGCACTCCGCCGGGTCGGTCGTGTTCACGGTCCAGGCGCCCGCGGTCGACGGTGACGGTGCCCCCGTCGAGGGCGAGACCGTCACCGTCGCGTTCGACGGCGACGTGCTGTTCCAGGGCTCCATCGGCCGGACGGACCTGCCCGGCGGATCGCACGAGCGGCTCCTGGCGTCGATCGAGGAGAAGCTGCTGCCTCTGCGCGATGACACCGTCGTGCTGCCGGGGCACGGCCCGGCCACCACCATCGGGCGGGAGCGGGCGTCCAACCCGTTCCTGCAGGGGCTCACGGGCACGCAGGCGCCTGCGGAGCGGAAAGGACGATACGGACTGTGAGCGCCGGTAGTTTCCAGGCACCGAAGGGCATTCCGGACTACATCCCGGTGCCGTCGGGGGAGAAGAACAGCTCGGCCGACTTCCTCGCGGTGCGCACCGCGTTGCTCGCGGCCACCGCGGAGGCGGGGTACGGCTACATCGAGCTGCCGATCTTCGAGGACACCACGCTGTTCGCCCGCGGGGTCGGGGAATCCACCGATGTGGTGGCGAAGGAGATGTACACGTTCGCCGACCGCGGTGACCGCTCCGTGACGCTGCGGCCCGAGGGCACGGCCGGCGTGGTGCGGGCGGTGCTGCAGCACGGCCTGGACCGCGGGCAGCTGCCGGTCAAGGCCGCCTACGCGGGCCCGTTCTTCCGGTACGAGCGCCCGCAGGAGGGGCGCTACCGGCAGCTGCAGCAGGTGGGCCTGGAGGCGATCGGCGTCGACGACCCGGCGCTGGACGCCGAGGTGATCGCGGTGGCGGACCGCGCCTACCGCAGCGTCGGCCTCGACGGCTTCCGCCTGGAGGTCTCCAGCCTCGGCGACGCCACCTGCCGCCCGCAGTACCGGGAGAAGCTGCAGCAGTTCCTGTTCGGGCTCGACCTGGACGAGGAGACCCGCCGCCGTGCCGAGATCAACCCGCTGCGGGTGCTCGACGACAAGCGGCCCGAGGTGCGGGCCGCCACCGCAGATGCGCCGCTGATGATCGACAACCTGACGCCCGAGCCGAAGGAGCACTTCGAGAAGGTGCTCGGCCACCTGGACGCGCTGGGCGTCCCGTACGTGGTGAATCCGCGCCTGGTCCGCGGGCTGGACTACTACACGAAGACCTGTTTCGAGTTCGTCCACGACGGCCTGGGCGCGCAGTCCGGCATCGGCGGCGGCGGCCGCTACGACGGCCTCGTCGAACAGCTCGGCGGCCGCGAGGGAGTGACCGGCGTGGGCTTCGGCCTCGGCGTCGACCGCACGCTGCTGGCCCTGGCGGCGGAGGGCAAGCGCGCGCCGTCGGCGCCCCGCGTCACCGCGTTCGGGGTGCCGCTGGGCGACGCCGCGCGCGATGCGATGGTGCCGCTGCTCGGCCGCCTGCGGCACGCGGGTGTCGCCTCCGACATGGCCTACGGCAACCGCGCCATGAAGGGCGCGATGAAGGCTGCGGACCGCTCTGGCGCCCGATTCGCCCTGATCCTGGGGGATTCCGAGCTGGAGCAGGGCGTCGTGATGCTCAAGGATCTGGCCAAGGGCGAGCAGCGCGCGCTGCCGATCGATACCGTCGTGGACGTGATCGTGACCGAGAGCGCGCAGGCGGGGTAACGCGCCGTGTCGTCCAGTCCCGCCGAGCCCGGCGCCCGCGACCCGCGGGAGCTGAGCGCGGAGGACGCCGTCGACGTGGACCTCATCCCGCCCCGGCTGGTGCTGCCGAAGGTGCGGCGGGCGGTGGCGATCGGGCTCACGTTGACGGTGCTGATCGCCGTGGTCGTGGCGATCGTGGCCGGCCCGGTGTGGGGAACGGTCGTCCTGGTCGCGGGCGCCGCGCCGGGCGTCGGCGGCTATCTGGGCGTCGCGCGGCGCCGCCTGGTGCTCGACCACCGGGTGCTGACGCGGCGGACGCTGCGCACGCAGCGGGTGAACCTCATGGACGCGGAGGAGGTCGATCTCGTCGCCGAGGTGGCGCGGCTCGCGCAGGTCTCGCTGCGCATCCGCCGGGGCAGGACGA
>JBEBXD010000178.1:0-4958 GCA_040391845.1 Tsukamurella paurometabola | reverse complement strand
CGAGATGGAGACGGATCCGTGCTGCTTCGCTGTCGATTTCCAGGACTCCGGTCTCACGCACCTCACGGCGGTCTCCGGCGCCAACTTCGCGATCGTCGCGGTGTGCGTGCTCGGTCTGTGCGCGTTCGCCGGCCTGCCGCTCGCGGCGCGGGCAGCGGTGACGACGGTGGCGATCGTCGCCTTCGTCGGTCTGGTGGGGCCGACGGGGTCGGTGGTGCGGGCGGCGGTGATGGGCCTGGTCGGGGTCGCCGCGCTGGCGCTGCGGCGGGGCCGGCAGCCGCTCGTCGCGCTGTTCGCCGCGGTGGTGGTGCTGATGCTGTTCCGGCCCGCCCTGGCCCGCGACATCGGCTTCGCCCTGTCGGTGGCGGCGACGGCCGGGCTGGTGCTGTGGTCGCCGGTGGTCCGGGACCGGCTGGTTCAGGCGCGGGTGCCGGACATGCTCGCGGGACTGGCGGCGGTCACGCTGGTCGCGCAGGTGGTCACGTTGCCGCTGCTGATCGCCTTCACCGGGCGGGTTCCCCTCGGTGGGGTGCTCGCGAATCTCCTGGCGGGCCCGGTGATCCCGGTCATCACCGTGGTGGGGACGCTCGCCGCGGTCTCCGCCCCGCTCGCCCCGTCGCTCGCGGAGGTTGCGGTGCGCGCCACCGGCCCCGAGTTGTGGTGGGTGATCACCGTCGCGCGGTGGTGCGCGCGGATCGGGGTGGTGGACGTGCCGGGCGGGGCCGGAACGGGCATCGCGGTCGTCGCCGTGGGACTCGCCGCAGCACTGCTGCGGAGGGCTACTGCAGCAGCCCGATCACGAGCGCCATCCCGGCGAACAGGACCAGCTGATACGCGCAGTTGATGAGCGTGAGTCGCGGCGGCTTCAGCTCGAACGAGTTGTGCTGCACCAGCGTGCTCGCCGAGAAACCGAGCCAGGCGATCACCCCGACCGCCGGAGCGAGCCAGACCGAATCACGGTCCAGGGCCTGCGAGGCGATGGAGTACCCGGCGGCCAGCGCCACCGCGGTGACGACGATCGACACGACGAGCACCACCATCGGGGCGGCGCCGGCGCCCTTCGAATCCTCCGGGGTCACGCCCGTGAGCCTCCGCCATACCCTCCCGAACACGCCCCAGTCGCTGTACCAGACGAACGCGATCACCATCCCCGCCATGGATGCGGCGACCACCGCCCACCAGTCGATGTCGATCTCCATCTGCCGACTCCCTTGCTCGAACCGATACGGTTGATAAAATCAAGCAACATAGATAAAGTCAAGCGCGTGAGTTCTCGTTCGTACGGTCAGTTCTGCGCCCTGGCGCGGGCGTTGGACGTCGTCGGTGACAGGTGGACTTTCCTGATCGTGCGCGAGCTGCTGCCCGGCGCGATGCGCTACACGGAGTTGAAGGCATCCCTCGCGGGGATCGCCTCGAACCTCCTCGCGGAACGCCTGCGGACGTTGGAGGACAACGGGATCGTCGTGCGGCGCCTGGACGGGAGCTCGGTCGTGTACGCACTCACCCCCAGGGGCGAAGACCTGCGCGAGACGATGGAATCGCTGGGGCGGTGGGGCGTGCCTCTGCTCGCGACGGGCCGCGGCGACGACGCGTTCCAGCCGAGGTGGCTGACGCTCGCTCTGCCGGCCCTGCTCCGGGACGTGACCGTGACGCGGCCGGTGGAGATCGGCATCGAGACGGACGGCTTCCTCATGGTGCTGCGCGTCGACGAGCACGGCCCGAGCGTGTTCGTGCCTGTCGACGAACGTCCGGAAACGGTGTTCTCCGCGGAGCCGGACGTCGTCGTCGGGCTCGCGTCCGGCGGCATGTCGATCGATCGGGCCCTGGCCGCGGGCGAACTGCGCGGCGATGCGGACGTCATGCGGGCCGTGTTCGCGCGGGACTCCCGGGCGGGGTGAACCGCCCCGCGGACCGCGTGCCCGTCGGTGTGCTCTGGAAGTATGGGAGTCGTGGTGGACAGCGCGCGCGTACACGTGGTGGTGGGGACCGAGGGCCTCCTGGTGGAGCGGGCGGTCTCGTCGATCGTCGAGTCCGCGCGCGCGGCCGCGGGCGACGGGGGCATGGGGCTGCCCGGCGGCCCGGGTGACGCGGTGCCCGTCACCCGGATCCGCGCGGGCGACGTCGACCAGTCGGAGCTCGTGGAGTTGCTCAGCCCGTCACTGTTCGCCGAGGAGCGGATCGTGGTGCTCGAGGCCGCGGGCGAGGCCGGCAAGGCGCCCGTGGACCTCATCGTCGAGGCGGCGAACAACCCGCCGGACGGCATCACCCTGGTGATCGAGCACAGCGGCGGCGGCAGGGCGAAGTCGATGGTCGCCGCCCTGAAGAAGGCCGGCGCGCACATGGTGGAAGTGCCCACCATCACGTCCGCGCGCGACCGCGCGGACTTCGCGAAATCGGAGTTCCGTGGGCAGAAGGTGCGCGTCTCGGACGAGCTGGTGGATCTGCTCGTGGACTCCGTCGGCAAGGACCTGCGGGAGCTGTCGGCGGCCATCGCGCAGCTCGTGGCCGATACCGGCGGCCGCGTGGACCTCGCGGCGGTCCACCGCTACTACGCGGGCCGTGCCGAGGTCACCGGGTTCGAGATCGCCGATAAGGCGGTCGCCGGGCAGGTGGCGGCGGCCCTCGAGGCCCTGCGCTGGGCCCAGCACCGCGGCACACCGCACGTCCTCATCGCCGACGCCCTCGCGGACGCGGTGCACTCGGTGGCGCGGATCCGCGGCCTGGGACGCACCCCCGATCAGTACCGGGACGCGGGAGAGCTGGGCATGGCGCCGTGGAAGGTGAAGAAGATGACGCAGGTGGCGCGCCGCTGGCGCGCCGAGAACGTCGCCGGGGCGTTGCAGGCCGTGGCCACTGCGAACGCCGACGTCAAGGGCCAGGCGGCCGACCCCGACTACGCGCTGGAGATCGCGGTTCGCAGGGTCGCCACGCTCGCGGGCTGAGTGCGGATACGCGAAAACCGCGCCGTACCTTCTCCCGGCCCGCGTGGTGCCGGAGGGTGGTGCGGCGCGGTGAGACGCGCGTCTAGCGCAGGATCAGAGCTTGTTCAGAGCGAGCGCGAGGGCCGACTTCTTGTTGGCCGCGTTGTTGGCGTGGATGACGCCCTTGCTGGCGGCCTTGTCGAGCTGGCGGCTGGTGCTCACCAGGAGCTCGCCGGCCTTGGCCTTGTCCCCGGCCTCGACGGCCTCACGGAAGTGGCGGATGGAGGTACGCAGCGACGACTTCGCCGACTGGTTGCGCAGACGGTTGCGCTCGTTGGTCTTGATCCGCTTGATCTGGGACTTGATGTTGGCCACGCGTTCAAACTCTCTTGTCTCGAAAAGGGGCAGCCGGTACTGACTGCCGACGTGCCAGGTTACCAGCGGTCCGGGCACAACCCAAATCCCGGCACCGGCATGCGAACGGCGCCGGGCGCCCACCTTGCCACGCCGTGAACGAGACCGCTGCCGAAACCGCTCGGGTGCGGCACGATGTGCGGGTGACCCCGCAGAAACAGGCCAAGTCCGGCACCCAGGGACGCACCCAGGCGTCCTCGTCGCGGAAGCCGGCCGCGGTCCCACGACTGTCCGACGACGCGCCCCTCTTCGCGGGCTACGACGACGCACCGTCGTTCGGCCGGGCGTTCGACGAGATGTTCGCCGACGACGGCACCGTCCGCACCCCGTACAAGAGGATCTTCGGCGCCCTCTCCTCGGCCGACGAGTCGGACCTCGCGGCCCGCGTGGACGCGCTCGGCGCGGCCTTCATCGACCAGGGCATCACCTTCTCCCTGGAGGGCCGCGAGCGGCCGTTCCCGCTCGACCTGGTGCCCCGCGTGATCGCCGCCGCCGAGTGGAACCGCCTCGAGAAGGGCATCAAGCAGCGCGTGCAGGCGCTGGAGATGTTCCTCGACGACATCTACTCGGAGCAGGAGATCCTGCGTGACTCGGTGGTGCCCAAGCGGCTCGTCACCTCCTGCGCGCACTTCCACCGGCAGGCGGCGGGTATCCGCCCGCCCAACGGGGTGCGGATCCACGTGGCCGGCATCGACCTGATCCGTGACGCCGAGGGCACGTTCCGGGTGCTCGAGGACAACCTGCGGTCACCGTCGGGCGTGAGCTACGTGATGGAGAACCGCCGGACCATGGCCCAGGTCTTCCCGGACCTGTTCCAGCGGCACCGCGTGCGCGCCGTCGCCGACTACAGCTCGCACCTGCTGCGCGCCCTGCGCCGCAGTGCCGCGTCCAACGAGGCCGACCCGACGGTGGTGGTGCTCACCCCCGGCATGGCGAACTCCGCCTACTTCGAGCACTCCCTGCTGGCCCGGCAGATGGGCGTCGAGCTGGTGGAGGGCCGCGACCTGTTCTGCCGCGACAACGTGGTCTACATGCGCACCACCAGCGGCGAGCAGCAGGTGGACGTGATCTACCGCCGCATCGACGACGAGTACCTGGACCCGATGCAGTTCCTCCCGAACTCGGTGCTCGGCGTGGCGGGCCTGCTCAACGCCGCGCGCGCCGGCAACGTGGTGATCAGCTCCGCGGTGGGCAACGGCGTGGCCGACGACAAGCTGACCTACACGTACGTGCCCGACATCATCGACTACTACCTGGGCGAGAAGCCGCTGCTGCTGAACGTGGACACGCTGCGCTGCTGGCTCGACGACGAGCGCGAGGAGGTGCTGGACCGCATCGACGAACTGGTGATCAAACCCGTCGAGGGGTCCGGCGGCTACGGCATCGTGTTCGGGCCCGACGCGACCGAGAAGGAGCTGGCGACGATCCGGCGCAAGGTCCGGAGCGACCCGCGCGGCTGGATCGCCCAGCCCGTCATGCAGTTGTCGACGGTGCCGACGAAGATCGGGGAGCACGCGCGGCCCCGGCACGTGGACCTGCGGCCGTGGGGCGGCCACCGCGGCCCCGCCGGGGGGGGGGGGGGCGGCGGGGGGAGCCCCCGGGGGCGGGGCCCGGGGGGCGGCG
>JBEBXD010000177.1:0-5011 GCA_040391845.1 Tsukamurella paurometabola | reverse complement strand
CAGGTTCCCCCAGGTGAAGTCAATCAGCAATGTCACATCTGTAACAACAGCCCCAGTAACACCACATTGGACACACGATCTGCAATCCGGGTCGATAACAGATCGATCACAGTTGCCCCAACCTCGCGCGCGTCTGAATCGACGCCAGCCGCCGCGAGGCTCCTGCGGTGCGGCCACCGTGTCGATAGTGGCGACCGGCAGAGCATTCCCTACCAGAGCTTTTGAAGCAGGGGGTCACCGCAAGCGGGGAGGGGTCGCGAGTTGCTCGGCGCCCACGGAAGGGTGGGTGATATCGAATACCTGGTACGCCTACGTGGCTACTATCCGCTACGGTCAGCTTCGGGCGGATGGCGACAATCGCTCTGTAGTGCCGTGATGTCGTAAGCGTACTGAAAGGTTGGCCCATGTCCGCGGACGAGACCCGACAACTTCCCGTGCAGCAACCGGCGGCCGCGCCTGAAGCGGCCGCGCCGGCTTCGGCACCTGCACCGACGCCGGCGGTTGCTGCTGGTGGTGGCGCCGAGCCGGACGGGAAGTCCGCCGATGAGGAACTCCGCGCGCTCGCCCGGAAGGCTGGCGGACTGGTCGTCGGGTTGACCCTGTTGATTGGCTGCGGATTCGCCGTCTCGCATTTGAACGCGTGGGGCGAGCGGTGGTCGATGCCGCTGGTTTTCGTGATCTTCGTGCTGGTGATGATGCTCGCGAGCAACCTCGTCGTCGGCGGCGCGAGCGCGGTGTGGAACGCCGCCCGCACCGGCGCCCGCTAATGACCTCCCCTGCGCACCCCGAACAGGCCGGCGGTGGCACCGCGGTCTTCACCTCAGCTCTGCGCCGGCTGTTCACCCTCGCCGGCTCCCCGACGGTGCGGACCGTTGCGGACGCCGTCGGGGTCAGCGCGGCCACCGTGTCGAACTGGCGCACCGGACGACACCTGCCAGCCGAGTTCGAGACCATCGAACCGATGCTGGTGTGGCTGACCGCCCGCGCCACCACCGAGGGTGTGGTCGGGGACGAGGTGGTGACGGTGCCGCAGTGGCAGCACCTGTTCAACACCGCGACCGGCCGCGACCCAGCCCTCCCCGTCCTCACGCAGATCGCGACCGCCGCCGAGCAATGGGTGACCGACGCAGAGCCGGGACGTCTCGAAGGCACTCGAGTTCTGCTCCTGAGTTGTGCCGCGGTCTCATCGACCGGCGACCTCGCCCTTCGCACTCCAGAGGTGCCAGCCGCAGTGGGGCGCATAGTGGCAGATCTTGTGGAAGTCGGCCTTCTGACTATGGCACCTAACCCGAGCAACGAGAACCAAGACCTGGTTCGGTTAACGGATCTGCGACTGATCGAGGCCTGGCCACGTCTGTCGAACTGGGTGCAGCAGGCCCGCCCCGTGCTCATCGCCCGGAGCGCGCTCGAGCAGGACGCTTACCGCTGGGCCACCGCTGGCCGCCCCCGCGTCTGGCTCTACGACCACGTCCGCCTGACCGTAACCGGCGACGCCCTGATTGCTCTCGCACCCGCCGCGACCGGCGCTCCCGCGGCAACCCAAGGACAAGCGTTCCGGTTCGGAGCGGCGACCACCGCGCACATCCCGCCCGGCACCGTCACCGAGTTCTGGACTGCGTCCCAAGCCGCGTCCCTGCACACGCTGCGGGTGCATCAGATGATCGCCGCGGTGTTCATCGCGTTCATCGTCATGATCCTCGGCCTCGGCCTCGCGCTCGGCGCCGTCACCGCGTGAGGCCAGCGATGCACATCCGCCCAACAGCCCGCATCCGGTTCGCATCCGAGGTCGACTCAGCGACCACCTCGCCACTCGATTGTGGGCGATACGCGTTGTTTAGTGAGCCACTAAACAAGCCCCGAACCAGGGTGCCGTGTTTAGTCACCCCACTAAACACCACTAAACAAACCCGGTCTGGCCAGCGGAAACGCGTGTTTAGTCAGATTCAGCGGTTGACAATCCCGGATCGTGTGGAAGCTTGGCATCCATCACCCGGCACCTCGCCGAATCTCCGATCCAATTCCCTGCACTCTGGAGTGTCCTGATGCCCACACCCACCCCGCGGCAACCCCAGCCCACGCCACTCCCACCCGGTGGCCCGCGGCACTCACGCTCCGTGACGCCGGCGCGGCCGGATGACAGCGGCGGCACATCCGGAACAGCGTCGAGCTCAAGGACACCGTCGCAGGCGCTGCTGCAGCAGCGCCTGCAGGGCGCATTCCTCACCATCATCGGCCTCGCCGGCCTCATCGGCGGCGTGCTGTTCTCCATCGAGGCACCCCGATTCACCCCCGTACCGGTGGTGTTCCTGACCTTCTGGCTCGTCATGGTCATCGTCGGCAAGATCCTCTTCGCCGGACTGGGCAAGCTCCGCGAAGCGGGTGTCGGGGCCCCGGCACCGGCGCAGGTGCGTGCCGCTGCCGCAGTCGCAGGGATCGTCGTCGCGGTCGGCATGATGGGCTTCGCCGCCACCACCGCCGGTAGTGGTACCGCTGCGGCGGCGCCGTGCCCCGGCGGCGGACCCGCCACCTGCGGCCCGACCGGACCCGAGCTGACCTTCACTCCGCCCCCCGCCCAGACCACCGCCCCGGGTGGGCAGCAGGGCCAGCAGGGCGGCCAGGACCAGCAGGGCATCGCCACCTCCCCCGCGGGCAGCGGCGGCGACAACGGCCCCGGCATCCAAGCCCAGACCCCGCAGTTCGGCACCCCCGGGCAGCAGGCCCCCAACATCCCCGGCAACGAACAACCCGGCCAAGGCAACGGCCAGGGCGGACAGCAGACCGGTCAGCAGAACCCCGTGCGCACGACCGCACCCGGACGTCCCGACCAGAGCCAGCAGCAGACCGACGACGACCAGCAGCCCAGTTCCGGACAGTCCAGCAGCCCCACCGTCACGGTGACCAAGACCGAGTCACAGTGCGCGGTCCCTGGTGCCGGCAACGGCGCGGGCGCACCTGGCGGCCCCGGCAGCGGCGACTCGAGTAGCAACGGCGGCGGCGTCGGACCCGACAACGGTGACGACGGTGACAACAAGGACGGCGCTCCGTCGTGGGCGTACCTCGTCGGCGAAGTGTCGGCGTTGATGACCGGACGCCGCGGACGCAAGGCCGGCCCGCTCAACCCGGACGGGTCCGCCCCGACCAACGATATGATCCCGAACGACCAGGTCGACGGCGAGAACTATAAGGAGTGGACCACCCCTGACGGGAAGCGGACGTTCATCCTGTCCGAGAACGCCGATGCACCGTCGCAGTACCGGTTCAACATCAACGAAGTCGACCGTCCCGAAGGCGGCAGCGTCGACGTCAACGACGACGGCACCCTCTCCACCTACGACCGCGACGGTAACGAAGTCGACCGGTTCACCCCCTGGGCCTACGACACCAAGACAGGGGAGAAGATCCCCACCAGCTACACCCGCAGCGGCGATGACCTCATCCAGACCATCAACCGACCGGAAGGCAACAACAACCCTATTCTCGCCGACCCGCCCGGAGACGACCTCGCAGACTCGATGGCGATACTGCAGGGCTCAACGGTCGGCATGGGGCCGTACACACCGGAGCAAGAAGCTATACGAACTAGGGCCGCAGAAGCCAAGGCACGGCAGGATCTCGGGAACCTGCTCGCTCCGCCTGCACTATCGGAAGCGAACCCGCCGGCGCCTATTCCGGACACGGCCCAAGTTATTGAACAGCAGAACCAGCGAGATCGAGTATCGCCATTGACATCGGCGGTCACGCAGGCAACAACGCCTCCGATGGACCCGCCACTCTCGACACCTGCTAGTGAACTTGAACCAGACGAGCCGGACCGCACCGTGACCCCATTGATTACAGCCGCGACACAGCCGCCCATTGCTGACCCGTTTGCGATTGTTGCAGAAGCGACTTCGCAGATGGATATTGCCGAGAGGCGTGCAGCCTGGGATGCAACTGAACGCTATATGTACCAAGAAATGTTCAAGAACATTACAAGCGCCGACGTCGACTTCATTCGCAAATCCTTGCAGGGGCCGCAGGCTGCGCAGCTCATTGGCCTAGCTCGATGGGGGCAGCTCGTGATGCCGGGTGGCAAATGGGACCATAAGACACAGATCATGGACGTGACCAACCGATATTCTGAACAGCAACTGTACTTTATTCCGCCAGGAATGACCACCGAGGCCTACTTCGACCTCTGGTCGAATGTTCACTACGGCTACATTGGAACCCTCGCGCAGATACCGGCCGACACCTTGATTGGAGCCCAGGACATACCTGTCATTACTGGGAAACAGGCACCTTCTGATACCATTGGCGTACAGGCTGGAATTGACCTTGCTAACTCGGTCGGCGAGAACCTGACTCCAGAGAGCTTTCATAACACGATGATTAAGCTCGTCGAGGATCTTGTGAAGATTCGAGAGGGTGGTGCTCCGATGCCGCAGGTTAGGCCTCATGGTCAGATCAACTAGTCGACCCCTAGTTCCGCGCCCTCGATATTGGCAGTTGTGGAGCATCTTGTCTTGGCTTGGGCAATCGGCGGTGGTGCCTGTGCTGGTTTGCAGGATCTGGATCTATCGAGGCGAAACCGCTGGACTTTTTGCATACCTTGGCGCATTGTCTTATGTCTTACCTCTAGCGTTGATCGGATCGATGGCGGTTGGCTATTTTTCCGCCTGCGTAGTGCGGAGTTGTGTTGTTTTCTGGGCAGTCCAGGCGGCAGCCCTTCCCGCGCTCGCAACCTGGATCGTAGTGGCGTTGTGAATGCCGAACCGCGGCGAGGATAGATGAAACCCCTGCGCGGTGAATCGCCGTAGTTGCACGCCGGAACGAACGCTGAACCAACCATCGTTAACGTTTTGAGTTCGCGCCAACGCCACGAGCGCGGCGTCCATCACGATCCGGTACGCGGAGGCGCGGCTGATTCCGAACGTCTCGGCTGCCAGCGCCACCGGCTCGCCGGCCTGAACCAGGCTGAATCGCCCTGGGTTCGGTGGAGGCTCTGGCTATTTGATTTCGGCCAGGGCCT
>JBEBXD010000176.1:0-5047 GCA_040391845.1 Tsukamurella paurometabola | reverse complement strand
ACGTCGGCGGCGAGCTGCACCATCTCGGGGGGGGTGAGCCCGCGCGGCGCGCCCGCATCGGGGGCCAGCGCCGCGGCGGCCGCGATGCCCGCCACGGCGGCGGCCGCGGAGGAGCCGAGGCCGCGGGCGTGCGGAATGCGGTTCACGCAGGTCAGGCGCAGTCCCGGCGCTGCGACGCCGAGGTGCGCCAGGGCGCGGCGCAGCGCGACCACCACGAGGTGCCGGTCGTCGGTGGGAACCTCTCCGGCGCCCTCGCCGGTGATCAGGATGGTGAGGTCTCCCCCGGACTCGGGATCCGCCGGGTCCACGGTCTCGACGGTGACGTCGTCGTGGAGTCCCAGCGCGAGGCCGAGGGTGTCGAAACCGGGGCCCAGGTTGGCACTGGAGGCGGGGGCCTTGACGGTGGCGCGCAGCCCGGCCGGCAGCACGAGCGGCGTGTTCGAGGCGGGTGACACGGCGGCGGCTACTCCGTGAGCCCCATGGCCGCGGCCACGGCGACGGGATCGATGCCCACACGGGCGATCTCGGGGAGGCTGCTCAGGGCCGTGTCCGGGTCCTTGAGGCCGTTGCCGGTCACCGTGCACACCACGGTGGACCCCTTCTCGATCCAGCCGTCCTTCGTGGCGGCGAGCAGCCCCGCCACGGAGGCGGCCGAGGCGGGCTCGACGAACACGCCCTCGGTCCTGGCGACCAGGCGGTACGCCTCGAGCAGCTTCTCGTCGGTGGCGGCCCGGAACTCGCCGCCGGACTCGTCCCTGGCCGCGACGGCCTGGTTCCAGGACGCGGGGCTGCCGATCCGGATCGCGGTGGCGATGGTCTCGGGATCCTTCACCGGGGCACCATTGACCAGCGGCGCGGCGCCCGCGGCCTGCACGCCCAGCATCCGCGGGCGGCCCGTGGTGACGCCGTCGGCGTGGTACTCGCTGTACCCGCGCCAGTAGGCGGTGATGTTGCCGGCGTTGCCCACGGGCAGCGCGTGCACGTCGGGTGCCTTGCCCAGCGCATCGACGATCTCGAACGCCGCGGTCTTCTGCCCCTCGATCCGCACCGGGTTCACCGAGTTGACCAGCGAGATCGTGTCGAACGTCGCGGTGGTCTTGCGGGCCAGTTCCAGGCAGTCGTCGAAGTTGCCGTCGACCTCGATGATCTTCGCGCCGTACATCACGGCCTGGGCCAGCTTGCCCATGGCGATCTTCCCGGCGGGCACCAGCACGGCGCACTCGATGCCGGCGATCGCGGCGTACGCGGCGGCGGAGGCGGAGGTGTTGCCGGTGGACGCGCACAGCACGCCCTTCTTGCCGGTCGCCTTGGCCTCGGTCACGGCCATCGTCATGCCGCGGTCCTTGAACGAGCCGGTGGGGTTCAGGCCCTCCACCTTCAGGTACACCTCGCACCCGGTGAGCTCGGACAGCGCCTTCGCGGGCAGCAGCGGGGTGGCGCCCTCGCGCAGGGTCACGGGGGCCCAGCCCGGCTCCCAGCCGTCGCACACGGGCAGACGGTGCCGGTAGGCCTCGATCAGGCCGGGCCAGGGGGTGTGGACGGTGCTAGTCATTGGTTCCCTCCAGACGGAGCACGGAGGACACGGCGGTCACCACGTCCAGGTTCTTCAGGGCCTCGACGGTGGCCGAGAGGGCCGCGTCGGGTGCCTTGTGGGTGAGGATCACCAGGCGCGCGCCGGTGCCCGGCACGTCCGCCTGCTGGCGGACGGTGCTGATGGAGACGTTGCGCGCGGAGAACTCGTTGGCGACGGCGCTGAGCACGCCGGGCCGGTCCGAGACGTCCATCGCCACGTAGTAGCGGGTGAGCACCTCGCCGATCGGGGCCACGGGCAGGTTCGCGTACACGGAGTCGAGCGGGCCGCGGCCGGAGAACACCTTATTGCGGGCGGCGGCCACCAGATCGCCCATGACGGCCGACGCGGTGGGCGCGCCGCCGGCGCCGGCGCCGTAGAACATGAGCCGGCCGGCGTTCTCGGCCTCCACGAACACCGCGTTGTAGGCGCCGTCGACGCTGGCGAGCGGATGCTTGAAGGGCACCAGCGCGGGGTACACGCGGGCCGAGACCCGCTGCGCCCCACCGGCGTCGGTGAAGCGTTCGCAGATGGCGAGCAGCTTGATGGTGCAGTCGAAGGCCTTCGCCGCCTCGATGTCGGCCGCTGTGACGCCCGTGATGCCCTCGCGGTACACGTCGTCGGCCTTCACGCGGGTGTGGAAGGCGATGGAGGCGAGGATCGCGGCCTTGGAGGCGGCGTCGTAGCCCTCCACGTCCGCCGTCGGGTCGGCCTCCGCGTAGCCCAGGCGGCCGGCCTCTTTGAGTACCACCTCGTAGGGGTCGCCGTGCTCGGCCATGTTGGAGAGGATGAAGTTGGTGGTGCCGTTGACGATTCCCGCGACCAGCTGCACCGAGTCCCCCGCGAGGGACTGCTGCAGCGGGCGGATCACGGGGATCGCGCCGGCGACGGCCGCCTCGAAGTAGAGGTCGGCGCGGGCGCGGTTCGCCGCGTCGGCCAGCTCGCCGGTGTACTCCGCGAGGAGCGCCTTGTTGGCGGTCACCACGGACTTGCCGGCCTGCAGGGCGCGCAGCATGTGGGTGCGGGTGGGTTCGATGCCGCCCATGACCTCCACGACGATGTCCACGTCGTCGCGGTCGATGAGGCCCTCGGCGTCCGTGGTCAGCAGCGCGGCGTCGATGCCGAGCTCGGCCAGGCCGCGGTCGCGGGCGATGTCGCGCACGGCGATGCCGCGGATCGCGAGGGGGGCGCCCACGCGGGCCGCGAGATCGCCGGCGTTCTCGGTGAGGATGCGCGCCACCTCGGCGCCCACGGTGCCCATGCCGAGGAGGGCCACGCCCAGTTCCTTGTGCCGAACGGGGTTTTCGGTCATGAGAGCACCTCCAGGCTCACCAGATCGTCCACGGTCTCCCGGCGCAGGATCAGCCGCGCCGTGCCGTCCTTGACCGCCACCACAGCCGGTCGCGGCTGCATGTTGTAGCGGCTGGACATCGAATAGCAGTAGGCCCCGGTGGCCGCGACCGCCATCAGGTCACCCTCGGCCAGGTCGCCGGGGGTGAACGCGTCCCGCACCACGATGTCGCCGGTCTCGCAGTGCTTGCCCACGATGCGCGAGAGCACGGGCTCACCTCCCGGGTCGCCGCTCGCGACCACCGCGGTGTACTCCGCGCCGTACAGCGCGGTGCGGATGTTGTCGCTCATCCCGCCGTCCACGGACACGTACCGACGGTAGCCCTGCGCGGCCGCGGCGGAGCCGGACGCCGAGCCGGCATCGATCGCGACGTCCTTGATGGTGCCGACCTCGTAGAGGGTGATCCCGGGCGGGCCGGCGATGGCGCGGCCGGGTTCCACCGCGAGGTGCGGCGCGTCCAGCCCCAGTGCCGCCGATTCGGTTTCGACGATGGCGCGCAGCTTGGCGGCGAGATCGGCCACCGGCGGCGGATCGTCGTTACTGGTGTAGGAGATGCCGAGGCCGCCGCCGAGGTCGATGATGCCCAGCTGGGCGGTCTTCTCCGCGCCGAACCGGGCCACCACGTCGCGGAGCAGCTCCAGCACCCGGCGGGCGGCCACCTCGAATCCGTCCACGTCGAAGATCTGCGATCCGATGTGGCTGTGCAGGCCCACCAGGCGCAGGTTCTGCGTCGCGAACACCGCAGTGACGGCCGTCATCGCGGGCGAATCGGATCCATTGGCGGCCAACGAGAAACCGAACTTCTGGTCCTCGTGCGCGGTGGAGATGAACTCGTGGGTGTGCGCCTCGACGCCGGGGGTCACGCGGATCAGCACCTCCTGCACGGTGTTCCGCTCCCCCGCGACGGCATCGAGCCGGGCGATCTCGGAGAGCGAATCGACCACCACGTGCCCGATGCCGGACTCGACGGCGTAGTCCAGCTCCGCGAGGGACTTGTTGTTGCCGTGCAGGGCGATCCGCTCGGCGGGGAAGCCGGCGCGGAGCGCCACGGCGAGCTCGCCGCCGCTGCACACGTCCAGGTTCAGGCCCTCGTCGCGCACCCAGCGGGCGATCTCCATGGACAGGAACGCCTTCGACGCGTAATGCACCGCCGCGTCCTCGCCGAAGGCCTCCCGCATGCCCCGGCAGCGGGCGCGGAAGTCGTCCTCGTCGATCACCAGCAGCGGCGTGCCGAACTCCGCCGCGAGGGCGTTCGCCGAGACCCCCGCAACCCGGAGGGCACCGTCGGCCTCGCGTCGCGCATGGGCGGGCCACACGGCCCGGTCCAGTTCACTCACTTGGTACGGCCTCTCACATCTTCTCGGGCGCCGAGACGCCCACGAGGGCCAGGCCGTTCGCGATCACCTGACGGGTGGCGGCGCACAGCGCCACGCGGGCGCGGTGCAGGTCCGTGGGCTCCTCGTCGCCCAGCGGCAGGACGCGGCACTCGCCGTAGAACCGGTGGTACGCGCCGGCCAGTTCCTCCAGGTACCGCGCGACTCGGTGCGGCTCACGCAGTTTCGCGGCGCCCGCCGCCACCGCGGGGAACTCGCCGAGGGTGCGCACGAGATCGCCCTCGCGCGGATGGTCGAGCAGGCCGAGGTGCTCCGTGGACGGCTCGATGCCCAACTCGGCGGCCGAGCGCGCGATCGCGGAGAGGCGGGCGTGCGCGTACTGCACGTAGTACACGGGGTTCTCGTTGCTGGCCTGGGCGAGCAGGTCCAGGTCCAGGTCGATGGAGGTGTCCACCGAGCTGCGCACCAGCGAGTACCGGGCGGCGTCGACACCCACGGCGTCCACCAGGTCGTCCAGGGTGATGACGGTGCCCGCCCGCTTACTCATCCGCACGGGCCTGCCGTCCTTGACCAGGTTCACCAGCTGCCCGATCAGGACCTCGATCTGTGCGGGGTCGTAGCCGAGCGCGGCGGCCGCGGCCTTTAGCCGGCCGATGTAGCCGTGGTGGTCGGCGCCCAGCATGTAGATCGCGAGGGTGAAGCCGCGGTCGAACTTGTGCTTGATGTAGGCGATGTCCCCGGCGATGTAGGCGGCGTTGCCGTCGGACTTGATGACGACGCGGTCCTTGTCGT
>JBEBXD010000175.1:0-5050 GCA_040391845.1 Tsukamurella paurometabola | reverse complement strand
CGCCTTTGCAAGGCGGATGTCAGGAGTTCGAATCTCCTAGGCTCCACAACGATCTCATTGTCCGTGCACTTTCCCGCACGCACGTCCAACACCGCCGGCCGCTTCCCCCCCGGTGGAATACCCGCACCGTCCCCCGTGTTGCGCCTGGAGACTCAGAACACGACACGAAGGTGAAGGTTCCATGCGCGCAATCGGATTCACACGGGGCGGCGGTCCGGAGATCATCGAGGTGGTGGACATCGCCGAACCGCACGCCGGGCCCGGTCAGGTACGGGTCCGGGTCGCGGCGAGCGACCTGAACATCTCCGACACGTTCGTGTGGTCGGACGATTTCGTGCGCGAGCACGGCGGCAGCGAGGGGGTGGCGGTCGCCGGGTGGAACGTCGCCGGCGTGGTCGACGAGGTGGGGCCCGGTGCGGAGGACCGGTTCTCCCCGGGCGATGCCGTGATCGCGATGGCGCACGGATTCGGCGGACGCGGCGCGCACGCGCAGTACGTGGTGACCGATGCGTTCCAGACGGTGGCCGCCCCCGAGGGAAGGACGGCCGTCGAATCGTCCACCCTGCTGATGAACGCGCTCACCGCCCGGCTGCTGCTCGACTCGCTGCGGCTCGCCCCGGGCGCGAAGCTCGCCGTGACCGGCGGCGCCGGCGCGCTCGGCGCGTACCTGATTCAGCTCGCGAAGGTCGACGGCCACCACGTGATCGCCGACGCGAAGGACGAGGACCGCGAGCTGATCGAATCCCTCGGGGCCGACGTGGTGATCCCGCGCGGCGACGACTTCGCGGCGGCGGTGCTCGAGAACGGCGGACCGGTCGATGCCGCCGTGGACGCCGCGAACCTCGGCCGGAGCCTGCAGAAGGCCGTCGCCGACGGCGGCGCGATCGGCTCCCCCCGCGGCCTCTCCGGGGAGGCGGAACGCGGCGTCCGGTGGATCCCCGTCAACACCTCCCAGTGGGTGAACGCGGCTCCCCGCCAGGAGGTCACGGCCGCGATGGAGGCCCTGCGGGACCTCGCCGCGAACGGCTCGCTGACCCTGCGGGTGGCCGGGATCCACGCGCCGGAGGAGGCGCAGGAGGCGTACCGCCGGCTCCTGGCGGGCGGCAGCCGCGGGCGGCTGGTCATCGCGTTCTGACGCCCCGGCGTGGGCCGTGGCCGCCGCCGAAGGTCAGAGCTCGACGACGATCTTGCCGCGCGCGTGCCGGCTCGCCTGCAACTCGACGGCCGCCCGGATCTCCTCGACGGGGAACCTCGCCGAGATCGGGACCACCAGCTCGCCCCCGGCGACGAGGCGGGCGATCTCGTCGAGCGCGCCGGGCGCCGCATGGGAGCCGTTCGCGGACGTGATCCCGGGGACCACGCCGGCGATCAGGGTGATGCGCTCGTCGGGCACGCCGAGCTCGCGGGCCACGTCCACCGTCTCGGTGCCGTAGAGGTCGATCGCCGCCGTCACGCCCCCGGGAGCCAGGCCCCGCACCCGCTCCACCAGCCCGTCGCCGTACGTCACCGGCTCCGCGCCGAGTGCGCGCAGCGCGTCGGCGGACGCCTCGGACCCGGTGCCGATCACGCGGGCGCCGGCGATGCGGGCGAGCTGCACGGCGAAGACACCGACCCCGCCCGCCGCTCCGCCGATCAGCACGGTGTCGCCCGCGCCCGGCCGCACCACGTCGATCGCGGCGGCGGCCGTGCTGCCGGCGATGGCGAGGGTGGCGGCCACGGCATCGTCGACCCCGCCCGGCGTGTGGTGGGCCTGCCCACCGGCCGCGATCGTCCCGGCCTCGTCGATCAGGACGTGATCCGCCACCGCACGCGACATCGCCCCACCGAAAACCCGGTCGCCCGTGGCGAATCCGGTCACGCCCTCGCCGACCTGGTCGACGACGCCGGCGAAGTCCGTGCCGAAGCCGCACGGCAGGCTCAGCCCGAACCGGGCCGCCTGCGCATCGTCGGACGTCATGTACCAGTCCATCGGGTTGAGGCCGGCGGCTCTGACCCGCACGCGGATCCGGCCGGGCCCGGGGACGGGTTCCGGCACCTCGCGCAGGCGGAGCGCCTCGGGGCCCCCGAACGCCTCGACGAACTGGACGGCCCTGCCGGCGGCGGGTGCGGTCATGGGTGCCTCCTCGGCGACGGAGCCCGGAGCGGAAGTGGACTATGCTCCGGTTACTGGAACCGAAGGTAGCACAGAATCGGAGCGTGATCCGTTTTGGCTGAGTCCGACGGCCGCGAGAGGCGCGCCGACGCCGCCCGCAACCGGGCCCGACTCCTCGACGCGGCGACCCGCGTCTTCGCCTCGACGGACAAGCCCGGGATGCCGGGCTCGCCCTCCTCACCCGATGATGCCGACGGTGCCGCCCCCGCTGGGCCGTCGATGCGCGCGATCGCGCGGGAGGCAGGGGTGGGCATCGCCACGCTCTACCGGCACTTCCCCACCCGGGAGACGCTGGTGGACGCGGTGTACCGGGGCCAGGTCCAACGACTCACCTCCGGCGCGCACGAACTGCTCGCCGAGCTGCCGCCGCCCGCCGCGCTGCGCCGCTGGATGGACCTGTTCGGGAACTGGATCGCCGCCAAGAACGGCATGCTGGACACGCTGCTCACCATGATCGAGGCGGGCGAGCTCCCGCACGCCGAGACCCGGGACGAGCTGCTCGCGGCCATCGACGTCCTGCTCGAGGCGGGCCGCGCCAGCGGCGAGATCCGCACCGACATCAGCGCCGAGGACATCGCCGCAGGGCTGATCGGCGTCTTCACCGTGGCCCCGGCCCCCGATCCCGACGGCCGCGCGGCGCGACTGCTCGATCTGCTCATGGACGGTCTCCGGGTATGACGACGTATACTTCGCGAGCCGGATGTGGAATCCCGAACGGAGCGGTCGCGCCACTGTGAAGCCAGACCCGCACCGGCGGCCCGGGCGACCGGGCACCGTCGAACCCCTGCCTACCCGGGCGCGAAACCCCGGACGAAGGAGCGCCGCTCATGGCGAACGCATCCACCACCGCGCACGCCGGTGATCTCACGCTGCACGTCTCCGGGCGGGCGGTGTGGCTCTCCGCCACCCTGATCCTGGCCCTGCTGGCCTACTACTTCATCGGCGTCGACCAGGGCGCCGTCTCGGTGTTCGGGAGCGACACGCACGTGCACGAGTTCTTCCACGACGCCCGGCACTTCCTGGGCTTCCCCTGCCACTAGAAGGGGAGACCATGGAGAAGCACGTCATCGCCCGCGGCGCGATCGCCGGGGCGATCGCAGGCCTGCTCGCGTTCCTGTTCGCGCGGATCATGGCCGAGCCCATCATCGGCCGCGCCATCGACCTCGAGGAGGCCCGCTCCGCCGCGGAGAGCGCCGCCGATCACGGCGCGCACGCGCACGACGAGGTCGAGGTGTTCAGCCGCACCGTTCAGCAGAACCCCGGCCTGGGCGCCGGGATCATCCTGTTCGGCATCGCGCTGGGCGCGCTGTTCGCGGTCGCCTACTGCGTGGCCGCACCGAAGTTCGCGCAGTGGACGCCCCGAACCCTGGCGCTCGCCGTCGCCGGCTCGCTGTTCGCCGGCTTCTACGTGATCCCGTTCCTCAAGTACCCGCCCAACCCGCCGGCCATCGGGGATCCGGACACCATCCGGGAGCGCACCGGCGTCTACGTGCTGCTGGTCGCGATCGCCCTCGCGCTGGTGGCCGTCGCCTGGGTCGTGGGACTCGCGCTGACCCCGCGGTTCGGCGGCTGGGGAGCCGCCCTGATCGGCGGCGCGATCGTGATCGTGGGCGCGCTGCTGGCCTACCTCGTGCTGCCCGCGCCGGCGGCCAGCCCGGATCACTTCCCGGCCGACGACCTGTACTCGTTCCGGATCTACTCGTTCCTCGCGCAGGCCATCCTGTGGGGCGGCATCGGGCTGATCGGCGGCGAGCTGCTGCAGCGGCTCACCGTGAGCAAGGGCTCCACGGCCCGCGCCGCGGTCCCGGCCTGACCGGACGAGGGGCCCGGCCCCGCGACGAACGACGCAGCGGCGGCATACCCTGAGGGGTATGAACCGCCGCTGCGCTCTGTTCTGGGCGGCCGCGCTGATCTCGATGATCGTCTCGGCCAGCCTCCACTACCGCGGGGGTGCGGGCGGCCTCGACGGCCTGTTCTTCGTGCTGGCCCTGGCCTCGGCGCTGCTCGCCATCCAGGCGCACCAGCCCGTCGGCCGGCGCGGCTGAGCCGCGACTACTCGCCCTTCTTCCGGGGATCCTCCTCGGCCGCGGAGTCGGCGACCGCCTCGATCTCGGGGTCCGCGGCCGATTCCACCTCCGCCGCGGGTTCCGGGGCGCTGTCGCCCGTGGCGCCGCTCGCCCGCACGCGCGGCGGGGCGGCCGCGACCGGCGGCGCCTTCGGGGTCCGGAGCAGCTTGAACGCGACCCCGCCCAGCGCCAGCACCACGAGCAGCACCGCGCCGATCAGCAGCGGCGTGCGCCGGGCCGGGCGCGACGGCGCACCGTCGGACAGGGTGATCGCGCTGTCCGGATCGACCTCCGCGGGGGCGACCCACGACCGGACCAGGCGGTACAGCGCGGCCAGGACCCGACCGCTGAAGGACAGGCTCAGGCCGGTCAGCGCGCGGGCGATGTTCGCGGGGCCGACGATGCTCTGGCCCAGCCCGGCGGCGAGGCGCTGGGTGTTCGTGGGGGCCGACGGTGCCTCGGGCGCCTCGGGTGCGGGGGCGTCGCCCGGCAGGGGGGTGGTGGCCATCGGTGGCGGGATCCTTTCGAGGGAGGTGTGCGCCGCCCGTTCGTATCCGTTCTTCACGGGCTCGCACCTGCGGGAGAAATGGCAGAATGTCGGTGTGACCAACTCCAACGCTACCGCCCACGCGACCCTGCACACCTCCGAAGGCGACATCCGCATCGCGCTGTTCGGCAATCACGCTCCCGTGACCGTGGCGAACTTCCTCGGACTCGCCCAGGGCACCAAGGAATACACGACCACGAACGCCTCCGGCGGCACGTCCGGGCCGTTCTACGACGGCTCGGTGTTCCACCGCGTGATCGACGGCTTCATGATCCAGGGCGGCGA
>JBEBXD010000174.1:0-5261 GCA_040391845.1 Tsukamurella paurometabola | reverse complement strand
CCCGACCGGGCCCACCGGCCAGCCGCCCGCCCGCCCACTGCCCCCGCAGGGGCGACCCCCGCAGCAGGCAGTGCCCCACCAGCCCGCGCCGCAACAGGCAGCGCCGCAGCAGGCAGCGCCGCAACAGGGGGCGCGCCAGCCGGCCCCCGCTGCCGGCCCCGGCCCGGCCCGGCCCGGCTCCGCGCCGACGGGCGGCGCGCCGATCGTCCTGCGCTTCGACGACGGCCACTCGGTGGACGTGCGCAGCGACGGGATCATCGGCCGCGAGCCGGTGCTGCCGCCCGGCGCCGACCCGGACAAGGTGACCAAGCACGTCCTCGTCGACGACACCGCCTCGGTGTCGAAGACGCACTTGCTGTTCGGCATCATTCGCGGTGAACTGTGGGTGGAGGACGTGGGCTCGACCAACGGGTCCGCGATCGCGTTCGGCGACTCGTGGACGGAGCTCACGAAGGGAGTCAGGTACGCCGTGGAGAAGGGCAGCGTCGTGCACATGGGCCAGCGCAGTTTCAAGGTGTTCGGCGGATGACGACAGAAGCGGGCGAAGCGCGCTCCGAGATCGTCTACGGCGTCCAGGGCGGCGTCTCCATGAAGTGGGTCGCCATCAGCAACCCGGGCCGGGTGCGCCTCACCAACGAGGACGGTGCGCTCACCGGCCCCGGCATGTTCCTCCTGGCCGACGGCATGGGCGGGCACGACGCGGGCGAGGTGGCGTCGGCCGCCGCACTGGAGGCGCTCGCCGAGGTGTTCGGGCCCGAACCCGCCGACGCGCAGGTCGTGATGGAGCAGGTCGTCGACCGGCTGCGGGACGCGCACGCCGCCATCGAGGCCATCGACTCCGAGACCGGCAAGCGCGCCGGCACCACCGTCACGGGCGTGCTGCTGACCACCTACGAGGGCGTGCCGCACTGGCTGGTCGTCAACATCGGCGACTCGCGCACGTACCGGCTGGCCGAGGGCTACTTCGAGCAGCTCACCGTCGACCACTCGCAGGTGCAGGAGCTGATCAACGGCGGCTTCCTCAGCCCCGAGCAGGCCCGCGTCGATCCCCGGCGCAACGTGATCACCCGGGCCCTCGGCGCGGGCATGGAGCCCGACGCCGACTTCTGGATCGTGCCCGCGCAGCCGCGGGAGAAGCTGCTCGTGTGCTCCGACGGCCTCAACGGCGAACTCACCGACGACGAGATCCGGCAGATCCTCGACACGGACGTGCCGATCGACGAGTGCGCGGACCAGCTGGTGGCGGCCGCGCTCAACGCCGGAGGCCGCGACAACGTCACCGTGATCGTGGTCGACGCCACGACGGAACCGACCGATCCCGACTGGTGACCTGTCGTAGAGTCGTCCCTCGTGGCTGACATCGAAGCACTGCTGAGTCTCGAGAAGATCGACCGCGACATCTTCCGCGGGATCCACGCGCCGTCGGTGCTCATGCGCACGTTCGGCGGCCAGGTCGCGGGTCAGGCCCTGCGGTCGGCGATCGAGACGGTGCCGGACACCATGCACGTGCACTCGCTGCACGGCTACTTCCTGCGCCCCGGCAACCCGGACGCCGACACGGTGTTCCTGGTGGACCGGATCCGCGACGGCCGCTCGTTCTGCACCCGGCGGGTCAACGGCGTGCAGAACGGCGAGGCGATCTTCTCCATGTCGGCGTCGTTCCAGCTGCCCGGCCAGCACGGCATCGAGCACGCCGACGAGATGCCGCCCACCCGCGACCCGGAATCGGTGCCCAGCCCGCGCGAGGACCCGAACGCGACCCGCGAGAGCCTGGGGCTGTTCGAGGAGTGGAGCGACTGGGACATCCGGATCGTCCCGCAGGACGAGACCGTCCCGTACGTGGGCCGCGCGGTGCACCAGCAGGTCTGGTTCCGCCACATCAAGCGCCTGCCGGACGACCAGAACACCCACGTCAGCGCCCTCGCGTACATGAGCGACATGACGCTGCTGGGGTCCGCGCGCGTGGCGCACCAGGGGGTCGATACGCAGGTGGCCTCGCTGGATCACGCCATGTGGTTCCTGCGCCCCTTCCGCGCCGACGAGTGGCTGCTCTACGACCAGACCTCGCCGTCCGCCGGGGGCGGCCGGGCGCTGACCGCGGGCCGGATCTTCGCGCGCGACGGGGCGCTGGTCGCCGTGGTGATCCAAGAGGGCCTGCACCGCTTCCGGGCCTGAGCGCGCGCCGGACCGGCGCTGGCCTAGGCTCGACCACCGTGACTGTGCGGATCGGGGTACTGGCTCTGCAGGGCGACGTGCGCGAGCACCGGCACGCCCTCGAGGCGGCGGGCGCCGTCACGACCACCGTGCGGACCCCCGACGAACTGGCCGCCGTCGACGGCATCGTCCTCCCCGGCGGCGAATCGACCACGATGAGCCGGCTGCTCGGCGTGTTCGGCCTGTTCGAGCCCCTCCGCGACGCTCTCGCCTCCGGCCTCCCCGCCTACGGCTCCTGCGCGGGGATGATCCTGCTCGCCTCGGAGGTGCTCGACACCCGTCCCGACGCCCGGTACCTGGGCGCCGTCGACATGACGGTGCGCCGGAACGCGTTCGGGCGGCAGGTCGACTCGTTCGAGACGGACCTCGCGGTCACGGGCGTCGACGGTGACCCGGTGCGCGCGGTGTTCATCCGGGCGCCCTGGGTGGAGCGCGTGGGCGACGGGGTCGAAGTCCTCGCCAGGGTGCCCGCCAAGGCGGGGGCCGCTGGGGGTACGGTGGTCGCTGTTCGGCAGGGTGTGACGATGGCCACATCCTTTCATCCCGAGGTCACGGGGGATCTGCGGATCCACCGTCTCTTCGTGGACACGGTGCGGGGGCGGTGACGCAGCCGCGGAGGGGAGTGGCGTCGTGGGCTACATGCCGGTGACCGATTCGATGTTCCTGATGGCGGAGTCCCGCGAGCATCCGATGCACGTCGGGGGCCTGCAGCTGTTCACGCCGCCCGAGGGAGCCGGACCCGACTACGTGCGGTCCGTCGTCGACACGATGCGCGCGCGTACCGAGATCAGCGAGAAGTTCGGCCGGCGTCCCGCCGACCCGGTGGGGATCCTCGGCAACACCTGGTGGTCGTCGGTGGACGAGCTGGACATGGACTACTACGTCCGGCACACCGCCCTGCCGAAGCCGGGGCGCATCCGCGAGCTGTTCCAGCAGGTGTCGCTGTGGCACGAGACGCTCCTCGACCGGCACCGCCCGATGTGGGAGGTGCACGTGGTGGAGGGCCTCGAGGACGGCCGGTACGCCGTGTTCTCGAAGGTCCACCACTCGCTGGTCGACGGTGTCTCCGCGCTCCGCCACATGACGCTCGCGCTCTCGAACGACCCGAACGACATGGAGGGCCGGGTCGTGTGGCAGCCCGGCCTGGGCAAGCGCCCGAAGAAGGCACCGTCGGAGACCCCGACGAAGAGCAGCATTCTCCCCTTCGACCCGATCGGCACCGCCAAGCAGCTCGGCGGGCTCACCGGCGAGGTGCTCGGCATGCTCCCGGCGTCTCTGAAGGTGGCGGGCAGCGCGTTCCGCGACCACGACTACATGGCGCCGTTCCAGGCCCCGCACACGATCTTCAACGTGCCGATCGGCGGTGCCCGCCGGTTCGTGGCGCAGTCCTACGCGCTCGACCGGATCGACGCCGTGCGGCGGGCCGCCGGCGCGACCGTCAACGACGTGGTGCTCGCGATGTGCGGCGGCGCGTTGCGCGCCTACCTGGCCGAGCTCGGCGAGTTGCCCGACCGCTCGCTGACCGCGATGGTCCCGGTGTCGCTGCGCAAGGACGCCGACGACGTGGAGGCCTCGAACGCGGTCGGCGCCATCATCGCGACGCTGGGCACCGACCTTCCGGAGGCGAGCGAGCGGCTCGAGGTCATCCGCGAATCGGTGATCTCGGCCCGCAAGGTCATGGGGGAACTGTCACCGCTGCAGGTGCTCGCGGTGAGCGCGGCCAACATCGCCGGGCTCGCCCCGGGCATGCTGCCCGGGTACCAGGGCGCGGGGCGGCCGCCGTTCAACCTGATCATCTCGAACGTCCCGGGGCCGCGGGAGGCCATGTACTGGAACGGCGCCCATCTGGACGGCGTGTACCCCGCGTCGATCCCGTGGGAGGGGCAGGCGGTCAACATCACGATCTGCACCAACAACCGGAACCTGGAGTTCGGGATCACCGCGTGCCGAACGTCGGTGCCGCACGTGCAGCGGATCATTCATCACCTGGAAGACGCGCTGGCGGAGCTGGAGCGGGCGTTCACGTAAACTCGCAGGGTTGGTACAGCGCACCCGAACGGAATCGAGGGATCGATGAGCGGCCATTCCAAATGGGCCACCACCAAGCACAAGAAGGCGGCGATCGACGCCAAGCGCGGCAAGCTCTTCGCCAAGCTGATCAAGAACATCGAGGTCGCCGCCCGCACCGGCGGCAGTGATCCCGACGGCAACCCCACGCTGTACGACGCCATCCAGAAGGCGAAGAAGACCTCCGTCCCCAACGACAACATCGAGCGCGCCCGCAAGCGCGGCGGCGGCGAGGAGGCGGGCGGCGCCGACTGGCAGACCATCATGTACGAGGGCTACGGCCCGAACGGCGTGGCGGTCCTCATCGAGTGCCTCACCGACAATCGCAACCGCGCCGCGGGCGAGGTGCGCGTCGCCATGACCCGCAACGGCGGCAACATGGCCGATCCGGGTTCGGTCTCGTACCTGTTCACCCGCAAGGGCATCGTCACGCTGGACAAGAACGACCAGTCCGAGGACGACGTGCTGATGGCGGTGCTCGACGCCGGGGCCGAGGAGATCACCGACCTCGGCGAGCAGTTCGAGATCATCTCCGAGCCCACCGATCTGGTGGCCGTGCGCTCCGCGCTCCAGGAGGCCGGCATCGACTACGAGTCGGCGGAGTCCGGGTTCCGCGCCTCGGTGGAGGTCCCCGTGGACGTGGACGGCGCGCGCAAGGTGTTCCGCCTGGTCGACGCGCTGGAGGACAGCGACGACGTGCAGAACGTGTACACCAACGTCGACATCTCCGACGAGGTCCTGGCGCAGCTCGACGAGGACTGATGCCCTGAGATTGCGGTATCGCATCGGGCCTGTCGTGCGGTAATCGCGCGTCAGGATATTCTCAGGTTGTGAATCGGAACCGACCGGCGCTGCGCCGGATGCCCGCCGTGGCGCTGGTGGCGGCCCTGCTCCTCGGGGCGGGCGGCGGGGGCGGCGGGGGGGGGGGGCGCCCCCACCCCCCGCCCCCCGCCCCCCCCCGGGGGGGGGCGGGCGGGGGG
>JBEBXD010000173.1:0-5327 GCA_040391845.1 Tsukamurella paurometabola | reverse complement strand
CGAGGTGGCCGAGCGCGCCCACCACGCGGTGCTGCTCTCGACCTACGCGCGCGACGCCGTGCCCGGGTTCGTGGGCGCCACGCCGCTCGCGGCCGTCCCGCGGATCGCGCCCCGGTTCACGCAGCGGCTCGGCGACGCGGTGCTGGGGGCCAACGTCACGATGCGCCGCAACCGCCTGCACACGGCCGTGATCCGGTACTCCGCGCTGTGCGGCTACGCCTCCTACGGCGCCGTGAAGTACACCGAGGACATGGTCGCGTCCTGCCCGTCCGACGTGCGCGCGGAGTGGGGCCACGTGCTCGCCGGAGTGGACGTGACCGCCGGCCTGCGCAAGATCACCGTCCCCACCTCGGTCGCGGTGGGCCAGTTCGATCACCTCACCCCGCCCGCGGACGCCGACGTCATCGCCGGCGAGCTCCGCGTCGCCGGGAAGCTGGACCGGTTCGCCGTGATCCGCGACGCCGGCCACATGCTCCCGCTGGAGCAGCCCGCGAAGGTCAACGCGCTGCTCGACTCGATCCTCGACGGCCGCCCCACCGCCGATTGAACACTGTTACTGACCGCGAATCCGCAGGTCGCCCCGGTCAGTAACAGTGTTCAATCGAGATCAGGAGAAGACGACGGTCTTGCGGCCGTGCACCAGCACCCGGTTCTCCAGGTGCCAGCGCAGGCCGCGGGCCAGCACGACCTTCTCGATGTCGCGGCCGCGGAGCACCATGTCGGCCGCGGCGTCGGCGTGGTCCACGCGGGCCACGTCCTGCTCGATGATCGGGCCCGCGTCCAGGTCCGCCGTCACGTAGTGGCAGGTCGCGCCGATCAGCTTCACGCCGCGCGCGAACGCCTGGTGGTAGGGCCGCGCGCCGATGAAGCTGGGCAGGAAGCTGTGGTGGATGTTGATCGCCCGCCCGGCCCACGCCGCGCACAGCTCGGGCGGCAGCACCTGCATGAACCGCGCGAGCACCACCGCGTCGGGATCGAACGCGTCGGTGAGCCGCGCGACCTCGGCGAACGCGGCCGACTTGTCCTCGCCCGGCCCGGGGAACGGCACGTGGTGGAACGGGATGTCCAGCCGGGTGGTGAAGTCCCGCAGGTCCTCGTGATTGCCGATCACCGCGGCGATCCGCGCGTTCAGCTCGCCCGTCGCCACCCGCCCGACGAGGTCGTGCAGGCAGTGCCCCTCCTTGCTGACCAGGACGACGATGTCCTTGGGCTCCGCGGTCGAGGTCAGGCGCCACTCCGTCTCCGGGCCGAGCTCCGCCGCCACCTCGGCGGCGAACCGCTCCCGCAGCACCTCGAGCGGGACCGCGATGCTGTCGGCGCGCACCGCCTGGCGGGTGAAGAACCAGCCGGAATCGACGTCCGAGTGGTAGCCGGCCTCCACGATCCATCCGCCCACGTCGGCGAGGAAGGTGGAGATGCGCGCGACGATGCCCGTGGTGTCGGGGCAGCCGAGCGTGAGCACATAGCGGGTTTCGCGAGTCACGACCGGTATCGTCTCAGACGTGCTCACCCGCTCCGAAGTCGCCGCCCTCGTCGATCACACGCTCCTCAAGCCCGAGGCCACCGAAAGCGCCGCGGCCGCCGCGTACGCCGAGGGCCTGGACCTGGGCGTCTACGCCGTCTGCCTCTCGCCGTCGATGCTGCCGCTGCGGGCCGCGATCGACGCGCAGGCCGCCGGCCCGCGGGCCCCGCGGACCTGCGTCGTGGCGGGCTTCCCCTCCGGCAAGCACCACACCCTGATCAAGGCCGCCGAGGCGCGGATGGCGATCGAGGAGGGCGCCCACGAAGTGGACATGGTGATCGACGTCGGTCTCGCGCTGGCCGGCGAGCTGGACCGCGTGTTCTCCGACGTGCTGACGGTGCGCGAGGCGATCGGCGCCGACCCCGTGCTGAAGGTGATCGTGGAGTCCGCCGCGCTGCTCGAGTTCGGCGACGCCGACCTGCTCGCCGAGGTGTGCAAGCGTTCCGTCAAGGGCGGCGCGACGTTCGTGAAGACCTCCACCGGATTCCACCCGTCGGGCGGCGCGTCCGCGGAGGCCGTAGCCCTCATGCGGGCGGCCGTCGGCCCCGACGTCGGGGTCAAGGCGTCCGGCGGCATCCGCACCGCCGAGGCCGCGCAGGAGATGATCGACGCCGGCGCGAACCGGCTGGGCCTCTCCGGGACCCGCGCCGTGCTCGCCGGCTTCCCGGAGTAGCCCCCGTCGGATCCGCGGGCCGGAGCCCTGGGCCCGGACGCACCCGGAAGCGTTGCGGCTAGGCCAGTTTCGCGGGCAGCGACGCCCAGCCGTACAGCGTGGCCAGGCCGCGGTGCTCCCCGGGCCCGTCGAGCGCCAGCCCCGGGTACCGCTCGAACAGCGCGGAGAGCGCCACCGCGCCCTCCATCCGCGCGAGCGCCGCGCCGATGCAGGCGTGGATGCCGTAGCCGAACGAGACGTTCTTCTTCGCCTCGGGCCGCGCGACGTCGAACTCGTGCGGCCGCTCGAAGACGGCGGGGTCGCGGTTCGCGCCCGACAGCAGCAGGGAGACGACGGTGCCCCGCGCGAACGCGAAACCCTCGATCTCGCCGTCCTCCACCGCGACTCGGGCGGTGCGCTGGACGGGGCTGGAGTAGCGCAGGATCTCCTCGACGGCGTTGGGCCACAGTTCCGGCTCCGCGCGCAGCCGGTCCAGCTGATCCGGATTGTCCAGCAGGGCGACGATGCCGTTGCCGATCAGGTTCACCGTGGTCTCGAAGCCGGCGCCGATGAGCAGCGCCGCGTTCGTCACCAACTCGCGGTCGGTGAGCTCGCCGGACGCGACGAGCAGGGCGAAGGGATCGTCGGCGTCCGGGTTCGCGCGCACCCGCGCGAAGTGCGCGGTGAGGTACTCGTCGAGCCCGCGCAGCGCGTGCTGCGCGCGCCGGTACACGGGCCACGCCAGGCCCGGGTCCAGCAGCGGTGCCGCCGCCTCGCCCCACGCGAGCATGAACTCGTCGTCGGCCTCGGGAAGCCCCAGCAGCCGCCCGATCATCGTGACCGGCAGCCGCGCGGCGTACCCGGTCACGAGGTCGGGGTGCGGCGCGGCGGCGAGCTCGTCGAGCAGGCCGGCGCTCACAGCCCGCGCCCGGTCGGTGAGCGCGGCGATCGCCTTCGGGGTGAATGTGCGCGCGATCGGATGCCGGTACGCCGTGTGCGCGGGAGGCTCGCTGACCAGCATCGACGGTGGCTCGACCGGGTTGGGCAGGCGCAGTTCGGTCCGCTCGATCACGGGGATCAGGGGCCGCGGGAAGCCGAAGTCCTTCGGCTGGATCGTCGCGAACCGCGGGTCGCGCAGCACGGCCCGGCACATCGCGTGATCGGCGGTGGCGGCACCGACCTCGCTGCCGACGATCCGTCCCTGCTCCCGGATCCGGTCCAGCTGCGGGTACTGGCCGCCCGGTTCGCCGCGGTAGCCGAGCAGCAGCTCCGCCATGAGGTCGCCGCGGGCGGCGCGGCGCGGCAGCGCGTACCGGGGGAGCCCGTGCAGCACCGCCCACCGGGCCCGCATCCGCAGGTCGGTCCGGGCGGTGCGCAGCGACATCAGAGCACCGAGCAGTTGGTGGCGCCCACGTCGCCGCCGCTCTCGATGTCCTTCGGGAGCACGTTCTGGCCGGAGTAGCGCAGCGAGATGCCCTCGTCGGTCATCTTCAGGTCACTCGCGGTCAGGCCCTTCGGGGTGGGGATGTCCGCGACGGCGGTGATCAGCTGCTGCGCCAGGTCGTCGGGCACGCCGATGCCGAAGACGGAGGCCTTGCTCGCGGTGAGCACCACCTTGTTGTCCTTGATAGTGGGCTTGAGGTTCACCGTGACCGGGAGGATCACGGCGGTGCCGCTGATCTCGATCTGGTTCTCGGACGGGTTGAGCGTGACCTTCGGGTCCGAGATCACCTGCGAGCCGACCACCTTGTTCTTGATGCCGTCAGCGGTGAAGGTGCCGAGGATGGTCGCATCGTCCACCTTGTTGTCGCCGCCCGGCTCGACGCCCTTGAGCATGATGTGCGCGTTCAGCCCCGAGGTGCCCTGGAGGCCGTCGATCTGAATGTCGATCGACGGGATCTTGCCGCTCGCGTTCTGGATCAGCATCGGCGTCTTCTCGAAGCTGACCTTGACGTCGTTGGCGTTGGTGCCGCTCTTGACGTTGTCGGCGAGGCAGTTCTGAACGTGGTTGCGGATGTACAGCTCGGACCCGACGAGGGCGATCACCACGAGCGCGACCAGCCCGACGGCGGCGAGGGCGATGATCTTGCCGGTGGACCGCTTCTTCGCCGGCTCACCGGTGTTCCCCGGGCCGCCGCCGGACTGCCCGGGCGGGATGCGGGTGGGTGGCACGGGCGGCGGCCCTGGCTGCGCACCGGGGTCCTGCGCCTGCTGCGGCGTGGGCTGCTGCTGCGGGCCGGGCTGCCGGCCCGGGTTCTGCGGGCCGGGGCTCTGCGGGCCGGGCGTCTGCGGGTGGTTCGGGTTCGTGTCCATCGGCGTTAGATTGTTCCTCATCCCTTAGGAGCGACGGTGAAGTCCCTGCGGTTGGCGAGCACGGGCAGCACGGCCCGCACCTCGTCGACGCGCGTGAGCGGCAGGTCGACGACGATCTGTTCCGGCCCGTCGCCGGCGCAGGCGAGCACGGCACCGTCGGGGCCGACGGCGAGCGAACCGCCCACCCCGCGCGGCGCGGTGCCGGGTTCGGGGTCGGAGGGGCGCGCCTGGTCGACGGCGACGACGAAGGCCGTCGAGTCGAGGGCCCGGGCGCGGGCCAGCGTGGTGAACGCGTCGAGCTTGCCGGGGCCGTCGCCCCAGGACGCCGGCGCCACGATCACCGCGGCACCCGCATCCGCGAGCCCCTGGTACAGCGCGGGGAAGCGCAGGTCGTAGCAGGTGCTCAGCCCGACGGGAACGGTGGACCCGCCGGCCCGGACCCGCACCAGCACCGCCCGCTCGCCGGGGGCCACGGTGCGCGACTCGGCGAACCCGAAGGCGTCGTACAGGTGGATCTTGTCGTAGCCGGTGCGGGTGCCGTCCGGCGCGGCGGACAGCAGGGTGTTGCGGACGCGACCGTCGGGCGACGGGGTGAACATGCCGGCGACCACGTGTACGCCCGTCTCGCGCGCTGCGGCGGCGATGCGGTCGGCCCACGGCCCGTCGAGCTGTTCGGCGACCGGCCCGAGAGGCACCCCGAACCTGCACATGGTGGCCTCGGGGAACACGGCGAGCGCGGCGCCGGCCTCGGCGGCGCGCCGCAGGCCGTCCTCGACCAGCGCCGCGTTGGCCGCCGGGTCGGTGGTGGCCTCGATCTGGGCCAGCGCGACGGTCAGCGAT
>JBEBXD010000172.1:0-5406 GCA_040391845.1 Tsukamurella paurometabola | reverse complement strand
GGCGCCGATGAACTCGGCCGTCTCGCGCACCACCTCGAGTGGCTCGACCCCCGCCGCCCCCTCACTCCCCGGACACCCCACACCGGCGGCCCCACCCGCGCCGAAGCCCGCATCGCCCGACGCGAACGCCAACGAACCCTGTATCGCCAACGCCGGCAACAACACCAGCAACATCAATCCCGCGCCCCCGCTGGACCGACGAACCACCACCGTATTGACGCGATGGCTGAATACCATCGCGATATGTTCTTCGACGCACTCAACGAGCTGGTGCGGACGTCCGACGTGGTGATCGACCAGCCTGCCGGTACAGCACACCCTCGCGACGCGCACGCCGTCTATCCTCTGGACTACGGTCACCTCGTCGGCACGACGAGCGGCGACGGTCACGGGATCGACGTATTCGTCGGCACTGCACGAGGGCTCGGCATCGTCGGTGTGCTTCTGACAGCGGATGTGATGAAGCGCGACACCGAGATCAAGCTGCTGCTCGACTGCAGCGCCGCCGAGTCGGAGCAGGCAGCGGCGTTCCTATCCGGTACCCTCGGAATCGGCGGTCACCTGGTGACGCGCGACGCCGACGCGGTCTGAGTCGCCGTGACGCGGGCCGCGCACTGGAGCGCTCCCACCAGTAGACGCTGAAGGCTCCGTGAACGACATCCGCTGTCGCGGCCACAAGGAGCGCGGAGGCCCTGAGATCCGCGAGTTCCGTCAGCGGTTGTACGTTCCCGAGCAGGTGCCACGGCTCGTGTTCAGTTCCGCAGCCTCGTCCTCTTCACCGAGCGTCCACTTGCGGAAGCCGGGCGTGAAACCGCCCGACCACTCGCCCCGCTTCTGCCGCCGCCGCACCACGAACGACTACAACTCCTGCATCCACGTGATCAGTATGGCGCCAGCACCGCGGTGCGCGGAGACGAGTAAGGGCTCTACCCGAGTTTCCTCAGGTAGAGCCCCTGCTGTCGTCTCAACCAACGAGTCGGGGTGGCGGGATTCGAACCCACGACCTCTTCGTCCCGAACTATCAGAGCACGGCATCACCAGCAGGTTGTCTGTCCCAAGTTTATCCAGCTCGGTAACTACACGTAGCAGTTCAACGAGGTCAACAGCGGCTAATGGAGCTAGTGGAATCGAAGGCGCGATAAACCTGCTGCCTACCCTCTGCCTACCGGGTGGTGTCGCCGCCCCGATGCAGGAGCACCGTGTGCGCCGGGGTCCAGCCGCGACAGACGTCGCCCGGGCAGAGGCCGAGGGGCGCGTGTTCCCAGACCGCGTCGGGGGCAAGGTCGATGACGCCGGCGTCCGTCTCCCATCCCGCGGTGCCGCCGTCGCAGATGCCGGCCTCCGGGATCAGCTGCTCGGTCAGATGGTTGAAGACACCGCCCGAGCCGACCAGGTACTCGAAGTCGTGATCGGTGTCGAACTGCAGCACGCTCGGGACACGGGTGCGATCGTCGGCCATCACCTCCAGTCCGATCCCTCCGGAGACGAAGTCGTAGCGGAGGCTCTCGACCTGATCGACGCGGGTCATGGTCCGGACGGTGGGTGCGACCTCGATGATCGCGGTGATGAGCCGGGCGATCTCCTCGGCGGCGTCGGGCGCGGCGAAGAGCTGGACGCGGGAAAGGTGTGCGGACACGGGGACTCCTTGCGTGACAACGTCGCCGCACCCGGGGATCGGGGGCGGCTAGCGGTGCTCGGACCCGCTGTTCCACATGGTCAGAGCGTATCGCCGACGGGGAGCGGGTTGCCCGCCGCGTCGACCGCGACCGTCTGCCACTGTGTATCGAGGATGATCACGCGGTCGGCGTCGTTGACCGTGACGCGTCCCTGCTCGGGTGTGCCGGTCATGGCGATGGTGCCGCCGAGGCTCTGCTGCCACAGCTGGATCGCCTCGTTGATCCCCACGGGGTACTCGCCGAGCCACTCCTCTGCGGGGTACGCGACGAGTTCGCCGCCGAGCAGGTCGCGCACGTAGACGCGGAGCTGGGTGCCGGGCATCTCGCCCATGCCGGGGAGACTAGCGACGGCGGCTGACATCCGTGCAGTGCCGGCGCGCGCGATCGGCCTGCGTCCGCCGTGACCTCATGACAGGATCGCAACATGCCTAACCGGTTCATCGTGTCCGCGGTCGCCGCCGTCGCCCTCGCCGTCAGTCCTGCGACTGTCGGAATCGCCTCCGCCGGTCCGTCGAAGACCGGCACCACGTGCGGTGTGGTTGCGAGCCCGACAGGTGCCAAGGAGTACATCTACATCGACACGGGCACCCTCGACTGCGCAGAGGCACTGGCTATGGCACGCGAGTACAACGCCGCGATCGCCGCCGGCCACACCGAGGGCCGCGGCCTGCACTACCGGAGCGGACAGTGGTCCTGCACCCTCCGAATCGCCGGGGAACCGTCCTCATCCGAGGCGATGATCGGTTGCCGCAACGCGACCGGCAGCTTCACCGCGAGCGCCGAGGACCGCGATTAGTGGACGACCGTCCCCCTGAACGTCTCCGAGCGGTCGCCGCAGAGTACTCACGCATCGCCGCCTGGATGTTTGTGCACTACCTCTGCCTGGCCGCGTACGCGATCGGTGGTCTGTGTCTCCTCGGCTGGTACCTCGGCTCCCACAGGAACCCGTTCAGCCTGGCGCTGATCGTCGTCCTGCTGGCCGCCGCGTACATCGTGCGCCACCGCATGCGCATCATCGGACGCCGCAGGTGCCAGACCTGCGGCCACCCCCAACGGCACCAGCACCGCGTCTGCGGCAACTGCCGACGACTCCTCGCGCCCGCCTACATCACGCGCCGCTCCTGGTACCAGCTGTAGCACCCGGCGACAGCAACTCGCGCGCACCACTTCACGGCGGCCTCACACCGGGATGACACCCTGGCCATCGCCGCGCCCTCGTTGTCACATGTCAGCCCGCCCGGCTACCGTCGCGTTTGACAGCTCAAATTCGCCACGACCAGGAGAATCTCTCATGGCACTGCCCACTCTCACCCCGGAACAGCGCGCCGACGCGCTCGCTAAGGCTGCCGCGGTCCGCGCTGCCCGAGCCGCGATCAAGGCCGAGTTGAAGGCCGGCACGGCCACCCTCGCCGCTGTGCTCGGCCGTGCGGACGAGCCGGCGGTTGGAAAGATGAAGGTCCAGGCACTCATCGAGGCGCTCCCGAGGATCGGCAAGGTCAAGGCCGCCGAGATCATGACCGAACTGGAGATCGCGGAGAACCGCCGCGTCGCTGGCCTCGGCGAGCGTCAGCGCGCAGCCCTGGTCGAGAGGTTCGCCGCCTGACCGAGTCCACACCGAAGCCCGTCACCGTGGTGGTGGCGGGCTTCGCCGCTTCCTGTGCCGGTGAAGCCGGGCTACTCGGGCAGGTCCTCGGTCTCGCGGCGCATCGCCTGGACCGCCTCCTCCGCGGTGATGACTCCGCCGTCTCGGAGCACGCGCCAATAGCCGTGGCGGCGGGCGAGTTCGCGTTCAACCCAATCGGGCAAGCGCTGTCGCTGCGCGTTGTCGATCGGCTCCTCGTCGGTCACCGGCTGAGATTAGCTGTGACGCAGGGGCGAGCGTGGTGTTCTCGCGAAGGCCTAGAGCCCAGTGTCGCCACGGGCACGGGATCTTCCCCGGTACAGGCGACACCGGTTAGGGTCTCGGCACTGACGGTAGGCGGCCGGGGAAGTTTGCCGCGAGGAATCCCTGGAATCCGAACTGGACGAATGGGTCGGTGCAGAGTACTTCTCGGTTGGCCCGCTCGGCCCGCTCATCCTCGTCCGCGAGGAGGCAGTAGAGGATGAAGTCGTGGACTGCATCGTTTGAGAACAGGTACGAGGATGCCTTCTTGCGCGCAAAGATCTCGTCGACATCGTTCTGTAGTGCGTCGATTGAATCCGTCTCGTCGAGCAAGCCCCTTGAGTGGCGCCACATCGGCCCGGAACACCACCGCGTGGCCGCGGCGAGTTCGGCCGGCTCGGGCTGGCATTCGAACTGCGCGGTGGTGAATGTCTGCAGGAAGCGGCTGGGACTTCCATCGAGACTAGTTCCGTACGTGATCGGGCCGTCAGGCGGTAGCTCGGCAAGCGACGGGCAGGTGAGGTAGGTCGACGTGCCGATCGACAGCGAGGCCTGTCGTTGCTCTACCACGATCCGGTAGGTCGCCCTCATTAGCGGCATGTTAGCCGGCCCGGTCAGCGTGGCGATCGCGTCGTCGTACCTCCCGGGTACCGTTTCGATCGCGTCGATTCGATCACCACGGATCTGTTCAAAGACTTGATCGCCGAGCCGTTCGGCAAAATCGAGAACTGACCAAGGCATTCGCGAGTCTCTCCTACCGGGTTGCGGTGCGGCCAAGCATCAACACTCGGCCACTCAACTTTCACTGCGCCAACGATTGCCCATGCCGCGAGGGCAGGCGCGCAGCCCCTCCGCGGGTGCGCCCCTGCCAGCGACTACCGGTTCTGCTCCGGCCTGGTCAGGAAGATCGGCTTGCCGAAGGTGGTCAGGGTGTCGTCGGTGGCGTCGGTGCTGATGGCGACGGTGGCGTAGGTGCGGACTTGGACGCCGCCTATGCAGTTGTCGACGGCGATGCGGATATCGCGGGACATGACCTGTGCGTTGGGGCCGACGACGGCCTTCTTGGCGTACGGGATGTCTTTGGTGGTGCCGGGTTTCAGGATGCCGGAGATGTTGCCCGTTTCGGTCACGGTGTCCGAGAGGGTGCCGGAGAGGCTTCCGGTTCCGGTGCCGGAGACGCTGCCGCCGCCCCGCCCGCCGCTGGAGCCGCCCTGGCCCTGTCCGGTGATGGTGCCGGACGCGGTCACCGTGGGGGTGATGGAGGCGGTCGTCGCGTTCGACAGCGACCCACCGACGGTCAAACTGTCCGCGGTGACCGCGCAGCCAACCTGGACCCCCGTGGTCAGAGTCGCTGCCTTAATCTTGCTGCTGGGCTTGCGTTTCGGGTCGTTCGGGTAGGCGGCTTCGATCTTCGCTTCACCGCCTACGGAGCTGAATCCTTCAAAGATCTGTGGTGATCGGTTGAGCGGCGGGACGGAGTCGAGCTTCTCCCCGAACTTGGAGACGGTGACTTTCCACCCGTCACGGGTGATCAGCTCACGGCTGGTGTCGGCGAACTCGCCGTCGCGGATCTGACCGGGCACTGGGACCCGCATCCGCGGTGCGGGCGGCGGCGTCACCGCAACCGGCGAGGCGGCGGGCTTCGCGGCGGCCGCCGGGGCCGGGGTCGGCTTTGGTGCCGGTGCCGCGCCGGCCGGTGAGGCCGTGATGGCGATGGTCGCGGCGGCGGCGCACAGACCGATCAGCGTCCGCGGAAGCCGGGACGAGTGAGCGTGATCTGCAGGGTGCATGGTCAGGTTCCCCCAGGTGAAGTCAATCAGCAATGTCACATCTGTAACAACAGCCCCA
>JBEBXD010000171.1:0-5471 GCA_040391845.1 Tsukamurella paurometabola | reverse complement strand
TACGCCGCGAACGCGCCGGCGAAGGCGTCGCCGGCGCCGGTGGTGTCCACGACGTCGACGGCGAACCCGGGGGTCCGGCCGGTGCCGTCCGGACCGGTGGCGCGGGCACCGTCGGCCCCGAGGGTGGTGATCACGTGCGGCACGCGACCCAGGACCTCCTCGATCGCCTTCTCCTCGTCGCGGTTCACGATCACCCCGTCGAGCAGCTCGACGAGCTCCGGGGGCAGGGCCTGCACGGGTGAGGGGTTGAGCAGGACCGTTGTGCCGGCCTCCCGGGCCGCGCGCGCGGCGTCCACGACCGCGGCCAGAGGGATCTCGAGCTGCAGGAGCAGCACGTCCGCGTCGGCGATCGCCCGGCGCGCCTCCTCCGACACCGCGACCTCGGCGTTCGCGCCCGGGACGACCACGATGTGGTTCTCGCCGGAGGCGTCCACGGTGACGTTCGCGAACCCGGTGCTGCCGGGCACGCGCGCGACCCGCGACACGTCGACCCCCGCGCCCGCGAGCGACTCCAGCACGGTGGCCGCCGCGTCGTCGTCGCCGACCGCGCCGACGAACACCGTCGAGGCTCCGGCGCGGGCCGCGGACCGGGCCTGGTTCGCGCCCTTGCCGCCCTGCCCGAACGCCACGGACACCCCGGTGACGGTCTCGCCCGGCCGCGGGAAGCGTTCGCACACCGTGACCGCGTCGAGGTTCACGCTGCCCACCACGACCACCGACGTCATGGCCGCCACCCTACGACGCGTGCTCGCCTCACGCTGAGCGCAAGCCTGGGCGGGGGCGCGCGGGCGCCCTAGCCTAGGCCGCTATGAGCCGTCAGATCCGTTTCAACGCCTTCGACATGAACTGCGTCGCCCATCAGTCCCCGGGGCTGTGGCGGCACCCGGAGGATCAGTCGCACCGGTACAAGGAGCTCGGCTACTGGACGGACCTGGCGAAGTTGTTGGAGCGCGGCACGTTCGACGGGATCTTCATCGCGGACGTGCTGGGGATCTACGACGCCTACAACGGCAACGGCGACGCTGCGATCCGGCACGCGGCGCAGGTCCCCGTCTCCGACCCGATCCTGCTGGCCTCCGCCATCGCGGGCGCCACCGAGCACCTCGGCATCGGGATCACCGCCGGCACGGGCTTCGAGCACCCGTTCCCGTTCGCGCGCAGGCTGACCACGCTCGATCACCTCACCGACGGCCGGATCGGCTGGAACGTGGTGACGGGGTACCTGCCGTCGGCTGCGCAGAACATGGGGCAGCTCGATCAGCTGCAGCACGACGAGCGCTACGACCACGCCGACGAGTACCTGGAGGTGCTGTACAAGCTGTGGGAGGGGTCGTGGGAGGACGACGCGGTGATCCGCGACCGCGAGAGCGGGGTGTTCACGGACCCGGCGAAGGTGCACCCGATCGGCCACCGCGGCAAGTACTTCGACGTGCCCGGGATCCACGTGGGCGAGCCCTCGCCGCAACGCTCGCCGGTGATCTACCAGGCCGGCGCCTCGCCCCGCGGCCTGCGCTTCGCGACGGCGAACGCGGAGGCGATCTTCGTGGCCGCGCCCACGAAGGCGATCCTGAAGAACCTGGTGCGCACGGTGCGCGAGGGCCTCGTGGCGAACGGCCGCGATCCCTACTCGGCCAAGGTCTACACGCTGCTCACCATCGTCACCGATGAGACGGAGGCGAAGGCACAGGCGAAACTCGAGGAGTACCACCGCTACGCCAGCATCGAGGGCTCGCTGGTGTTCATGTCCGGGTGGATGGGGGTGGACCTGGGCGCCTACGACCCGAGCGATCCGGTCGGCGACGTGCAGTCCAACGCCATCCTCTCCGCCGTCGCCAACTTCCAGCAGGCCGACCCCTCCGGGAAGGAGTGGACGGTGGAGGACATCGGCAAGTGGGGCCGGATCGGGGGCATGGGGCCGGTGCTCGTCGGCTCCGCCGAGCGGATCGCCGACGAGCTGCAGGAGTGGGTGGAGGAGACCGACGTGGACGGCTTCAACCTCGCCTACGCGATCACGCCGGGAACCTTCGAGGACATCGTCGAGTTCATCGTCCCGGAGCTGCGGCGGCGGGGCGTGTACCCCACCGACTACACGCCGGGGACGCTGCGCCACAAACTGTTCGGGCAGGGCGACCGGCTCCCGGCCGATCACCCCGCCCAGCGCTACCGCTATGCCGGAGCCAACTCCTTGGTGTAGAGCGGGGCTCCCGCCGCGTCGCACAGCCGCACGGTGAGGGCGCGGGTGCCGCCGTCGATGCTCACGTGCCCGAAGTGCTGGAAGCCCTCGGCGGGGGAGGCGTTGGCCTTCTCGGGGGCGTGCACGAACTCGTAGCGCGCCCCGAACGTCCCGTCGAGCGGGCTCCGCGGGAAGGCGCCGGCGTTCAGCGGCCCGGAGACGAACTCCCAGAACGGCGAGAAGTCCTGGAACGCGGCCCTATCGGGGTGGTAGGAGATCGCGGCGGTGTAGTGCACGTCCGCGGTCAGGTACACCACGTTGTGTACGTCCTTGGTCCGCGACAGGATGCGGGAGAAGGCGATCTCGCGGCCGAGCGGGGCGCCGTTGTCGCCCTGCGCCACCGCCTCCATCGACTTCGGGCCGCCGCCGCGCGGGTCGGTGGAGGCGTCCGGCACCACGATGCTCAGCGGCAGATCGTTGGCCACCACCTTCCATACCGCCGTCGACGAGGTGAGGCCGTCGATCAGCCACCGCGTCTGCTTCTCGCCGAGGATCCCGGCGTCGTCCGACGTGGCCCACGCGTTGGGGTTCGGATCCTTGTAGCTGCGCATGTCCAACACGAACACGTCGAGCAGGGGGCCGTAGGAGATCCTGCGGTAGAGGCGCCCGTCCGCGGCCTCCGTCGGCTGGACCGGCTGCCATTCGCGCCACGCCCGGTAGGCGTGCTCCGCCAGAGTGTTCACGTCGGTCTCGGTGTAGCCCTTGCGGTTCTGGCCCGCGAGGCTCTCGCCGGGGAACCAGTTGTTGATCACCTCGTGGTCGTCCCACTGGACGATCTGCGGCACGGTCGCGGCGAACCGCCGGTAGTGCTCGTCGGTCAGGTTGTAGGCGTAGTTGCCGCGGAAGTCGTCCAGGGTCTGCGCCACGTGGTCCTTGGCGGGCGCGGTCACGCTGCGGTACACGCCGCCGTCGTTCTGCTGCTGCGTCGCCGGCACCGGGCCGTCGGCGTAGATCGCGTCGCCCGAGTGCAGGAAGAAGTCCGGCCGGGCATCGGCGACGGCGCCCATGATCGACATCCCGCCGTCGCGGTTGATGCCCCAGCCCTGGCCGACCACGTCGCCGGACCAGGCGAAGCTCACGGTCCCCGCGGCCGACGGTGCCGTGCGGAAGGTTCCGGTCACCGGCTCGGAGGTCGCGCCGTTCTCGCCCTCCAGGGTCACCCGGTAGTGCACCGTCCGCCCGGCCTCCAGCCCGGTCACCCGGAACCGGCCGGCACCGTCGGAGGTGGGGTCGAGGCGCGGCCCGACGAACCGGCGCGGGTCGCGGAAGGACTCCGACGGTGCGGTCTCCACGATCATCCGGGCGGGCGCGTCGGACCGGGCCCAGACGAGGGCGCCGTCGGTGCGCGGATCGCCGGAGGCGACGCCGTGGGTCAGCGTCGGGCGCGCGCGGACCACACCGGTGGACGACGGTGTGCCGCCGCCGGTGGGGGTGCCGCAGGCGGCGAGGAGCGGCCCGGCGGGAACGAGGAACGCGCCGGCGGCGCCGGCCTTGAGAAGGGATCGGCGGGAGGTCCGGAAATCACTGAGGGGCATTGCGGACACGTTGCCGCAGCCGGGTTCCCGGCCGGCGAACGCGGAGTTACCAGGGGGGATGCGGGAGGGTGTCCACAGGGTGAACCAGTGGGCATGGATCGTGCCTTCGTTTCTGTTAACGTCAACCGCGCGGTAATCACACGTCCGGTGGGCCCAGCGGTGTCTAGCCACAGGCAAAGCCCGGTCCGCACGGTGACCAACGCCAGGGGCTGATCCGAATGCCTGATAATTCAACAACGCCATCCGATTCCCCGTTGTCCCTGACCGGTCTCCAGGAGACCGAGCAGGAGCGGAAGAAGACTCTGCACAAGGCCATCGCCGCATCGGCGATGGGCAACTTCACGGAGTGGTTCGACTACGGCGTCTACGCCGCGACCACCGCCTACCTCACCCAGGCCTTCTTCCCGGGATCGCTGGGAACGATCGGCACGCTTCTCGGCTTCGCCGTCTCGTTCGCGCTGCGCCCGCTCGGCGGCTTCATCTGGGGCCCGCTCGGTGACCGGCTGGGCAGGAAGGTGGTGCTGGCCACCACGATTCTGCTGATGGCGTCCGCGACGGCACTGATCGGTGTTCTCCCGACGCACGCCCAGGTGGGTGTGCTCGCGCCGATCCTGCTGATCACTCTGCGTGTGGTCCAGGGCTTCTCGACCGGCGGTGAGTACGGCGGCGCCGCGACCTTCATGGCGGAGTACTCGCCGGACCGCAAGCGCGGCCACTACGGCAGCTTCCTCGAGTTCGGCACCATGTGCGGCTTCGCCGGCGGTACCGCGTTCGTACTGCTGCTGCAGCAGTTGCTGAGCCGCGATCAGATGTACGACTGGGGTTGGCGCATCCCGTTCTTCGTCGCCATCCCGCTCGGCCTGGTCGGCTGGTACCTGCGTAACCAGCTCGACGACACCCCGGTGTTCGAGGAGATGGCCGACGAGCAGGAGGAGCAGGGCTCGGCCTGGCAGCGCTTCGTGCAGCTGCTGCGCGACTACAAGAAGCCGATCATGGTGATGTTCGGCCTGGTGATCGCCCTCAACGTGGCGAACTACACGCTGCTCGCCTACATGCCGACGTACCTGCACAGCACCATTCACCTCACCGAGTCGGACTCGTCCACGCTGATGCTGATCGGCCAGCTGGTGATGGCGGCGTTCATCCCGGTCTTCGGTTCGCTCTCCGACCGCACCGGACGCAAACCGATGTGGTGGATCTCGCTGGTCGGCCTGCTGGTCCTGGCGTGGCCCATGTTCTGGCTCATGGGGCAGGGCTTCGGTTGGGCCATCCTCGGTTTCGTGGTTCTCGGCCTGCTGTACATCCCGCAGCTGTCCACGATCTCCGCGACCTTCCCCGCCATGTTCCCCACGCAGGTGCGATACGCGGGCTTCGCGATCTCGTACAACGTGGCGACCGCCGCGTTCGGCGGTACCGCCCCACTGGTCAACGACGCGGTGGTGGAGAACACCGGGTGGCTGCAGTTCCCGGCCATCTACATGATGGCCGCCTGCGTGATCGGCCTGATCGCGCTGCCGTTCCTGCAGGAGACGAAGGGCTGCTCGATCCGCGGCACCGAGGTGCCGGGCCCGAACACCGACGCGACCCGGCTGGCGCAGATCGAGGAGGCCCGGCTGGCCAAGGCGAGCTGACGCCGATGACTACAGTGATGCGGTGACCAGGATCATCGCCGGGGCGGCACGCGGGCGCAGGCTCGCGGTGCC
>JBEBXD010000170.1:0-5481 GCA_040391845.1 Tsukamurella paurometabola | reverse complement strand
CCTGCGGCAGCGCCCGGGGGGTGGGCTGCGCGTCCGCGGCAGGGGCGGACCGTCGGACCAGGAGCAGGAACAGGAGCGCCCCGCCGCGCAGCAGCACCAGGGCGGAGCCGAGAACCACGTACGGTCCGGCCTCGGCGGTGGTGTCGACCTGGACGTCGATGCCCTGGACCTTCACCGTCTGCGCGCCGACGGGGACCACCAGCGCGTAGGCGCCGATCCCGAGGGCGGCCGCGCCGCACGCCGCGGTGACGGCGGCGAGGACCCGCCGCAGCGAGCCGGGGCCGAACGCGGCCACGGCCGCGGCGATCGCCCCGGCTACGCCGCGCGCGACCACGACCCACCCCGCCCACGCGGCGTCGGTGGGCACCGAGGAGGTCACGTCGTAGTTCCCGAGCGCGGGCATGGTGACGGAGCCGGTCCCGGTGACCTTCGCGTCGATCGCGGACGGCAGGCCCAGCGCTTGCGCGATGTCGGGCAGCTTCGTCGACGCCGTGTACCAGTCGAGGAAGGCCGCGGCGACCAGGCCGGCGGCACCCGCCACGGCGAGAACGAGCCCGGTGATCCGGAGCGCGCCGGACGCGGATGCGGGCGGGGAATCGGGCATGGGCTGCTACCTCCTACGGCATGGTGTGGACCACGCTAGGGCCTCGCGGTTGGCGGCCGCTGAAGTACCGCTGAAGCCGAGGCTACCGACGGGTACACTGAGCAGATGACACAGCAGCGCCGATTCTGTCCCACGGGGGCGGTCCGATGACCGCGGCGTTGCAACCCACGGACGATCCCAAGGGCCGCGCGCGGACGCGCCGGCGGCTGATCCGGGCGGCGTACCTCGTGTTCGCGCAGCACGGCTACGGGTCGACGACCGTCACGATGGTGTGCGAGGCGGCGGGCTTCACCCGCGGCGCCTTTTACTCCAACTTCACCAGCCTCGAGGAGCTGTTCATCGAGGTCTGGCGGTTCCACGTGCAGTGGATCATGGACGTGATGGCCAAGGTGGTGGACACCTACGTGGTGCAGGGCGCCGATTACGGCAAGCTCATCGAGATGGCGGTGCGCGCGATCCCCGTCAACGAGCGCTGGCAGCGGGTGAACGGCGATTTCGTCGCGCTGTGCACCCGTACCCCGGAGCTCAACCAGACGGTGCGCGACGCGCAGCAGATGCTGCTGGCCAACATGATCCCCACGGTGATGCACGTCCTCGAGGCCGCCGGCCGGCGGGTGACCAAGCCGGAGGCGCTGGGCTACGCGCTGCTCGCGGTGCACGAGGGCACCGCCTCGTACTGCGTGATCGACCCGGACAACGCGACGCTCAAGCAGAACCGGATCGACCTGCTCACCGCGACGCTGAACATGTACAGCGAGCCGATCGACGGGCCCCGGTGACCCGCACCGCCCTCGTGATCGGCATCGGCGCCGGCGACCCCGGGCACGTGACCGTCGGGGCGATCGAGGCGATGCGCGCCGCCGACGCCGTGTTCGTGCTGGAGAAGGCGACCGCCGGGACTCTGACCGGGATCCGCCAGGAGATCATCGAGAAGTACGCTCCCGCAACCCGTCTCGTGCTCGTCCCCGATCCGCCTCGGGACCGCTCCGCGGAACACGGCGCGTCCCGCCCGGACGGTGCCTACGCCGCGAACGTGGACGCTTGGCACGACGCCAGGGCCGCCGCGCTGGTCGCCGCGATCGCCGAGCACGTGCCGGAGGGCGGGGCGGCGGGGTTCCTGGTGTGGGGCGACCCGTCGCTGTACGACTCGACGCTGCGCGTGCTCGAGCGCGTGGGCCGCGTGCTGCCGATCGTGCCGCGGGTGATCCCGGGTATCACCAGCGTGCAGGCGCTCACCGCGGCGCACGCGATCCTGCTGAACCGGGTGGGCGAGCCGATCCACATCACCACCGGGCGCCGCCTCGCCGACGACGACGGCCGCAACACCGTGGTGATGCTGGACGCGGACTGCACCTTCCGGGAGACCGCCGAACCCACGGACCACATCTACTGGGGCGCCTACCTGGGCACGCCGGACGAGATCCTGATCGAGGGGGCCGTCGGCGAGGTGGGGGAGCTGATCGCCCGCACCCGCCGCGAGGCCCGCGAGCGTCACGGCTGGATCATGGACGTCTACCTGCTCCGCCGGCCCTGAAACGACCGGTCGCGCCGGGGCAGGTCGAGGAGGGACGGGTCGGTGAGCTGTTTGACTCTGCCACTACGTCACGGTTTCTACTGATACCGGACGTGGATGGGAGAGCCGTATGGGTTGGAGCACCAGTGGGATCGCGCGCATCGCGGGTGTGAGTGTGCGAACCGTGCGGTACTACCACGAGATCGGCCTGCTGCCGGTTCCTGATCGAGCGGCGAACGGTTACAAGTCGTACGGGGTCGTGCACCTTGCTCGTCTGATACGCATTCGGCGTCTGGTCGGGCTCGGTTTCTCCCTCGCCACGATCGCTGAGATGGACGCGGCGGGCCCACACGCGGAACAGGCGTTCCGCCTGCTCGACGCGGAGCTCGGCGAGCGGATCCGTGAGCTGCAAGCAGCCCGAGCGGAACTCAGTGACGTCTTCGCTCACGAGGTGGGCTCCGGACTTCCGCCCGGCTTCACCACCGAAGAGGTGCCGGCAGACCTCACCGAGGCCGACAGATCGTTGCTGACGGTGCTCGGCACACTACTGCCGGGCACAGCTCAGGGACTGAGGCAGTGGGTACTGGAGCCGGTCGGCGAGGCAGTCGACGCGGAGTTCGACCAGCTCCCGGTGGACGCCAGTGAGGCCGTCCGCGTCGATCTCGCCCACCGTATGGTCCCTGCCGCCCGCGCTGCACGGGAGTACGCGCCGAACACCCCGGTGTCCGATCAGGGTTCCCGCGACGTCGGCACCGCTCTGCGTGATGCGTACAACGCGGCACAGATGGACGTACTCATTCGAGTCGCGGTGGAGCTCGATGATGAGCCTCGGGAGGGCCGATGACGGAGCGCCGCCTCACACCCGGCTGGACCGAGCTCGGCGTCGGCTTGACCGTCCTCCTCGTGCTCGAGATCGGTCTTGCTCGTGCGTGGTTCGCGCTGGAAGCCGGTCCCGTTGCGACCGCGATCTTCATGGCTGGTCTGTCCGCGGTGGTGGCCGGTGGGGCGTTCGCAGCGGCGGTGGCGGTCCGGGTACGACGGCCGAGTGCGTTCGGTCTGGTCCGCACCCGCCGCCGGTGGGTCGCCGTCGGCGTTGCCGGCGGCCTCATCGCCGTCGTCGTCAAGATTCCAGTGACGATGGCCTTCACCGCCCTGTTCGGGCCGGCTACGAGTGCCCAGCTCGGGTGGTCGGCGAGCAGCGAGGGCGGAATCGGTGCGGTGGTGGTCTCGATGCTCCTACTCAGTGTTCTCACTCCGATCGGAGAGGAACTGTTCTTCCGCGGAGTCGTCACCACCGTCCTGATGCGCTACGGAGCATTCGTGGGCGTCGTGGGCAGCACCGTCATCTTCGCCGTGTTGCACGGCGAGCCGATCATCATGGTCTCGGCGGTGCTCGTCGGACTGCCCGCCGCGGAACTGCGCCGACGAACCGGTTCGGTATGGCCCGGCGCGGCACTGCACATCACCTTCAACCTCGTATCCACCATCGGGCTGCTCGTCATACTCCCGGGGATGGGCGCTTAGGAATCGCTCCGCTGGTTCAACGCGGCGAGCACGCGGTCGGCGAGCTCGGGCCGGCAGATCACGAGGTCGGGGAGGTAGGGGTCGGGGTTGTTGTAGGTCAGCTCGGACCCGTCGAGGCGCGAGCAGTGCAGCCCGGCCGCCCGCGCGACACCGACGGGCGCGCACGAGTCCCACTCGTACTGGCCGCCCGCGTGCAGGTACACGTCGACCTGCCCGGTGACCACCGCCATCGTCTTCACCCCGGCGGAGCCCAGCGAGACCGGCTGCAGCCCAAGCTGATCCGCCACCCGGAACATGCCCGGGGTCGCGCGGCTGCGGGAGAGGGCCAGGTTGCCGGTGAGCGCCCCGCTGGGCGCGACCACGGTGTCGGAGCGGAACACCCGGTCCATCGCGGGCAGCGAGACGGCGCTGTGCACCGGCTGCCCGTCCCGCGTGAGCGCGACGTGCACGGCGTAGTCGGGGCGGTGCGCGGCGTAGTCCCGGGTGCCGTCCAGTGGGTCGATCACCCACACCCGCTCCGCGGAGAGCCGCTCGGTGGAGTCGGGCGCCTCCTCCGAGAGCACCGCGTCCTGGGGGCGGTGGCGGCGCAGCACCCGGGCGATCCACGCCTGCGCGAGCCGGTCGCCGGTGTCGCCGAGCATGCCGTCCTCGAGCAGGTTGCCGTGCCGGATGGCCTGCAGGATCCGGCCGGCACCGTCGGCCATCTCGGCCGCGAGTTCGATGTCGGACAGGGCGCCGCCGTCGGAACGGCCGAAGAACGTCATACCCCCACCCTAGAGTGGAGCCATGCCGGAGCTTCCCGAGATCACCGCGATCGCGGACTACGTGGGCGCCAAGGCCATCGGCACGCCGATCCGCCGGGTGGACGTCGCGGCGCTGTCCGTGCTCAAGACCTATGCGCCGGGGCCGCAGGATCTGGTCGGGGCCGTCGTGACGGGTACCCGACGGATCGGCAAGTACTTCATCCTCGATGCGCGTAAGTCCGACGGTGCGGCCCTCGCCCTCGTGGTGCACCTCTCGCGCGCGGGGTGGTTGCGCTGGTCGGAGAAGCTCTCGCCGGCCCCGCTGCGGCCCGGCGGGAAGTCGCCGATCGCGCTGCGCGTGCACGTGGGCCCGGAGGGTGAGGGCTTCGACCTGACGGAGGCGGGCACGCAGAAGCGGCTCGCGGTGTGGATCGTGCGCGATCCGCTGGAGATCGAGATGGTGGCCACCCTGGGGCCGGACGCGCTGGAGGTCACCCGGGACGAGTTCGGCGCGATCCTCGCGGGATCGCGGGCGCAGCTCAAGACGCTGCTGCGCGATCAGCGTGCGATAGCGGGCGTGGGCAACGCGTACTCGGACGAGATCCTGCACGCCGCGCGGCTCTCGCCGTTCGCCGCGGCGAAGTCGCTGGACCCGGCCCAGGTGGATGCGCTGTACGAGGCGATGCGTTCCGAGCTGCAGGATGCGGTGCAGCGCTCGGTGGGGCAGCACGTCGCGACGCTGAAGTCGGAGAAGCGGTCCGGGATGCAGGTGCACGCGCGCACGGGGAGTCCGTGCCCGGTGTGCGGGGACACGGTGCGCGAGGTGTCCTTCGCGGACAGGTCCTTCCAGTACTGCCCCACGTGCCAGACGGGCGGGAAGATCCTCGCCGACCGGCGGATGTCGAAGCTGCTGAAATGAGCCGCCGCGGAGACGACGATCGCCGCCGGACCCCTGGGTGACGGGTCCGGCGGCGATCGTGGTTCAGCGGCCGGTGAGTGCCGCCGCGGCGGGGACTACTTGCTCAGCCGGTCCGCGCCGTCGGTCGTGCCGGTCTCGGGGTCGTAGTCGCCCAGGATGACGTCGCCCTCGGCGGCCT
>JBEBXD010000169.1:0-5674 GCA_040391845.1 Tsukamurella paurometabola | reverse complement strand
GAGGACGCCACCGCCGCCTCCGACGTCTACTCCCTCGGTGTGGTGGGCTACGAGTCCCTCGCAGGCAAGCGCCCGTTCTCGGGCGACGGTGCCATCACCGTCGCGATGAAGCACATCCGGGACCAGCCGGAGCCGCTGCCGGGCGACCTGCCCGCCCCGGTGCGGGAGCTGATCACGCTGACCCTGGGCAAGGACCCGCGGCAGCGCTACGCGAACGGCGGCGAGTTCGCCGACGCGGTGGCCGCGGTGAAGGCCGGGCAGCGCCCGCCCATGCCGCGCGGCTGGACCGGCGCCGCCCCGACCGCCGCCGCCGCCGCGACCCGCGCCCCGGACACGGCGGCCACCACCGTGGTGCCGCCGGCGTCGCGGCCGGGCCCGCAGCCGGTGTCCCGCGCGTCGAGCCCGGCGCCCCGGTCCGCGGCACCGTCGACCTACTCCGACGAGGGCGGCTGGACCCGCGCCCAGAAGACGATCCTCGGGGTGTCCGCATTGCTGCTGCTCGTGGCGGCGGCGATCGTGGGCGGCTACCTGCTGCTGAGCGGTGACGACGCCGAGACGCCCGGGCCCTCGCAGAGCACGACCGACACGGGCACCGTCGCGCCGCCGCCGACGGGCCAGTCCAGCCCGGCCCGCGACACCCCGAAGCCGACGACGCAGCCGCCGAAGACGGTGACCGAGACGTCCACGGTGCACCCGACCACGACGCCCCCGCCGCCGAAGCCGACGACGACCACCACGACGCCGCCCCCGACGACCACGACCACGACGCCGCCGGAGACGACGACCACCGACGTGACCGGGCCCGAGCCGACGACCACCCCGCCCCCGCGGGGCATCTTCGGCCTGCCGCTGCCCGGGGGCTACCTCGACGGGGGCGACGATCGATGACGACCCCGCCTCGGCGCATCAACGACCGCTACGACCTGGGCGAGACGCTCGGGTTCGGTGGCATGTCCGAGGTGCACCTGGCCCGGGACACCCGGCTCTCGCGCGACGTGGCGATCAAGATCCTGCGCGCCGACCTGGCCCGGGATCCCAGCTTCTACGAGCGGTTCCGGCGTGAGGCGCAGAACGCCGCCTCGCTGAACCATCCGACCATCGTGCAGGTCTACGACACCGGCGAGGCGCAGACCTCGTCGGGCCCGCTGCCGTACATCGTGATGGAGTACGTGGACGGCGAGACCCTGCGCGACGTGCTGCGCCGTGACGGGACCATCGCCCCGCAGGTGGCGATGACGTGGATGGCCGACGTGTGCGCGGCGCTGGACTTCAGCCACCGCAACGGCATCGTGCACCGGGACATGAAGCCCGCCAACGTGATGCTGACCCGCGCGGGCGAGATCAAGGTGATGGACTTCGGCATCGCGCGAGCGATGAGCGATCCGTCGGCGGGCATGACCCAGACGGCCGCCGTGATCGGCACCGCGCAGTACCTCTCGCCGGAGCAGGCCCGCGGCGACTCCGTGGACGCCCGCTCCGACGTGTACGCCGCCGGGTGCGTGCTGTTCGAGCTGCTCACCGGGCAGCCGCCGTTCACCGGCGATTCGCCGGTCTCGGTGGCCTATCAGCACGTGCGTGAGGATCCGCCCACACCCTCGTCGATCCTGGACACGGTGCCGCCGGAGCTCGATTCCATCACCCTGAAGGCGCTGTCGAAGAACCCCGCGAACCGGTACCAGACGGCCGGTGAGATGCGGCAGGACCTGATCCGCGTGCTCGCCGGGCAGAAGCCCGAGGCGCCGATGGTGCTCTCGGACGACGAGCGCGAGGCGCTGCTCACCGAGCCCGCGAAGCCGGCGCGCCGCCGCGCGGCCGCGGCGCCCGTCGCCGCTGCAGCCGCCGCCCGGCCGGCCGCGGAGCCGAACTCAGCCGACGGTGACGACGGCCCCCCCACGGAGATCGTGGACACCGCGGCCCCCGAATCGGCCCCCGCCCGGCGCCGGCATTCGAACCCGCCGAAGTCCGGCGGCCGCTCGAAGCTGCTGCTCCTGCTCTCGGCGGCCGTGATCGCGCTGGTCGTGATCGGCGGCACCACCTGGTACCTGCTCAGCAGCAACGGCGGCGAGCAGAACGCCACCGTGACCTCGCAGATCGGCCAGCCCGCAGCGGATGCCCAGGTGGCGCTGCAGAAGCTGGGCTTCACCGTGGAGGTGCAGCGGATCCCTGACAACACGGTGCCCGCGGAGCACGTCATCTCCACGCTGCCCGGCCCGAACGCGAGCGCCCCGAAGGGCTCGACGGTGGTCCTGCAGGTCTCGACGGGCCCGAAGATCGCGGAGGTCCCCGACGTGGGGGACAAGCCGGAGAGTCAGGCCCGCGCGATCCTCGAGAAGGCCGGCTTCACCGTGGCCAAGGACGTGAAGAACGATCCGTCGCCCACGGTGGCGAAGGGCAACGTCATCTCGACCAATCCCGCGATCGGTACCCGGACCCAGCAGAACACGCCCATCCAGCTCACGATCAGCTCCGGTAAGGAGCAGGTGCGGGTGCCGGACGTGACCAGCACCCAGGTCTCGCAGGCCCAGTCGAACCTCGAGGGACTCGGCTTCGAGGTGAAGATCCAGCAGGTGGACAACCCGGCTGCAGTGGGCACCGTCGTGGGCCAGAACCCGAGCGGCGGGCAGAACGCGGACAAGGGCAGCGTCGTGACGCTGCAGGTCGCCAAGGCGAAGCCGATCACCATGCCGAACGTGATCAACCAGGATCAGAACGCCGCCCGCGCGGCGCTGATCCAGGCCGGATTCTCGCAGGAGAACATCTCCGTGGTCGTGGACGCTCCCTCCGGCCTCTTCGACCGCGGCCGGGTGTGGAACACGGACCCGAAGCCCGGAGCGCAGGTGGATGCGTCCGCGAAGGTCGTGCTGCACGTCCGGCGGTCCTGACGCCGCGCCGCCGGCGCCCGACTCGCCCCGGCGGCGAGAGCCCGTGCTCAGGCGAGCGCCGCGGCGACCTCGTGCTCCAGCTCGGCGACGCGCGCCTCGGGGACGGTGCAGCCGCACACGGCGAGCCAGTTCGCGAGCATCCGGTGCCCGCCCTGCGTGAGCACGGACTCGGGGTGGAACTGCACGCCGTGGATCGGCAGCTCGCGGTGCGCGAAGGCCATGACCACGCCGGAGTCGGTGCGGCCGGTGATCTCCAGCTCGTCGGGGATGGTGGGCTCGAGCACGGTGAGCGAGTGGTAGCGGGTCGCGGTGAACGGGTCCGGGAGGCCGTGCAGCACGCCCACTCCGTTGTGATGGACCAGCGACGTCTTGCCGTGCAGCAGTTCGGGCGCGCGGTCGACCGTCGCGCCGAAGACGGCGCCGATCGCCTGGTGGCCCAGGCACACGCCGAGCAGCGGGGAGCCGGCCTCGCGGGCGGCGGTCACCATCGCCATGGTGCGCCCCGCGCGCTGCGGGGTGCCGGGGCCGGGGCTGAGCAGCACGCCGTCGTACTGCGCGGCCGCGGCGGCCGGATCGTCCAGTCGCGGATCGTCGTTGCGCCACACGTCCGCCTCCACGCCCAGCTGGCCGAGGTACTGGACCAGGTTGAACACGAAGCTGTCATAGTTGTCGACGACGAGGATCCGCACGCGCTCCAGCGTAGCGGGGTGGGGTCGCGCGAGTACATCCGATAACCTGGCAGGTGAACAGCACCCCGGGTAGAAGGAAGCCATGCCGAAGTCGAAGGTCCGGAAGAAGACCGACTACACGATCAACACCGCCACGGATTCGCGCACGCCGGTCAAGGTGAGCGCGCCGTCGGGCCGGTGGTTCGTGGTCGCGTTCCTGGCGCTCATGCTGGCGGGACTGGCCTGGCTGCTCGTGTACTACGTAGGTGCGGATCCGAGCGGCCTGGGTGGGCCCGGCAAGCCGCTGGAGTGGATGGCGAACCTCGACGCGTGGAACTTCGCGATCGGTTTCGGCCTGATGATCGCGGGCCTGTTGATGACGATGTGGTGGAAGTAGCCCCGGAACTGCGGAATCACACCGATGTCATTCATCCCCAGTTGTGAATGAACCTGTGGATAACTGGAGCGCCCCGCGCGGTGTGGGCGCGGTACTGCTGATCGCCGGCCTCGCCCTGGGCGCCGCCGCCATCGGCTTCCGGGCCATCACGGACCCCGTCGGCATGGTGCTCGTCGGAATCGGCGTCGTCGCCCTGATCTACCTCGGGGCGCAGGTCCTCCTGCTCCGCCCGCGCCTGCGGGCCGACGGTGCCGGCATCACCTACCGCGGCGCGTTCGGCCCGAAGACGTTCCCGTGGGACGGGCTGGAGATCAAACGCACCACCACGCGGCACTGGGGGCGCGAGTCGGTGCTGCTCGAGCTCAGCCGCGGCGACGACCTGCTGTTCCTCGGCCGCTGGGAGCTGGGCGAATCACCCACGCTGGTCGCCGAGCAGCTCGAGGCCCTGCGCCCCGTGTGAAAGATCGCCGCCTCTCCGCGGCGAAACCGGGATGTTCGCCCGCGAGAATCGCTCTGCGGCGGCGATCTTTACATCCTCAGAAGCGGCGAGCAGTGACGAAGCCACGGATCCCGGCCACCCGGACCGGCACGCCGTAGGTCACGGCCTCGACCACCCGCCCGCCGCCGACGTACAGCGCGGCGTGCCCGCCCCCGTTGGTGATCACCACGTCGCCGGGGCGCAGCTCCGACTGGGCGACAGGGGTGCCCGCGGACATCAGCGAGTAGCTGCTGCGCGGCACGCTGACGCCGGCCTGGTTCATCGCCCAGGTCACGAGGCCGGAGCAGTCGAACGAGGCGGGACCGGTGGCGCCGTACGAGTAGGGCATGCCGACGCGGGTGAGCGCGGCGTGGACCACGGCGGACCGGTCGGGCGCCGCGCCCCGAGCGGGTGCCTGCGGCGCGGGGGCCTGGTGCACGGGGGCCTGCGGCGCGGGCGCGGCCTGCGCGACGGCGGGTGCGGCGACGAGGCCGAGAACTGCGGCGCCGGCCAGGGCGGCGCGCGTTGCGCCGCGGCGGAGGGCGCGGCCGGTGGTCTTCGTACTGTCGCTGAACACTTCCGTGGAACTCCCGACCCCCGTGAAGCGGCGAGTCGATCACGCCTTGGTCTCCACAAGATCACGGCAACGTTACGAAGGCCGGACGCCGGGTGTCCATCTCAGATCGTCCGTTGTGCGGTGAAGATACTCACCGACCTGCGGTGATGGAGACTCCGCTCACATCAAATCTTCGCTGATCCGAAAGATCACCGAGCTCGTGAAGTGCCGTAGTGAATCCGACCCGCTGCACGTGAATATCGTGCGATCGGTACGAAACGACGACGCCCGGCCGGAGGAACCGGCCGGGCGTCGCTGCGCGTGAGGGCAGTGCTCACTCCTCCACGGTGATGGAGTTGATGGTGATCTCCTTGACCGGCCGGTCGGCGCGGTCGGTCTGGGTGCCGCCGATGGCGTCGACCACCTTGCGGCTGGCCTCGTCCTCGACCTCGCCGAAGATGGTGTGCCGGTTGTTCAGGTGCGGCGTCTTGCCGACGGTGATGAAGAACTGCGAGCCGTTGGTCGCCGGGCGGCCGATGTTCGCCATGGCCAGCAGGTACGGCTTGTCGAAGCGCAGCTCCGGGTGGAACTCGTCCACGAAGTCGTAGCCCGGGCCGCCGGTGCCGGTGCCGGTGGGATCGCCGCCCTGGATCATGAAGCCGTCGATCACGCGGTGGAACACCGAGCCGTCGT
>JBEBXD010000168.1:0-5674 GCA_040391845.1 Tsukamurella paurometabola | reverse complement strand
GCCGGTGCGGGGGCGGCGCCGGCGGTGCTCGCCCTGGTGCGGCTCGCCGCTTTCGACGTCGGCGAGCAGCGGGTGCGGCGCCTGTCCGGCGAGCAGCGCGACTACCTGAAGTCGTTCTCGCGATGAGCGATCGACGGTTGACGGTGGCCGGCGCGGGTCCGCGGGCCGACCTCGCGGCGTTCGTCACCCGCCTGTTGCGGACGGACGACTCCGCGGTGATCCGCGTGCGCAGCCGGGACGACGAGCGGGTGGAGGTATGGGGCCGCACCGGGTTCGGCGTGCTCGCCGTCCGGGTACTGCCCGGCGCCGTGGCCCCGGAGTCGCTGGTGTGCAGCGCCGCCACCGTGCTCGACTCCCTGCGCGCCGATCCGGCGGGGGAGCGCGAGCACCGCGACGGCTACGTGGACACGGGCTTCGCCCTCGACTCCGCCTGGCGCGGCGCGCTCCCGCCCGCCACGGGTTTCACCGCAGTCGACGACGTGCCGGCGCGGGCGCTGCGGGACGTGGCGGCGCGTGGCGTGGAGGTCGGTAAGCAGAACGGCGGCCCGGCGGGGCCGCCCCCCTCGCTTCTGGACTCCGAGGTGGTGAGCGTGAGCCACGGGGACACTGTTGCGCCGGTCAACCTGCGTACGGCGTTCGCCCTGGAGGCCATGGGCTTCGCGGCGGACGGCCCCGAGGAGCCGGTCCGGGTGTCCGCGTCGGCCACCTGGGTGCGGCTGGACGCCCGGTTCGGTTCGCTCTATCAGCGGCGCGAGCCCGGCTCGCCGCTGCGGTTGTAGAGCTCCGCACTCCGGTTCTCCTGCGCGAGCCGGCGGAGCGTGGTGAGGACCCGGTCGGAGAGCACGTTGCCCACGACCACGATCTTCAGCGCCTCCGCGTCGTCCTCCGGCAACGTGGCGACATCGGCCTCCGCGATGCGTTCGGCCGCGTCGGCCCAGCGGGCGAGCGTCTGCTCGGCGACCGTGCTGGGGCAGGCCCCGGCGAGCGCCTTCAGCTGGGAGCCGAGGACCGGGAGCAGCGGATCGTCCGGCGCGATCCGCCAGCCGCGGCCGCCGACGAACTCCCGCGCGAGGGCGGTCCAGTCGTCGTCCGGGGTGACGGTGGTGTTGGCCGCGAACCCGTCGACGGCCTTCCCGAACAGGTCCAGGCGCGGCACCGTCGGGCTGTCGAGGGCGTCGATGACCTGCTTGACCTGCGCGAGGGTCAGGCCGCCCACCTCGACCAGCGCGCGGATCAGCCGGACCCGCTCGACGTGCGCCGGGCCGTACTCCGACTGCGTCCTGGTGACGGGTTCTCCGGGCGTGAGCAGGGACTCGCGGAGGTAGTACTTCAGCGAGGCGGCGCTCACGCCGGTCTCGGTGGCGAGTTCCGACAATCTCATCCCTCGATCTTGACATGGGATAGCTCCACTCTCCAATATGGGTAGTGGCACTATCCAACGCGCCCGAGGAGGCAGCCGTGAACCACGAACTGACGACGGACACCCACGAGGGTGACCTCGTGGTCTTCCTGCTAGGTATGCGGCCCCGGCGGACCTGGCGGCTCGACCAGTCCTTCTTCGTCGGGCGCGCGATGAAGCGGATGCAGAAGGAGATCGACCGGGATCGCACGCGCGGCGGTGCGCTGGGGTACCTGGGCGGCTTCAATGCGCTGACGCCCTCGGGGCCCGTAGTGGTGCAGTACTGGCGGAGCTACGACGACCTCGAGAGGTATTCGCACGACACCGACTTCGAGCACCGCCCGGCATGGCTGAAGTTCTACGAGATGACGCACGCCGCCGGCGCGACCCGGGTCGGCATCTGGCACGAGACCTACCGTGTGCCCGCCGGGGCCCACGAGTCGATCTACGCGGACCTCCCGGCGCCGGCGGGGCTCGCCGCCGCCGTCGGCCACCAGCCGCTGGCCCGGCGGGGCCGTACCTCCCGCCAGCGCATCGGGGCGTGAATCACGCGAGCCAGCAGGCCGCGTCCGGCGGGAGCAGGCCGTCCGACAGCGGGGCACTCGAGAGGATCAGCTCACCGCCCGGCAGTTCGACGGGGCGGTCCGAGGCGTTCAATACGCAGGTGAGCCGCCCGCCGAGCCGGCGGAAGGCGAGCACCCCGGGCCGCGGCGGGCCGTACCACTCGATCGCATCGCCCCGGAACTCCGGGCGCATCCGGCGCAGCTCGATCGCCGTTCGGTACAACGTCAGCGTCGAGTCGAGGTCCTCCAGCTCGGCCTCGGCCGTCAGCTCGGCCCATCCCTCGGGCATCGGCAGCCACGTGTCCGGGTTCGTCGAGAAGCCGTAGGGGGGCTCGGATCCCTGCCAGGGCAGCGGCACCCGGCACCCGTCGCGCCCGCGTTCGGTGTGCCCCGACCGCTCCCACGTCGGGTCCTGCAGTACCTCGTCGGGCAGGTCCACGTTGGGAAGCCCCAGCTCGGAACCGTTGTAGAGGAACGCGGTGCCGGGCAGCGCCAGCTCCACCATGATCATCGCCCGGGCCCGCGCGACGCCGCGGGCGCCGCCTCCGTAGCGCGTGACCTCGCGGGGCACGTCGTGGTTGGAGAGGGTCCAGGTGGGTGTCCCGCCCACCGATTCCACCGCCATGAGCGAGTTCTCGATGGCGTCACCGATCTCGGCGGCGTCCCACTGCGCCTCCGCGAGACGGAAGTTGAATCCGAGGTGCAGCTCGTCCAGGCGGATGTACTCGGCGAACCGGTCGTTGTCCTTGACCCAGACCTCGCCGACGGTCACCCGGTCGGGGAACTCGTCCATCACGGCCCGGATGCGGCGGTGGATCGCGTGCACGCCGGGATCGTTGAACCGCAGGTCGTTCTCGTCGTTGTCCATGATCTGGTTGTTCACCAGATCCATGTCGGGCAGACCCTCGGGCTTGGCCATCCCGTGGGCCACGTCGATCCGGAAGCCGTCCACGCCGCGGTTCAGCCAGAACCGGAGCGTGGCGGCGAGGTCCTGGAAGACCTCCTCGTTGCGCCAGTTCAGGTCGGGCTGCTCGGGGGCGAAGATGTGCAGGTACCACTGCCCGGGGGAGCCGTCGGCCTCGGTGACCCGATGCCACGCCGGGCCGCCGAAGATGCTGGGCCAGTTGTTCGGCGGCTCGTCGCCGTTCGGGCCGCGGCCGTCGCGGAAGATGTACCGGTCCCGCTCGGGGCTCCCCGGCGCGGCGGCCAGCGCGGCGCGGAACCAGGGATGCTGATCCGACGTGTGGTTCGGCACCAGGTCCATCGTCACCCGGATCCGGTGCGCGTGCGCGGTGCGGATCAGCTCGTCCATATCGGCGAGGCCGCCGAACAGCGGGTCGATGTCGCGGGGATCGGAGACGTCGTAGCCGTGATCGGCCATGGGGGAGCGCATGACCGGCGAGAGCCACAGGGCGTCCACCCCGAGCAGTTCCAGGTACCCGAGCCGGTCGATCACGCCGCGCAGGTCACCGACGCCGTCGCCGTTCGAGTCGGAGAACGAGCGGGGGTACACCTGGTAGAAGATCGCGTCCTTGAACCACGGGGCCTCGGTGTAGTGCGGGGTACGGGCGGGGGGCGTCATCTCACTCCTCATCACGCGCCGAGGGGGGTGTTCACGAGCATCTGCGCGGCCGTCTCACAGTAGGACCTGAGCTCGCGCTTGCGATCGGGGCCCATCCGAGCGTCGTCGATCGAGGCGATCGCGACGTCCATGCAGCGGAGCCACGCGTCCCGCTCGATCTCGGTGATCCGGAACGGCACGTGCCGCATCCGCAGCCGCGGGTGGCCGCGCAACTCGGAGTAGGTGCGCGGTCCGCCCCAGTACTGCTCGAAGAACATCCGCAGCCGCACCTCCGCGGGACCCAGATCCTCCTCGGGGTACAGGGGCCGAAGCAGGTCGTCCTGCGCCACCTCCTGATAGAAGCGGTGGATCAGATCGCGGAAGGTCTCCGCGCCTCCGACGGCGTCGTAGAAGCTCTGCTGGCCGGGCGTACTCACGCCGTCCAGTCTTCCACGCTGCGCGCGCCGCGCCCGGCCGTGGTGCCCGTGGGCCGCCGCCGTCACCGGGTGTTCACCCGCCGTCCGCCGGTTCGCCCGATGAAATGCGCGGAAATCAGCATGCGGATCGAGGTCGTCCGTGGTGCACTACTAGAGGCGAGAAGAGCCCGGGCCTCCCGTCCGGGCCGAACAGGACGGTGAGGAGTTGTCGATGAAGCGGACGCACGCCGCGGGTGGATCCGCGACCACGGCGCTCGCCGACGACAACCGGTCCGCCGGAGCCGTATGGGGAAAGCGGCGGGTGCTGCTGCTCAACGCCACCTACGAGCCGCTCACCGCGATCTCGATGCGCAGGGCGATAGTGCTCATGCTCAGGGATAGGGCCGATGTGGTCCACGACGATCCGAACGGTCCGCTGGTGCATTCAGCGGACCGTTGCTTGTCTGTGCCGTCGGTGATCCGGCTGCGGCACTACGTGCGGGTCCCGTACCGGGCGCAGGTGCCGATGACCCGCGCCGCGCTGATGCACCGCGATCGCTTCCGGTGCGGCTACTGCGGGGGCAGGGCCGACACGATCGACCACGTGCTGCCGCGCTCGCGGGGCGGCGCCCACGGCTGGGAGAACTGCGTCGCGTGCTGCGCCTCGTGCAACCACCGCAAGGCCGACCGGTTGCTCTCGGAGATCGGGTGGAAACTGCGCACCGAGCCGCGGGCCCCGCAGGGCCGGCACTGGCGCCTGCTGTCCACGCTCAAGGAGGTCGACCCGATGTGGAGTCGGTATCTCGACCTCGATGCGGCATAGGCTAAGTTGTTATTCGACCGACCGATGCGCCGTCGGCTTCGCACAGACTTCGAAAGGGGCCCACAGTGAGCTTGCTCAACATCGTCGGCGGGATCGTGGTGATCCTGACGATCCTGATCGTCGTCCTGTGTGTCATCTCGATGGCCACCGGCCGCAACGAGAAGTACCAACAGCCGGGCGAGTACAAGCTCGGTGAGCCGTGGACCCGCGAGCCCATGCTGTTCAGCGCGGTCGACGAGGCCCCGGTGGGCCCGCACGGCGGCCATCACGGCGACGACCACGCCGCCGACAACGCAGACCTGATCGGGGGTGCCGCTCGTGGCAAGTGGTGATCACGCGCAGACCGTCGCCGTTCCGCAGGGCGAGCTGCCCATCGGCACGGCCATCACGTCCAGCGGCCGGATCTCGGCCGCGCGCCAGGCCGGCGACAGCCCCGCCAACCCGCCGTTCACCCGCGAGGAGCTGATCGGCCTCGACGAGGCCCTGATCCGCGCCACCCGCGACGCCGGAGCCCGGTTCTCGGTGTACATCGGCGACCTCGGCGACGACGTGCTCGCGGGAGCCGAGGCGGTGCTCCGCCAGGCACCCGAGCCCGAGTACGCCGCCCTGATCGCGGTGTCGCCCAACACCAACGACATCGTGGTGCTCACGGGTGCCGCGGTCGCGGATCGCCTGGGCGACAAGGTCGCGCAGCTGGGCGTCACCGCCGCGATCCCGCCGTTCCAGGCGGGCGACCTGATCGACGGGCTCATCGCCGCGCTGCGCGTGATGGCCTCGGCCGTCAAGCCGCCGACGGCGTAAACAGGAGTTCTCGACGAGGGGTGCCCACCGGATTCCGGGTGGCCCCCCCCCGCCGGTCAAGCCGCGCGGGGGGCGGCGGGGGGGGAGGGGCCCAGGGTGACCCTGTGGGCG
>JBEBXD010000167.1:0-5782 GCA_040391845.1 Tsukamurella paurometabola | reverse complement strand
AGAAGGTGCGCCGCAAGCCGTTCTCCGTGGTGCTGTTCGACGAGATCGAGAAGGCGCACAGCGAGATCTACAACACGCTGCTGCAGGTGCTCGAGGACGGCCGCCTGACCGACGGCCAGGGCCGCACGGTGGACTTCAAGAACACCGTGCTGATCTTCACCTCGAACCTCGGTACGTCCGACATCTCCAAGGCGGTGGGCCTCGGCTTCACCTCCGGCGATTCGGACGGCGGGAACTACGACCGGATGAAGCAGAAGGTCAACGACGAGCTGAAGAAGCACTTCCGCCCGGAGTTCCTGAACCGCATCGACGACATCGTCGTGTTCCACCAGCTCACGCAGGACCAGATCATCCAGATGGTCGACCTCATGCTGAACCGGGTGGGCACAGCGCTCAAGGGCAAGGACATGGGGCTGGAGGTCACCGAGCGGGCCAAGTCGCTGCTCGCCAAGCGCGGCTTCGACCCCGTGCTCGGCGCCCGGCCGCTGCGCCGCACCATCCAGCGGGAGATCGAGGACGCGCTGTCCGAGAAGATCCTGTTCGGCGAGGTCGGGCCGGGCCAGATCGTCGAGGTCGACGTCGAGGGCTGGGACGGCGAGGGTAAGGGCGAGGACGCGAAGTTCACCTTCACCGGCAAGGACAAGCCCGCCGTCGACCTGGAGAAGTCCGACGAGGACGTGCCGGCCCTGGTGGCCGACGCGTCGTCCGCGACGGCGCCGGGCGAGTCCGCCTGACGGTCGCAGAGCCGCACCGTGGAGCCGTCACCCCGCCGGGTGGCGGCTCCCGGCGTTCGGGGCCGGTAACGATCACCGCGAGCGGAACGCGGCGCCGGGTGTCGCCCGTGCGCAGGCTCGGTGGGCGCGCCGGGGAGCGCGCCGGGCGGTGGTCGGGCGCGCACCGTCGGACCGCGCGGGAGTAGGTTGACAGCATGACCGAGGCCGGATTCGACCAGCGCACGTTCCGACATGTGATGGGGCAGTTCTGTACCGGCGTCACGATCATCGCGACCTCGGACGCGCAGGAACGGCCCGTCGGGTTCGCCTGCCAATCCTTCGCGGCCCTCTCCCTGGACCCGCCGCTGGTGCTGTTCTGCCCGATGAAGACCTCCCGCACGTGGAAGCACGTGGAGGCGTCCGGCACGTTCGCGGTGTCGGTGCTCGGGCAGGAACAGGAGTCGGTGAGCGCCGCGTTCGGGCGTTCGGTGGACGACAAGTTCGACGGCCTGAGCTGGAGCCGGTCGCCGCTCGGGAATCCGACCATCGACAGCTCGCTCACCTGGATCGACTGCACCCTCGAGTCCGTGATCGACGGCGGCGACCACCACATCGCCATCGGGCGGGTGCACCACCTGGGCGACGTCGCCGAATCGAAGCCGCTGCTGTTCTACCGCGGCGCCTACCTCTCGACCGATCACCCGCAGCAGCACCCGGCGGACAGCCTCGAATCGTTCCTCACCTGGGACGCCGGCGACTGGCTGTAGCCGGCGCTCACCGCCCGATCACCGATGCGATGGTGTCCAGGGCCCGCACCAGGTGCGGCTCGGTGCGGCCGGCGCGATGCGCGACGGAGAGGTCCACGGCCGCACCGGGTTCCGCGAGCGGGACGTAGACGACGCCGTCGAGCGCGAGCGCGGTGGTCGGCTCCGGGACGATCGCCACGCCCAGCCCGCCCGCGACGAGGGTGATCGCGGTGGACGTCTCCTCCACCCGATGCCGGATGCGGGGCCGCGGGTCGGCGTCCCGGAGTAGCCCGGCGACCACCGTGGCCATGACCGAACCGCGGTCCGAGGAGTGCACGATCAGATCCGCGCCCGCCAGGTCCCGCACCCGCAGGCGGCCGCGCCCCGCGAGCGGATGCTCGCGCGGGAGGGCGACCACGAGGCCGTCGCGCCGCAGCGGCGCGACGGCGATCCCCGGCTCCGCGCCGAACGGGCGCAGCAGCCCGACGTCGATGGTTCCGCTGCGCAGTGCCGCGACCTGATCGGGCACCAGCATCTCGCCGCGGAAGACGAAGTCCACCTGGGGCATCGCGGCCGAGAGGCGCTGCGAGAGCAGCGGCAGCACGCTGTAGGTGGCCGATCCCACGCACCCGATCACCAGCCTGCCGATGGTGCCGGCGGCCACCAACCGGGCGTGGCGGGCGGCATCGTCGACGTCGGCGAGGATGGCCCGGGCCCGCTCCAGGTACGCCCGGCCCGCGTCCGTCAGTTCGACGGTGCGCGTCGTGCGGCGCAGGAGCTCCACGCCGATCTCCTCCTCGAGCCGGCGGATCTGCTGCGAGAGCGGCGGCTGCGCCATGTGCAGGCGCGCGGCGGCGCGGCCGAAGTGCAGTTCCTCGGCCACGGCGACGAAGTACCGGAGGTGACGCAGATTCATATGCACAGGGTCTCAATTAGATCGGATATTGATACTTCACTGTATAACGAGAGCGCAATACCGTGGAGCCATGAACTCCTTCGTGTACGCGGCGGCCCGCACCCCGTTCGGCCGGTTCAACGGCGCGCTCGCCCGGGTTCGCCCCGACGACCTCGCCGCCGCCGCGATGGGGGCCGTACTCGAGCGGACCCCGCACCTGGACCGTGCCCGCATCGACGAGGTCGTGTGGGGCAACGCCAACGGGGCCGGCGAGGAGAACCGCAACGTGGGCCGCATGGCCGCCCTGCTCGCCGGACTTCCGGTGAGCGTCCCCGGTACCACCGTGAACCGGCTCTGCGGCTCCGGGCTCGACGCGGCGATCACGGCGAGCCGCGCGATCGAGGTGGGCGATGCCGACGTCGTGCTCACCGGCGGAGTCGAGTCCATGACCCGCGCCCCCTGGGTGCTGCCCAAGCCCGACCGCCCCTTCCCCGCCGGCGACGCGACCGCCGTGTCCACGACGCTCGGCTGGCGCCTCGTGAACCCCCGCATGGCGCCCGAGTGGACCGTGAGCCTCGGAGAGGCCACCGAGCAGCTTCGCGAGGAGTTCGGCGTGTCCCGCGAGCGCCAGGACGAGTTCGCGGCGCGCTCGCACCGGCTGGCGCACGAGGCATGGGAGGCGGGCTTCTACGACGACCTCGTCGCCCCCGTCGGCGATCTCGCCCGGGACGAGGGCATCCGCCCGAACACCACGACCGAGACCCTGGCCGAACTGCGGCCCGCGTTCCGCGCCGACGGCACCGTCACCGCGGGCAACGCCAGCCCGCTCAGCGACGGCGCCTCCGCCGTCCTCCTCGGATCGGAGCGCGCCGCCGAGACGATCGGCGCCGCACCGCTTGCGCGGATCGCCGGACGCGGCGCGCACGCCGCCGAACCGCAGCGCTTCGGCTACGCCCCGGTGGCGGCCGCCGAACGCGCCCTGCGCCGCGCCGGGATCGGCTGGGACGACGTGGGCGCCGTGGAACTGAACGAGGCCTTCGCCGTCCAGTCCCTGATCTGCGTGGACGCCTGGGGCATCGACCCCGGGATCGTCAACGTGCGCGGCGGCGCCATCGCGCTCGGCCACCCCCTGGGCGGCTCGGGTGGGCGGATCCTGGGAACCCTCGCGAAGGTCCTGCGCGAACGCCGCGAGAAGTACGGCGTGGCCGCGATCTGCATCGGAGTCGGCCAGGGACTGGCCGTGGTGCTCGAGAACACGGAGGTGGCGGCATGAGCAGGGCGCAGGTGATGGAATCGGTGGACGCCGCGGTCGCGGGGATCGAGGACGGATCCACCGTGCTGGTGGGCGGATTCGGCCTGGCGGGCATGCCCTTCGACCTGATCGACGCCCTCATCCGGCAGGGCGCGAAGGACCTCACCATCGTCTCCAACAACGCCGGCAACGGCGATGTGGGGTTGGCCGCGCTGCTCGCCGCCGGCCGGGTCGCCAAGGTGCTGTGCTCGTTCCCGCGGCAGGTCGACTCGTACGTCTTCGACGAGCTGTACCGGGCGGGCCGCATCGAACTCGAGGTGGTGCCGCAGGGCAACCTCGCGGAGCGGATGCGCGCGGCCGGCGCCGGGATCGGCGGGTTCTACTGCCCGACCGCGGCGGGCACGATCCTCTCCGAGGGCAAGGAGACCCGCATGATCGACGGCCGCGAGCACGTCCTCGAGTTCCCCATCCGCGGCGACTACGCCCTGATCGCCGCGCACCGCGCCGACGAGTACGGGAACCTGGTGTACCGCAAGACCGCCCGCAACTTCGGGCCCGTGATGGCGACCGCCGCGACCACCACGATCGCGCAGGTGGGGGAGGTACTGCCGGTGGGCGCGCTCGACCCCGAGGCGGTGATCACCCCGTCGATCTACGTGGACCGCGTGGTGCGCGTGGAGAGCCGCGGCTACGTGGTGGAAGGAGCCCGCTGAGATGACCACTGATCGACTGACCGATCACCCGCTGTCCATGGACGAGCTCGCCCGCGTCATCGCCGGCGACATCCCCGTGGGGGCGTTCGTGAACCTGGGCATCGGCCGCCCCACGCTGATCGCCGATCACCTGCCGCCGGAGCGGGAGGTGATGCTGCACACCGAGAACGGGATGCTGGGGATGGGGCCGCGCGCGCAGGGCGAGGAGGTGGACCCCGACCTCACCAACGCCGGCAAGGTCCCCGTCACCGAGCTGCCCGGCGCCGCGTACTTCCACCACGCCGACTCGTTCGCGATGATGCGCGGCGGACACCTCGACGTGTGCGTGCTCGGCGCCTACCAGGTGGCCGCCGACGGCGACCTCGCCAACTGGACCACCGGCGGGGAGGGCGACATCCCCGCCGTGGGCGGGGCGATGGACCTCGCGATCGGCGCCAAGAACGTCTACGTGATGATGACGCTGTTCACCAAGTCCGGCGAGCCGAAGCTGGTGGAGCGGTGCACCTACCCGCTCACCGGCCGGCGCTGCGTGCAGCGCGTCTACACGGACGTGGGCGTGTTCGACGTGGGGCCGGACGGTGCGCGGGTGCGGGAGACCTTCGGCCTCTCCCGCGCCGAGCTGCTCGACCGGGTGCCGGCGCTCCGGGGCTAGGACGCTCCGGTCAGGACGAGGCCTTGCCGGTCACGTCCAGGACGACCTCGAACTCGAGCAGGTCGGCCCCCGTCGCGACCGGCTTGCGGCCCTCGCCGCCACCGGGGCTGCGCTCGCCGGCGTGCGCCTGCCGGGCCGGCCCGTCGCGCCACGCGGCGAACGCCTCCTCCGACTCCCACTGCGTGACCACGAAGTAGCGGTCGTCGCCCTTGACCGGACGCAGCAGCTGGAAGCCGAGGAATCCCTTGGAGCCGTCGACGGCGCCCGCACGGTGGGCGAAGCGCTTCTCGAGTTCGGGGCCCGCACCTTCGGGCACGGAGATGGCATTGATCTTCACTACAGTCATGGCCTCGACAGTAGCCCGCCGCGGCTGGCACGGCGAGACCGTGACGCACTAGATTCGGCGGCATGAGCGAGACGGGGTTGCGTGACTACGGCGGGTGCGACGACGGTGTCGGTCCGATCGTGTTGCTGCACGGGCTGATGGGCCGGGGGCGCACGTGGCGACGCCAGATTCCGTGGCTGCGCCGCTATGGTCGGGTCTTCACGTTCGACGCCGCGTGGCACACCGGTGCGCACGGCGTGCCCGCGGACGCAACCGGCCTGCCGGCCGCGGAGATCGCCACCGAGCGGTTCGTCGCCGACCTGGCCGAGGTGCTCACCTGGATCGATCAGGGGCCCGCGGTGCTGGTGGGGCATTCGATGGGCGGTCTGCACGCATGGTGTACCGCGGCAACGTATCCCGAGCTCGTGTCGGCGATCGTCGTCGAGGACATGGCGCCGGATTTCCGCGGTCAGACCACCCAGACGT
>JBEBXD010000166.1:0-5843 GCA_040391845.1 Tsukamurella paurometabola | reverse complement strand
ATAGACGACCGGCGGCTCGAAGAAGCTCACCTGCATCGGCTGCAGTTCGGGCGCCGCGAGCGTGCGGACCAGCGGGTTCCCCTCCTCGGAGACCTCGCGCTGGGCGCGCAGGCCCGCCTCCTCGATCATCGTGGCGATCGCGTCGGCGCGCCACGCGTCCGCCACCACCACCGAGACCCGCGCACTGCCTCCGACCTGGACGATCTGCCCCGTGGCCGCGAGCAGGCCGGCCAGGTCGCGGGGCGACGGCTCGGTCTGTTCGGCGGAGAAGAGTGACAGTTGGGACACGTGATGAGCCTAGTTCGCGGCGCCGACCCGGACACCGCCGACACGGCGAACCTCACCGAACGCACAGCACCCCTCCGCCGTGACGACGGAGGGGTGCTGAGAGAAACGCGTATCGCGTGGTGCGGGGTTTCTCAGAGGGCGCGAACGCCGGTGGCCTGCGGGCCCTTGGTGCCCTGGCCGACCTCGAACTCCACGAGCTGGTTCTCCTCGAGGGTCCGGAAGCCGTTGCCCTGGATCTCCGAGTAGTGGACGAACACGTCGTCGCTGCCGTCAGCCGGCGCGATGAAGCCGAAGCCCTTCTCCGCGTTGAACCACTTCACAGTTCCCTGTGCCATTGAGATGTTCCTAACTTGTCTTACTACCGGTGTAGGAACCGTTCCCCCGTGTGAGGCGCGGCTCCTGGCCGGTTCCGGCCGCCATACTTTCTGGAGCCGTTTGCGGAGACCGCACACAAAAACCTTCAGTACCACGCCCGCAACATCGATCCCCCGAAACAGTCCGCTGGAGGTCCATCGGACTTCTCGGCGGGAGCTGCGACCGCGTACAGTCAATCACGATTTCCCTACGAGCAACAGCGGGCGGACCGATTTCGCCTCGTGTTCACCTCGCGTCCCACCGGGCGTCGCCCGGAAGGGGCCGCGGCTAAACTGGAGCATCGACCTGATTCCCGGCCCGTTCGGGCCGCGTGAGGGCGCGGCGATTCGGGGGCCATTACGTTGCAGCACAACAGCTTCGGGCGCGAGCTGCTGGCCCGCGTCCAGGCCGGCGCCGGGCCGTCCGCGCAGAGCCTGACCCACGTGGCGGACATCCCGTCACGCCGAGCCGAATTCGCCCCCTGGCCGCAGTGGGTGCCGCCCGCGGTCCGCGACGGACTGATCGGCGACGGCGTCCCGCAGCCCTGGCGGCACCAGGCGGAGGCCGCCGAGCACGCCCACGCGGGCCGGCACGTGGTGATCTCCACGGGCACCGCGTCCGGCAAGTCCCTGGCCTATCAGCTGCCGGTGCTCGCGGCGCTGGCGGAGGACCCGCGGGCCACCGTCCTGTACCTCTCCCCCACGAAGGCGCTCGGCACCGATCAGCACCGCGCCGCGGTCCGGCTCACCACGGACTTCGGGCCGGCCGACGCGGCGCCCGCCATGTACGACGGCGACACCTCGCAGGAGATGCGCCGGTGGGCGCGCTCGGACAGCCGCTGGGTGTTCACGAACCCGGACATGCTGCACGTGGGATTGCTTCCGCGGCACGCGAAGTGGGCGCGGTTCCTGCGCGGGCTGCGGTACGTGGTGGTCGACGAGTGCCACCACTACCGCGGGGTCTTCGGCTCGCACACCGCCCTGGTGCTGCGGCGGCTGCTGCGGGTGGCCGCGAAGTACGGCGCCCACCCCACGGTGATCTGCGCGTCGGCCACCACGTCCGATCCGGCGGGTGCGGCGACCCGGCTGATCGGCGCCGAGTGCGTTGCCGTCACGGAGGATTCGTCCCCGCACGGACCGCGGACCGTCGCCCTGTGGGAGCCCCCGCTCCTGCCCGACCTGCAGGGGGAGAACGGGGCGCCCGTGCGCCGGCCGGCCACCACGGAGGCGGCGCGGATGCTGGCGGACCTGGTGGTCGAGGGGGCGCGCACGCTCGCGTTCGTGCGGTCCCGACGGTCCGCGGAGACCGTCGCGCTCTCCGCCCGGCGGATGCTCATGGAGGCGGCGCCCGAGGTCGCGGGCCGGATCGCCGCGTACCGGGCCGGGTACCTCGCGGACGACCGGCGGCGCCTCGAGCGGGGCCTGAACGACGGTGCGCTGCTCGGCGTCGCGACGACGAACGCGCTGGAGCTGGGGGTGGACATCGCCGGGCTGGACGCGGTGCTGATGGCGGGCTTCCCCGGCACCGTGGCCTCGTTCTGGCAGCAGGCGGGGCGCAGCGGGCGGCGGGGGCAGGGGTCGCTGATCCTGCTGATCGCCCGCGACGATCCGCTGGACACCTACCTGGTGCACCATCCCGAGTCGCTGCTCGGGCGGCCGGTGGAGGCGACGATCACGGACCCGTGGAACCCGTACGTGCTGGGGCCGCAGCTGCTGTGCGCGGCGGCGGAGATCCCGCTGACCCGCGAGGAGGTGGGCGCGCTCGGCGCCGTGGACGTGGCCGGGCGGCTGGTGGCCGACGGCCTGCTGCGCGAGAGGCCCGCCGGCTACTTCCTCGCCGCCGGCGTGGATCCCCATGCGGGCGTGAACATCCGGGGCGGGATGGGCAGCGAGATCCTGATCGTGGAGGAGGCGACCGGCCGGCTGCTGGGCACCGTCGACTTCACCCGCGCGCTCTCGACCGTGCACGAGGGCGCGGTGCACGTGCACCAGGGCGAGTCCTTCGTGGTGGACGAGCTGGACCTCGACGACGGCCTGGCGCTGGTGCACGCGGAGGAGCCGGACTGGACCACCTCGGCGCGGGAGGACCTCGATGTGCATGTGACCGCGGTGCATTCGACCGAGGTGCTGGGCGAGGTGACGGCGCGGTTCGTCTCCGTGGAGGTGACCAGCCGCGTGGTGGGCTACCTGCGGACGCTGCGCAGCGGGGAGGTGCTGGACGCGGTGGAGCTGGACCTGCCGGAGACGACGCTGGCGACCCGTGCCGCGCTGATCACCCTGACCCCGGAGGCGCTGGAGGAGGCGGGGCTGGTGCCCGAGCGCTGGCCGGGCGCGCTGCACGCGGCCGAGCACGCCGCGATCGGGCTGCTGCCGCTGGTGGCCTCGTGCGACCGGTGGGACATCGGCGGGCTCTCGACGGCGCTGCACGACGATACCGGCCTGCCGTCGATCTTCGTCTACGACGGTTACCCGGGCGGCGCGGGTTTCGCCGAACGCGGCTACGAGTCGATCGCCACCTGGCTGGTGGCCACCCGCGACGCGGTGGCGTCCTGCGAGTGCCCGTCCGGATGCCCCTCCTGCGTCCAGTCGCCCAAGTGCGGCAACGGGAACGACCCGCTGGACAAGGCCGGCGCGGTGATGGTGCTCGACCTGGTGCTGGCGGCGGTGGCCCGCGGTGAGTGAGCCGTTCGGAGAGCCCGAGATCGACCGGTACGCGGCGTTCGTCCTCACGCTGCCCGAGGACGAACGGCGACGCCTGGGCCGGCTCCTCGAGAACCTCGCCACCCGCGACGAGGGCGGCTGGCTCATCGTCGGCCAGACCGCCGACGACTTCCTGCGCAGGCATCGGGAGTACCTGCGGACCATCGTCGAGTCGGAGTACTACGACGCCTTCCACGCCGAGGATTGATCGCTACTTCGGCGGCAGCGAGCGCGCGTGGTCGACGGTGCGCCGCACCCACTGCGCGAGCTCGGTGTCGGACGCCGTGGCCTCCGGGTCCAGGTCGAGCCAGCCGCGCAGTTCCCGCCCGCGCATGACGGTGCGCGTGACGTGCGGCCCGAGCAGTTCCTCCGTCGCGTCGGGGTCGAGGCGGATCATCGCCTCGCCCCTGCTGTTCGCGGCGATCGCCATGTGCCCGTCGACGAGGAACGCCAGCCCGCCGAACATCCGCTTCTCCGTGACGCCGGGCTCGCCGTCGATCGCGTCGCGGATCCTGTCCGCGAGTCCCTCGTCGTACGCCATGCCGTCAGTGTGCGCCGATGGACGGCGCCCGCGCACCATGTTGGTCAAGCGGCGGGGTTCAGGAGATCGCCCCACCCCGCACGTTCGATGCTGCGCCGGAGTGCCGGCGTCGGAACGTGGGAACGCAGCCAGGACTCGACGGCGGCTCGCTCGGCCTCCGGCCCTGCACCCGGGTCGATGTGTAGCCCGAGGAGCAGCTGCGGAACATTGACGTACAGCGGCGCCTGCCCCTCGGCGAGGACCGGCAGCGGCTCGGCGAACCTGCTCATCGCACCACCTCGACCTCAACGATCGGGATCGGTCCTGACCGATCCCGGCCGCACGGTCACACCCCGTCCGCACGCGTTCCGGTGAGCTCGTCCAGTTTCTCGCCGTCTCGCCCGAACGCCTGCCGTGCGCTGCGGTTGCCGCGCCATGCTTCGACGGTCCGGGTGGTACGGGATCGCCTCGTCACCCGAGCCAGGTCCTCCGCCACCTCCTCCGCTGCCTCCGTGCCGATTCCGGTACGTACGAATCGCTGTACCTCACTGTAGAACCGGTCGGTGCCCTGCCAGAGCAGTATCGAACGGCGCTCCCCCGCAGTGGGATCGGGCACCACGAACGACGCGGACGGGTCGATGTCGCTCACTCCGGCCCCGCCCGCGCGACGGCGACGGCCTCGCCGGGACCGAAGACCGAGAGGGACACCGGGATGCTGACGCGCACCGTCACCTCGAAGCCGTCGACGCCGCACGCGCGCAGGGTTCCCGTGTTGGCGCGGGCCAGCCTGTCCGCGGCGGCGCACGCGGCCTCCGGGTCGATCGCGCTCGCGGCTCCGGCGAGGGCGGCCAGGTCGGCCGCCGCCTGCGCGCGGTGCCGCGCGGAGACCGCGGCGCCGACGTCGATCACCATCACCGCCACCACCACGATCGCGGCGACCATGACCGCGCCGAGGACCGTCGCCACACCGTCCTCGCGCCCCGCCCGAGCCGCCGGGCCCATCACTCCGCGGTTCCGGGCTCGACGGCCGCGACCGCGACGGCCGACACCGTCAGCCCCGGGAGCAGCGCCACCGGAGCCCCGACCCGCACCGTCACCGTGTCGCCGTCGCGGCTCACCGACGAGGTGGCCCCCGGCGGCCCCACCTCGGCCACCGCACGGGACGCGCGCGCCTCGTCGCCGCGGGCGACGAGCCGTGCCGACTCCCGCGCCGCGTCGACGCACCGCACGTGCGCGGTGACGCCGACGACGGCCCCCACGCTGAGCACCAGCACCGCGATCAGGCTGGCGACGGCGAACGCGGCCTCCACCGTGACCGCGCCCGCCTCGCCCGCTAGCCGGTGGAGGTGCCCAGCGCCTTGCCGATGATGTCCGTCAGGCCGCTGATGATGTTGTCGCCGGTGACCACCCCGTACAGCACCGCACCGAACGCGGCCGCCGCGATCGTCCCGATCGCGTACTCCACGGTGGACATCCCCTCGTCCTCCATCATCAGCTCGGTCATCCTGCACCGCAGTCGAATCCACATTCCATCCTCCTCCCGTTCGGCCGCCTACAGCAGCCCCTCCCCGAGCACCTTGCCCGCGAGTCCCATCACCACCGGCACGATGCCCAGGCATACGAACGCCGGTAGGAAGCACAAGCCCAGCGGCCCCGCCACGGCGACGCCCGCCCGCTCGCCGGCCGCGACCGCGCGGTCCTCCGCCTGCGCACGTTCGGTCCGGGCGAGGTCCACCAGTCCCGCCGCGGGCGACGAGCCGGCGCGCGCGGACCTGCGGAGCATGCGGGTGAGTGCGATCACCTGCGGGTCCGCCGATTCGGTGCGCCAGGCTGTTGCGGCGTCGGCGCCCAGCGAGAGCAGCTCCGATGCGCGGGCGAGCGCCTGCGCCAGGGCCGGCGGAGCTCCCGGCGCGACGGCCCGCGCGGCGTCCGCCGTGGGCGCCGCCCGGGGCGTGGCCGGCGTCAAGGAGGTCCGCAACAAC
>JBEBXD010000165.1:0-5997 GCA_040391845.1 Tsukamurella paurometabola | reverse complement strand
GGCCCGGCGGGCGGCCACCTCGCCCTCGATCCGCTCCATGATCCCGGAGCGGATCCCGTGCGGTGCGACCAGCAGATTCCGGTACTCGGTCTTGCGGGAGTACCCGGTCAGCGTGTTGAACAGGTCGGTCAGGTCCGCACCGATCTCCGGGGCGGCGGTCAACAGGCCCACGTCCTCGTACAGGCGCGCGGTCTTCGGGTTGTAGTTGCCGGTGCCGATGTGGCAGTAGCGGCGGATGGTCGAACCCTCCCGGCGGACCACCAGGCACGTCTTGCAGTGGGTCTTCAGGCCCACGAGGCCGTACACCACGTGCACGCCGGCCTGCTCCAGCTTGCGCGCCCACTTGATGTTCGCCTGCTCGTCGAACCGGGCCTTGATCTCGACGAGGGCCACCACCTGCTTCCCGGCCTCGGCGGCGTCGATCAGCGCGTCCACGATCGGCGAATCGCCCGACGTGCGGTACAGGGTCTGCTTGATCGCCAGCACCTGCGGGTCCGCGGCGGCCTGCTCGATGAACCGCTGCACGCTGGTGGAGAACGAGTCGTACGGGTGGTGCACCAGCACGTCGCCCTCGCGGAGGGTGGAGAACACGCTTTTGGGCGTCTCCCGCTCACCGAACGCCGGGTGGGTCACGGGCACGAACGGCTTGTCCTTCAGGTCCGGCCGGTCCACGCCGTACAGCTCGAACATGCAGTTCAGGTCGAGCAGGCCGGGCACCGTGATGACGTCCGCGGGGTCCACGTCCATCTCGCGAAGCAGCAGTTCCAGCATGTGCTCGGACATGTCCTCGGCCACCTCGAGACGCACCGGGGAACCGAAGCGGCGCCGGGCGAGTTCGCGCTCGAGGGCCTGCAGCAGGTCCTCGTCGCGGTCCTCCTCCACCTCGAAGTCCGCGTTCCTGGTGATCCGGAAGACGTGGTGCTCGGCCACGGTCATGCCGGGGAACAGGACGTCGAGGTGCGCGGAGATGAGATCCTCGAGCGGCAGCACCGCGTGGTCCATCCGGTCGGTCTTCACCTCCACCATCCGGGCCACGTTGTCCGGCACCTTGATCCGGGCGAAGTGCTCGCCGCCGGTGGTGCCGTCGATCACGGCGACGGCCAGGTTCAGTGAGAGGCCCGAGATGTAGGGGAAGGGGTGCGCGGGGTCCACGGCGAGTGGGGTGAGGACGGGGAACACCTGGGTGTGGAAGTACGCGGTGAGGTCCTCGCGTTCCGCCGCAGTGAGATCCGCCCAGCTGACCACGGAGATGCCCTGCTCGGCCAGTTCCGGGCGCACCGCGTCGCTGAACACCAGCGCGTGCTTGTGCGAGAGCTCCTGCGTGCGCTGGGCGATCAGCCGCAACTGCTCGCGGGGCGAGAGCCCGTCCGCGGAGCGCACCGTCAGTCCCATCTGATCGCGACGCTTGAGCCCGGCCACCCGGACCATGAAGAACTCGTCCAGGTTGGAGGCGAAGATCGCGAGGAACTTGGCGCGTTCGAGCAGCGGTAGCGAGGCGTCCTCCGCGAGGGCGAGCACCCGGGCGTTGAAGTCGAGCCAGCTCAGTTCCCGGTTCAGGTAGCGGTCCGCGGGCAGATCGTCGGTCGCCTCCGCGGGGACGGCGGGCGGCGCCGTCGGGATCGCCGTGGTCCTCGGCTGGACGGATTCGGCGGTGGGGGCGGCGGGGGGCTCGGTGGTCACGGTTCCATTCTGGCCCATCACGCGCCGGGGTTCGATGCGAAGCCCGGATCGGCGGCCGCGAGCGCCGCCGCGGTGTGCGGGCCGAGGTCGCCGGCCGCCGCGAGGTCGCCGGGCGTGTCCACATCGGTGCGGAGCCCGGGCCAGGGGCCCGCGTGCCGCAGGGCCCCGCCGGCCTCGTGCGCCGCCGCGGAGCCGGGCCCGAACGCGGGGCGCAGGTCGGAGCCCGGGGGCGCGTAGAGCGCCGCGGTCCCGGTGCCGGCGTGGTCGGGCACGAATCCCCGCCGGCCGCCGGTCGCGGCGAGGAACGCCCCGAGCTCGGCGGCGGTCAGGCCGGGAAGGTCCGCCTGCAGCGCGAGGACCGCCACCGCCGGCCCGTGCTCGGCGCGCGCGGCCCGCGCCGCCTCGGCGAGGGCGGGGTTCAGGCCGCCCGGATCCGGTTCGCCGACGGTGCGCGCCCCCGCCGCCTCCGCGCGGGCGCGGACCTCGGGATCGGGGGAGACCACGTGAACCGCACGGACTCCCGGAGTCCCGGCCGCCGCCGCGAGGGTGTCGAGCAGCATTGCGAGCACCAGCCCGGGAACGGACCCGCGCAGCCCGTCCCCGGGGGCGGCCAGCCGGGACTTGGCGGCGCCGAGCGACTTCACCGCGGTCACCACCACGACGTCGGGGTGGCCGGCGGCCCCGTGCGCTGCGCTCATGGGGACCAATGTAGGCGCGCCGAACCGACCCTGCCGTCTCCGGGCGGGCGATAGGCTCGTACGCGCTGCCCACGGAACCGGTGGAGCAGTGCGCAGGCGAGGAGGGGCTGGACGATGGTCGATGTTGCGGTGATGGGGGCGGGCTCGTTCGGAACCGCGATGGCGAAGGTGTTCGCGGAGGCCACCCGCCCCGAGCCGCACCGGGTGCGCATGTGGTGCCGGCGCCAGGAGGTCGCCGATCAGATCAACACCACCCGGATCAACGCCCAGTACCTCCCTGAGGGCGTGCTCCCCGAGAACCTCTCCGCGACACACGATCCGGAGGAGGCGATGGCCGGCGCCGGCGTCGTGGTGCTGGCCGTTCCCTCGCAGTCGCTGCGCGCGAACCTCGGCGACTGGGGGCACCTGATCCCGTCCGACGTCACCGTCGTCAACCTGGCCAAGGGCATCGAGATCGGGACCCTGGACCGGATGAGCGAGGTCGTGGTCGACGCCGCGGGCATCAGCCGGGACCGCCTCGCGGTGCTCACCGGGCCGAACTTCGCCAAGGAGATCGCCAAGCGCCAGCCCACCCTCGCGGTGGTCGCCTCCGACGACCCGGAACGCGCGTCCCACACGCAGTACGTGGTGCGCACCGACTACTTCCGTCCCTACACGAGCGACGACGTGATCGGCTGCGAGATCGGCGGCGCCACCAAGAACGTCATCGCCCTCGTGTGCGGCATCGCGTCCGGCATCAACCTGGGGGAGAACTCTCGGGCGGCGATCATCACCCGCGGCCTCGCCGAGACCCTGCGCCTCGGGACGGCGCTCGGCGCGCAGCCGCTCACCCTCGCCGGCCTCGCGGGCGTGGGTGACCTCGTCGCCACGTGCAGCTCGCCCCAGTCCCGCAACTTCAGCTTCGGCGCGCGCCTCGGCCAGGGGATGACCGTGGAGCAGGCGCAGGCCGCCGCGCACGGGCAGGTCGCCGAGGGCGCGAAGTCCTGCATCTCCATCGCGGATCTCGCGCGCCGGGCGGGCGTGGAGATGCCGCTGACGGAGGCCGTCCGCGCCGTCTGCTACGACGGCGTGCCCGTCTCGCGTGCCATGGACGACCTGCTCAACCGTGACGTCGGCGGCGAATGGCGGCCGAAGGACGCCGAGTAGCGGGGCGTGGCCCCTGCCGCGACCGGCACGTAAGGTGGGCGACCGTGACGGAGCGAATCAGGGTGGCAGTGGTGTTCGGCGGGCGCAGCAGCGAGCACGCGGTCTCGTGCGTGTCGGCGGGCAGCATTCTCGCCCACCTCGATCCCGAACGCTTCCAGGTGGTCCCCGTCGGCATCACCCCGGCCGGGGCCTGGGTGCTCTCCGACGGTGACGCCGAGGTGCTGCGGTTCGCGGACCGGAGCCTGCCCAGCGTCCCCGAGGCCCCGACCGACCTCGCGTTCCTCCCCGGCGCCGAGCTGGTGTCCCTGAACGGTGCCGGGGCTGGCCCGGTCGCTTCCGTGCTCGGCGGGGTCGACGTGGTCTTCCCCGTCCTGCACGGCCCGTACGGCGAGGACGGCACACTGCAGGGGCTGCTCGAGATGGTCGGCGTGCCCTACGTGGGCGCCGGCGTGCTCGCGTCCGCGGCGGGCATGGACAAGGAGTTCGCGAAGAAGCTGCTGATCGCCGACGGGCTGCCCGCGGGGGACTTCCACGTGCTCCGCCAGCGCGATACCGAGGTCCCGGCGGACGTGCTGCACCGGCTGGGGCTGCCGCTGTTCGTCAAACCCGCCCGCGGCGGATCGTCCATCGGCATCACCCGGGTGACGGACCTGACCATGCTGCCGGCCGCGATCGCCGAGGCCCGCCGGTGGGACCCGAAGGTCATCGTCGAGGCCGCCGTGATCGGCCGGGAGGTGGAGATCGGCGTGCTCGAGCGGCCCGACGGCACGGTCGCCGCGTCCGCGATCGCGGAGATCGAGATGGCCGCCGACGCCGAGCACTCGTTCTACGACTTCGAGACCAAGTACCTCGACGACCGCGCCCGCTACACGGTGCCCGCGAACCTGACCGCGGAGCAGGCGGCGGAGATCGGCGAGCTCGCGGTCCGCGCGTTCCACGCCTTCGACTGCCAGGGACTCGCGCGCGTGGACTTCTTCCTCACCCCCGACGGGCCCGTGGTCAACGAGGTGAACACCATGCCGGGCTTCACTTCGACGTCGATGTACCCGCGGATGTGGGCCGAGTCCGGCGTCGACTACGCGGAGCTGCTCACCCTGCTCATCGACACGGCGCTCGCGCGGGGCACGGGCCTGCGCTGATCCCCGCGCCGCGCCCCGGTCGCGTCCCGGGTCACCCGCCGAGTTCGAGGGACGCCGCCCGCAGGTGCGCGTTGATCGCGTCCGAGGTCGCCTGCACGGCGGAGGTGCCGGCACCGTCGGGAACCCAGAGCGTGACGTAGGGGCGGTGGTCGACCGCCGTCCAGTAGGCCCCGCCGTCGGGTGCCGGCGCGCCCGCGGGGACGGCCTGCAGCCACTGCACGCCGTTGACGATCTGCAGCTTGGCCGTGGCGGTCAGCGCGGCGGGACGGTCGGTGCCGCAGCGCACCTCGACGTCGCCCGCGCCGCCGCCGCTCCACCGGGCGAAGCCGGCGGGGGAGGCCGCGTCGGTCCGCTCGAACCCGCCCAGGCCCTTCGGGAGCGCGCCGAGCAGCGCGGTGCATGCGGCGTCCCCGGACGACGGTGCCGCGACGGACTTCAGGTGCCCGGCCTCCGCCGTGTCGCGGGCCTGCCCCTGCTTGTGATGGGCCAGCACCAGGAAGGCGATGAAGCAGGCGAGGAGCGCCACCGGCAGCGCGACCGCCGTGGCGAGGAACGCCGGGCTGCGGCGCCGCTCGCCGTTCGGTGCCGCGGGGGCGCTGGTGGTCTCGTCGTCTGCATCGCTCACGTCCGATACGGTAGCCGCGATGACATGTGGTGAGCCGGAGAGCCCGGGGCGCGCCCCCTCGCGCACGGCGGCGCAGTTGGGTGAGGACGGCGTGATCGCGCTGGCCACCGCCGGTGTGCGCGCCGATCCCCGGGTGCCCATCGGCCCGGGCGACGACGCGGCCGTGATCACCGCGCCCGACGGCCGGGTCGTGGTCTCCTCGGACGCGCTCGTCGAGGGGCGGCACTTCCGGTTCGAGCTGACCACCCCCGAGCACGTGGGCCGCCGGGCGATCGCGCAGAACGCGGCGGACATCGCGGCCATGGGTGCGGTGTGCACCGCCTTCACCGTGACCCTGGGCTGCCCCCCGGAGACCGGCGCGGACGTGATCGCGGGCATCGCCCGCGGCACCACCCGCGGGGCGGCCGAGGCGGGCGGGGCGATCGCCGGGGGCGACGTGGTGCGCACCGAGCAGGTGCTGCTCGCCGTCACCGTGCTCGGCGACCTGCAGGGGCGCGCCCCGGTGCTGCTCTCGGGCGCCCGCCCGGGCGACGTGGTCGCGGTGTGCGGCTCGCTCGGGCGATCGGCGGCCGGGCTCGCGGTCCTGCTGGCCGGGCGCGAGGGCTTCGACGAGCTGGTGGAGATCCACCGCTGCCCCCGCCCTCCGCTCGCCGCCGGCCCGCAGGCGGCGGAGGCCGGGGCCACCGCCCTCACCGACGTCTCCGACGGC
>JBEBXD010000164.1:0-6014 GCA_040391845.1 Tsukamurella paurometabola | reverse complement strand
GAGATGAGCGCCGCGCTCAAGCGCCGCTTCAACTTCGAGACCGTGTTCCCGATCCGAGACTTCGACACCGAGCTGGCCCTCGTGCGGTCCGAGGTGACCACGCTGCTGCGCGACTCGGGCGTGCCCGCCGACCCAGAACCCGATCTCACCGCCGCCCTGGTCACGCTGTTCCGGGAACTGCGTGAGGGCCGAACCGCCGAGGGGCGCGCAGTCGACGCGCCCCGCGCGACCATGAGCACGGCGGAGGCTGTCACCGTCGGCCATGCCATCGGGGTGAGCGGCTGGTACCTGCACGAACGCCCCGGTGACGCTGCGGATCTCGTGGCGGCACTCGCCGGAACCGCAGCGAAGGACAACGCCGACGACGTGGTGAAGATCCGCCGCTACCTGGACGGCCTGTCGGCGCGCACAGGCGACGTGTGGGCCCGCCTGCACGCCGAGCGGCACCGCTTGCCGGAGGGCTGAGCATGCCTGCGGCGGGAGGGACGGTGCGGGTGCTGGGTGTGCGCCACCACAGCCCCGCGTGCGCCCGATTGGTCCGTGACTCGATCCTCGAACGCCGCCCCGCGCGCGTCCTGATCGAAGGGCCCGCCGACTTCACCGATCGGATCGACGAACTGCTGCTGGGCCACACACCGCCGGTCGCGCTGTACAGCTACCTGCGCACCGACGAGCGGTCCGTCGCCTCGTACGCGCCGTTCTGCGAATACTCCCCGGAATGGGTAGCGCTGTACGAGGCCAATCGGGTGGGGGCGGAGACGATCTTCATCGACCTGCCCGCCTGGCACCCCGCGTTCGACGGCCGCGCCAACCGCTACGGCGACGCCGAACGTCGGTACGCCGCGGCGATCGACCGGCTGTGCGCCGCGTTCACAGTCGATTCCGTGGACGCGCTGTGGGACCACCTCGTGGAACTACCCGCCGAGCGGATGTCGACCGAGGCGCTGCGCAAGCGGCTCGACGACTACTTCGAGGCACTGCGCGGCGACACCCCCGCGTCACCGGCCGATTCCGAGCGGGAGAGTCACATGCTCGAATGGATCCTGTGGGCGCGGGCGTTGCCCGGCGACACGCTCGTGGTGACCGGCGGATTCCACCAGCCGGCCCTGCTCCGCGGCCTGTCCGAGCCCCTTGCGCCGCCACCGCGCGCCCGCCCGCGGGTGCCGGCTCCTCCGGAACAGCCCGACGGTGGCTCGCCCCGCCGCGGGACCTACGTGATCCCGTTCAGCGACCGACGGCTCGACGCGTTCGGGGGCTACCAATCGGGAATGCCGTCGCCGGGGTATTACCGATGGCTGTGGCGCGGCGATGCCGCAGCGGCCGCGGACGCCGCGGTGCGGGGCGTCGTGGCGCGGTTGCGCACGGCCGGGCTGCCGGTGTCGTCGGCCGACCTCGTCGCGGCGGGGACTCTGAGCCGCGGGCTCGCCGACTTGCGCGGCCACCGCACCCCGAGCCGCACGGACGTGCTCGACGGGCTGGTGGGCACCCTCATCGCCGACGACCTGCCCGCACCTCCACCGTGGATCGCGCGCGGCGCGATCGCGGACGGTGCGCACCCGGCGATCGCCGTGATGGTCCAGGTCCTCACCGGTGATGCCGTGGGACGCCTGCACCCGGACACCCCGGCGCCTCCGCTCGTGGACGCCGTCGAAGCCGAGCTCGCCGCCCTGGGCCTCGCGGACGGCGAGCACCGCCTCGATCTCGGCGACCCACGGGACCAACGGCGCAGTGCTGCCCTGCACCGGCTGCGTGTCCTCGACGTCCCCGGCCTGCGTCTCGACGACGGGCTCGGCTCGGTGGCGCACGTACGGCTCGCCGAGCGGTGGAACCTGCGGCGCGGCGACGACTGGCGGCCCGCCCTCATCGAGGCCGGCGCGCACGGTCCCGGCCCGGCCGAGGCGGCGGTGTTCGTCCTGCGTGACCGGCTGCGCGGGGCCGACCTTGCGGCGCTCGCGAGTGCGCTGTTCGATGCGCTGCTGTGTGGGCTCGGTGACCTCGTGGCAGAGGTGCTCGTCAGCGCCGCAGCCCTCATCGACGGTGCGCGCGACCTGGACGGTCTTGCGCGGTTGGGCCGTACCGCGTTGGCTCTGTGGCGGCACGGAGAGGCGTTCGCGGCAGCCCACCAGGCCGCGATGGTGGACCTCGCGGCGGAGGCGGCGGACCGCGGCGCGGATCTGCTGTACGACTCAGTGCACGGCGGTCGGGCACCCGAGGGGACCGGCGAGGCCGTCGTGCTGATCCGCGACCTCGCGCGCCACGGGGACCGCGCCGACCGGACCGACCTGGCCGGCGCCGTGACCGCACTCGCAGTCAGTTCCGCGCCCCCGCTCGTGCGCGGAGCGTGCACCGGCCTCGGCTGGTCGCTCGGCACCATAGATGCGACGACCGCGACCGCCCGGCGCCCCGGCCCCGCCGACCTCGGCGACTGGCTGACGGGGCTGTTCACCGTGGCACGGCAGGAGGCGCTCGAGGATCGAAATCTGTTGCGCGCCATCGACGGTGAGCTCGCCGACATGACCGACGAGGAGTTCCTTCGCGCCCTACCCGCCCTGCGGGAGGCCTTCGAGCACTTCCCGCCCCGAGAACGGGAACGTCTCGCCCAGATGGTGCTCGCGGCGCACGGTCAGCGTCCCGATCGCTTCGCGGCCGGGGCGCTGTTGCGCGCATCGTCGGACCCGATCGCTGCCGCGCACGCCGCCCAGCGGGAGGCCCGCATCGTTGCAGGTTTGGTCGCGGAGGGACTGCGGTGAGCGACGAGCAGACCCTCACCCGCTGGCGGTTGGTGCTCGGCGAGCCCGCGGATGCCTGCGCGGACCTGTCCGATGTCGACCTCGCTCGCGACGCCGCGATCGACTGGCTGTACGGCAGCGACCCCGCCCGCGAGCGTCGTGGCGTGCGCCGCTCCGGTGGCCGGGGGCGGTCCACCGTCGACCCCGTGACCTGGCTGGACGACATCGCGACCCTCTTCCCGCACGAGACGGTGGAGCGGCTGCAGCGCGATGCGATCGAGCGCTTCGAGATCGTCGATATCCTCACCGATCCGGCAGCGCTGCAGCGGGCCGAACCGAGCCGGGCGCTACTGCGGGCCGTGCTGCGCACCAAACATCTGATGAATCCCGACGTCCTCACTGCGGCCCGCAGAATCGTCGATCAGGTCGTGTCCGAGCTCCTGGAACGCCTTCGGCCGGAGCTGCGGGCGAGCTTTCACGGCACCACCTCGCCTCGCAGTGCCCGGACCGGCCGGGCCGCCGACTTCGACTGGCGTTCGACGATCGCGCAGAACCTGCGGCACTACGACCCCACCACGGGTGCCCTCCCGATCCAGCGCCCCGTGTTCGCGGAGCGCACCACCCGACACCTGCAGTCCTGGCAGGTGGTGCTGCTGGTCGACCAGTCCGGATCCATGGTCGATTCGGTGATTCACGCCGCCGTGACCGCCGCGTGCCTGTGGTCGATGCCCGGCGTGCGGCCGCACCTCGTGGCCTTCGACACCGCCTTGGTCGACCTCACCGACGACGTGACCGATCCCGTGGAACTACTGATGCGGGTGCAACTCGGCGGCGGCACCGATATCGCCCGCGCCGTGGCCCACGGCACCACGCTGGTCACCGAGCCGCGTCGGTCCATCGTGGTGCTGATCAGCGATCTGTACGAGGGCGGCAGCGTCTACATGCTGCTACGGACCGTCAAGGATCTCCTCGCGCAGGGCACCGTGGTGCTCGTGCTCCCCGCGCTCGACACCGACGCTGCTCCTGCGTACGACCGCGATCTCGCCCAGCGGCTCGTCGATCTCGGCGCGCACGTCGGTGCGATGACGCCCTCGTACCTCGCGCTCTTCGTGGCGGAGTGCTTGGCCGGTCGGCGGCCGGGGGCGGTGTCGTGATGGGCCGCCCCGATCTCGCTCCACTCACCGAGGACACTCTCGCGGCCCTGACCAACCGCGGTCTGGTGAAGCGGGCCGTGAAAGAGCTTGCCGCCGGTGCGCTCACCGGGCGGGCCGAGGAGGCCGATGGCGTGCTGGTCGGGGAGTTCGGGGACGTCCGGACGGTGCTCCCGCCGGCCGGGATCGCCGCCGCGCGCTGTACCTGCGGGGCGAGCGGGGTGTGTCGGCACGTCCTCATGCTGGTGCTGGCGGTCCGGGCGGAGGGGAACGAGGAGGTGGCGCAGCCGTGGTCGCCCGCGACGTTCGATGACGATACTCTGCGGGCCCACTTCGGGGAGAGAGCGGTGCGCCGGGCGGCGGCGGCTCGCCGGTCCGGGGTCGACGCCGTGGTGTGGCGCGGAGCCCGGCCGAGGGTCGTCCTCCCGACGGCGACCGTGACCTTCCTGTCCGCCCGCGACCCCGGGTTGGTGCTGTGCGATGCCGTCGCCGACGATCTGCCCCACCTGGTGTGCCTGGCGGTGTGGTCGTTCCGTGCGGCGGACGGTGCCGGCGCGTGCGACCGGGTCGAGGTGCGCCTCACCGCCGGCGAAGAGGCGCCCGCACCGTTCGCGCCGCCGCCGCGGCTCGACGGCCTCGCTGAGCGGCTCTTGCGTGGCGGCTGTTCGGGCGCTGACCCGGTGCTGGTGGCGACGGTGGCCACCGCTGCGGCGGAGTGCCGCGCCGCGGGTCGGGTGTGGCTCGCCGACGTGTGCGACGACATCGTCGATCAGTGGCGGGCTTACGCAGATCGGTCCGCCGTGCACGATGAGTTGCGCGCCGCGCGCTTGCTCGCCGAGCTGTGGGCCCGGCTGCGTGCGGCGACTGTGCCCGGGGCCGCGATCGCACGGACCGTCGGCGCCGACACCGCCGGGGACACGCGCCTGCGGACCGCGACGCTGACGGGGCTCGGTGCCCGCGTGCGTGTCTCCGGTGGATCCGCCACGGTTGAGGTGTTCCTCGCGCACCTCGACGGGGTGCTCGTGGCCGGTGGGCGGTGGGCTTCGCCGGTCGACGCGCCGTTGCGCGGGTCAGACCTGGCCCGGCGGCGCCTCGGCGGCGCCACGGTGGGCGCGCTCGCGGCCTCGAGCGTGGTCTCGCAGTCTCTGAGCCGCGCCCCGAACGGGCTGGTCCGGTTCGGCAGGGGGCGAGTGGGCGCCGCGTCCGTGCTCCCCGTCGGCGACGGCTGGGATCGGCTTCCCGCAGGGCTCGCGTTCGACGATGCGGCTGCGCTCCGGGAGTACCTACAGGCCCGGCCGATGCCGCTGCTGCGCGCCCGGCTCGCCGCGGAGGGGCTGGTCGTTCTCCGCGGGCTCACCGCCCGCTCGGTGCGGTACTCGCCCGGGGCGCAGACGCTGACCGTTCAGGCCGGCGATCATGCGGACGAGGCGGTGGTGATCGAGCGGGTACACCGAGCGGAGGTCCCCGGTGCGCTCGCAGCGCTCGCGGGTGCTGCGGCCGATGGCGCGGCACTGCAGGTCGCGGGGTTCGTGGACCTGCGCGGCGAGGCGGTGTGCGTGGATCCGGTGGCTGTACGGAGCCCCACGGGCACCGTCGTGCTCGATCTCGCCACCGATCCCGACGACGATGCCGTTGGGGCAGTCGGCGTAGCGCATCACGGAGGGGTGTGCCACGCGGCGCTCGAGGTACTGGCGGATGCGGCCCACGCCGGTCTGGACTCGATGACCGTCGCCCGGCGGCGGCGCCTGCAGGACGCTGCTGCGGCTCTACGTGCCGCGGGGTACGTGACTGCGGCCGGTGATGTCGCGGAGGTCGCGGCGGACGGAGGACCCAGGGCGTGGTTCCGCGCGGCGACGCTGCTGATCACGCTCGAGGAAACCGGATCGGGCGGTTTGCCCAGCTTGCAGGTGGTGGAGTAGCCTGGACCCCGCGTGTGCCCATGCGTGCGCGATCTAGACCCACACTACGAGAACCCTGTCCGGAGCAACTTACCCAATGCCCACCACTACTGTTACGTCCCCGCAGGTCGCCGTCAACGACATCGGCACCGCGGAGGACTTCCTCGCTGCGATCGACGCGACGATCAAGTACTTCAACGATGGCGACATCGTCGAGGGCACCATCGTCAAGGTCG
>JBEBXD010000163.1:0-6119 GCA_040391845.1 Tsukamurella paurometabola | reverse complement strand
CTTCCAAACTAGCTACGCGGGTTCGATTCCCGTCGCCCGCTCTCACCGAAAGGCCCTGGCCGGAGCAGGTTTCCGGCCAGGGCCTTTGTCACGTCCTCGCGGCACCGCCGTCCTGGCCATCGACCGCATCGAGCTTGCGGGATCGCCAGAACAAGAGCACCACCGCGACCCCGAGGAACAGCCATCGCTGCGTGTAGGCCAACACCGGGAGCACGAGCCCCGCAATCACATCCAGTAGAAGGCCGAAATCGGCCCTTCGGGAGCCGGTGACCACGCCGACAATCGCGGCGATCGAGTCGATGAACATCGCGACGAACCCCAGCGTGATGAGCACGCTGCCCACGACGAAGAGGGGAACTCGCCATTTCGGCGCGGCCCGCAGCAGTTCCCACACTCCAGAGGTAGTTTCGGGTGCCCTCATGACAGGCGACGCTAGCATTTGCGAACTTGCATCATGTTTGTCACGCACGTGAACCATCGCGGTGCCCAGCCCGAACACATCCCGTACCCGTCCGGAAACGGTTGTCTACCTCAGTGTTCCTGCGGCCGATCAGGACGCTTACGTGAGGCCACTTCCCACATCGTGAGAATGCGAGACACGACTTCCGGACCATCTGTGGGGGTTTCGATACCCGGCGCGCGCTCATGATTAAGGCGCTGGTCGGACAGTTCGTCGGCCGATGTCCATCCCCATGCGCGGAGGCGCCGCAGGTCCCCGTTGGCGGAACGCGAGTCGGCGTTCGCCGCTCGAACGACGTTGCCATCGGCTAATGTTTCGGTGTTCGATTTCGAAGAGCGCAAATGGAGGAACCGTTTCATGACGAAGATTGCACACCGCCGCATCGCAGGTGCTGTCGCAGGCCTCGGGGCCGCCGCGTTGATCGTGACCGGCTGCAGCGATTCCGGCGATACCGTGTCATCGGCGACCAGCGCTGTCGGCAGTGCGGCCGCGGATGCGACCGCTGCCGTGGGTAGCGCCGCCGCGAGCGCCTCTTCGGCCGTCGCAGGGGCCAACGAGGAGGCCAAGGTCAAGGACGCCGACGGCAAGGAGATCACCCTCACCGGTCCGATCGCCGCGAAGTACAAGGCTGCCACCGAGGCGCAGCGCACCGACCTGGGTGTGGCGCTGACGGGCGACCGCAACTCGGGCAAGCGTGAGAGCGGTGTCGTCTTCCAGCAGTTCAAGGGCGGCGTGATCGTTGCCAAGAACGACGACGCAGGCACCCCCGCGTACATCACCTGGGGCAAGATCCGCGATGCGTGGAACGTGGACCGCGATGCCGAAGGCAACCCGGCTGCCGATGGCAAGAACGGATCGGCCGGCCCGCTCGGTGTTCCCACCAGCGACGAGACCACCGAGGGCACCGTCAAGACGAGCACGTTCGAGCACGGCAAGATCACCTTCGACTCGTCGACCGGCAAGGTCGAGGTCACGGTCAACGGCAAGACCGTCGCGGCGAGCTAGTAGTTCACCGCTCAGAGGAAGGGCCCCGGCCGGACATCGTTCCGGCCGGGGCCCTTTCGTCGTCTCCGGCCGTTCCACGCCGCGATGGTTCGGCGCGCACCGAACCGTTCCGGCACCAGGCTGGTCACATGCCTTCCGATCGGCGGCGCACCGTCGCCCTCCTCGCCCTGTCCGTGGCGTTCGGCCTGATCCAGTTCGACGCGACGGTCGTCAACGTCGTGCTGCGGTCGATGACCCGCGACCTGGGCGCAGGCCTGGGGCCGGCCCAGTGGGCGGTCGACGGGTACGCGATCCCGTTCGCGGCGCTCATGCTCATCGCCGGGCCGGCGGCGGACAGGTTCGGGCGGCGCCGCGTCTGCGTGCTGGGGTTCGCGCTGTTCGCCCTCGCCACCATCGGATGCGCGCTCGCCCCCGACTGGCCGGCGTTGATCGCGTTCCGCGTCGTCCAGGGCGTCGCGGCGGCGATGATCCTCCCCAGCTCGCTCGCGATGATCGGGGAGCTGTACCCCGGCGCCGCGGAGCGGGCCCGCGCGCTCGGCGTGTGGGGCGGGATCGCGAGCGCGGGCTTCGCCGCCGGGCCGCCGGTCGGCGGCCTGCTGGGCGAGAGCGCGGGATGGCGCTCGGTGTTCTGGGTGGGTGCGCCCATCGCGATCGCGGCCGGCCTCGCGGTGGCGCGGACGGTGCCGGATTCGCCCCGCCACCTCCGCCGGCTGGACCTGCGCGGCGCGACGATCGGTGCGGGGGCGCTCGGGCCGGGCACCGCGGCGCTCATCGAATTCGGCCAGGGACGCGGCGCCCTCGCGGCCGGACTCGCCGCAGCGGCGGCGGCCGCCGGGTGGGCGTTCGTCGCCTCGCAGCGGTGGGGCCGGAACCCGATGCTTCCGCCCGGGATGCTCGTGGCCGGCCCGTTCCGCGGCGCGGTGCTCACCGGCCTGCTGTTCAACTTCGCGTTGTACGGCGCGCTGCTCGTGGTGGGCCTGGCGCTGCAGGACGTGCACGGGTTCGGCGTTCTTGCCACCGGAACGGCGATCCTGCCGATGACGATCATCGTCGGAATCGGTTCCACCACCAGTGGATTCATCACCGCACGCACGGGTCCCCGGGCGCCGATGATCGCCGGATTCGGGTGCGCGGCCGCGGGCGCGCTGGTGGTCTCCCTGGGCGCCGCGCATCCGGCGGTGATCGTCACCGGGATGGGCCTGATCGGACTCGCCTCCCTCGCCATGCCGGCGATGACCGCCGTGGCGCTCGGGGCGGCGCCGCCCGAGCACGCCGGCCTCGCGGGGGCCGTGCTCAACTGCGCGCGGCAGGCGGGAGGCGCCCTCGGTGTGGCCGGTTTCGGGGCGCTGTACAACGCGGCGGGCCGGACGGCGACGGCGCTCGCGGTCACCTTCTGTGCGGTCGCGGTCATACTCGTGGTCGGGGTGGTCACCAGCGCCGGTGCCACCGCGACGACTCGACGGGAGGTGGGCGGTCATGTCGGGTGACGCCGATCTGGCCCGCGTCGGCGAGCTCTTCGCCGACCGCACCCGCAGCCGGATCCTCCTCTCCCTCCTGGGTGGGCGGGAACTCGCGGCGGGCGTCCTCGCCGACGAGGCCGGCGTCTCGCGCCCCACGGCCAGCGGGCACCTGCGCAAGCTGGTCGACGGTGGCCTCCTCGCGGTCCGCGCCGACGGCCGCCATCGCTGGTACCGGATCGCCGGCCCCGAGGTGGCCGAGCTCGTCGAGCGCCTCGCCGCGCTGGCACCGCCGCAGCCGGTCGGATCGCTCAAGGCCGCCACCCGCGCCGAGCGGCTGCGCACCGCCCGAACCTGCTACGACCACTTCGCCGGCCGGCTCGGGGTGGCGATCATGGGGTCGCTCCTCGACCACGGCCGGATCTCCGGCGGCGACGGCCTCTTCCACGCCGACGGTGCCGACCGGCCCGCCTCCGCGGGCCGGGAGCTGGACTACCGGCTCACCGACGACGGACGCGCCTTCCTCGTGGATCTGGGGGTCACGATCCCCGGCGGCGGCCGCCCACCGGTGCGGTACTGCATCGACTGGACCGAGACCCGCCACCACCTCGCGGGCGGCGCCGGAAAGGCGCTGTGCGACCGGTTCTTCGACGCCGGATGGGCCGAGCGGCTGCCCACCTACCGCGCCGTCCGCGTGACCCCGGCGGGCGAGCGCGTGCTGGCCCGGCGCTTCGGCATCGATTGGCCGGCGGCGGTCACCGGATCAGTGCCGCGGTCATCGCGACGGTGACCAGCACCAGCAGTCCGACGTACCCGCGGGCGTGCGCGCGGTCCGACATCCGCGGACCGCGACGACGCAGCAGGACGATCACGGGCAGCGACCCCACGAGCAGCGCCGCGGCCGCACGGGCGTCCACCGCGCCCACGAACCCCGGCCCCGCACCGTCCGGCCTGCCGCCGGACAGCAGGAGGAAGACCGCCGTCGCGGGGAGCGCCACGGCGAGGGTCAACGGGTTCGCCAGCGCGGTGGCCACCGCCATCGGGTGACCGTTGCGGCGCATCAGCGGCACCGTCAGCACGCTGCCGCCCACGCCGAGCAGCGCCGCGACCGCGCCGACCGGGAGGCCGGCCGCGGGCCGGATCGGGCGCGCGTCGCCCCGCGCCGCCTGCAGGAAGCCCGGGCGGAGGGTGACGGCGGCGATCGTCGCGACCAGGTACACGACGAACCCGGCGGCGATCGCCCCGCCCGGCACGTACCGCGCCGTGACCGCCCCGACGGCGCCCCCGAGCGCCAGCAGGCGCAGCAGGCCCGCGCTCCCCCGCAGCTCGTTCAGCACGGCACGATGCGTGGAGAACGTCGCCACCGCGGCGCCGACCACCATCAGGACCGACGACGTCGCCACGGCCACCCGCGCCGCGTCGTCGCCGAGCGCGGCGTCCGCCCAGACGATGACGGGGACCGCGACGAAGCCGCCGCCGAATCCGAACAGGGCCGTGGTGACGCCCGAAGCGACACCGACCAGAACCAGGATCACCGTACTCACTGCTCCCAGTCCACTCGCCCGCGCACCTTCCGGCAATCGATACTCGGCAATGAACCTTCGAATTCCGGTACTGTTGCGGCCGTGAGGAACGTTCCCGTGGCCGCGATCGAGGACCTGCCGCAGGACGTGCTCGCCGTGGGCACGGACTACCCGGACGGGTACGAGCAGGCGCGGCACCACCACCGCCGCGCGCAGTTCCTCTACGCGGCAACGGGAGTCATGGAGGTCGATACCGACGACGGCGCGTGGACCGTGCCCACCGACCGCGCCGTGCTGATCCCGCCGGGGGTGCCGCACGGGGTCCGGTACGCGGGCGTCAGCACCCGCAGCCTGTACATCGAGCCGGCGGCGGCGCCGTGGTGGCCGGCGCACGGCACGGTGGTGGACGTGACCCGCCTCCTCCGCGAGCTGCTGCTCGCCGCGGTCGACCTCACCGGCGACGACAGGACGGGGCGCGACGCGGCGATCACGACGCTGCTGCTGCACGAGATCGCCGCGCTCGCACCACTGCCCCTGCACGTGCCGCTCCCCACCGAACCGGACCTGCGGGCGCTGTGTCGCGCGTACCTGGCCGCACCGGACGTGGCGGTCGACAACGCGGCGTGGGCCGCCCGCTGCGGCCGGAGCGACCGGGCCTTCACCGCGCGGTTCCGCGCCGCGACCGGATCGAGCCCCGCCGCCTGGCGCCGGCGCGCCCGGCTGCTCGCCGCCCTCCCTCTGCTGCGCACCGCGACCGTGACGGAGACCGCCGGGCGCCTGGGGTATTCGACCCCCGCCGCGTTCACGGCGGCCTTCACCGCCGAGTTCGGGACGCCCCCGTCCCGGATCCGCAGGGCATAGGGTGCGTCCATGACCGAACCACTGCTGATCGAGCGCGACGGCCCCGTCGTCACCTGGACCCTGAACGACCCCGCCGCGCGCAACCCCGTCTCGGACGAGGCGATGATCGAGGCGATCGAGCGCGCCGTCGACGCGGTCAACCGCGACGACGAGGTGCGGGTCGCCATCCTGACCGGCGCGGGTTCGGCGTTCAGTTCGGGCGGGAACGTCAAGCACATGCGCGACCGGGAGGGCATGTTCGGCGGCACCGCGGCGCAGCAGCGCCAGGGCTACCGGCACGGCATCCAGCGTATCCCCCGGGCGCTGTACCACTGCGAGGTCCCCACGGTGGCCGCCGTCAACGGCCCCGCGATCGGCGCCGGCTGCGACCTCGCGATGATGTGCGACCTGCGGGTCGCGTCCACGGCGGCGGTGTTCGCGGAGAGCTTCGTCAAGGTGGGGCTGGTCCCGGGCGACGGCGGCGCCTGGCTGCTGCCGCGCATCGTCGGCATGGCGCGCGCCACCGAGATGGCGTTCACCGGCGAGGCGGTGGACGCGCGGACCGCGCTCGCGTGGGGCATGGTCTCGAGCGTGGTGGAGCCCGACGAACTGCTCGGCGCCGCACGGGAACTCGCGGACCGGGTGGCGGCGAATCCGCCGCAGGCGCTGCGAATGACCAAGCGGCTGCTGCGCGAGGGGCAGCATCAGAGCCTGGACGCGCTGCTCGAGCTCTCCGCGGCCATGCAGACCATCGCCCACTCGACGTCCGACCATCACGAAGCGGGGGCCGCGATGCTCGACAAGCGGCCGCCGCACTTCACCGGGTCGTAGCGC
>JBEBXD010000162.1:0-6157 GCA_040391845.1 Tsukamurella paurometabola | reverse complement strand
CCACCAGCAGCCCGCCTACGACCAGGGCTACCAGCAGCAGGGGTACGACCAGGGCTACCAGCAGCAGCCCGGCTACGAGCAGCCCGCCTACGACCAGAACTACCAGCAGCAGCCGGCCTACGACCAGGGTTACGGCCAGCAGCCGGCGTACGACCAGGGCTACCAGCAGCCCGGCTACGACCAGGGCGGCTACGGCCAGCAGGGGTACGACCAGGGCTACCAGCAGCCCGGCTACGACCAGGGCTACGCGCAGCCGCAGGGCGGCTACCAGCCGCAGGCCGTCACGCTGTACCTCGAGGACGGCTCCAACCGCACCTTCGCGCTCCGCGAGGGCGCGAACGTGATCGGCCGCGGCCAGGACGCGCAGTTCCGTCTCCCGGACACCGGCGTCTCCCGCCGGCACGTCGAGATCCGCTGGGACGGCTACGCCGCCGTGCTCAACGACCTCGGCTCCACCAACGGCACCTCGGTCAACGACGTGCCCGTCTCCAACTGGGAGCTCGCCGACGGTGACCGCATCCGCGTCGGTCACTCCGATATCGTGGTCCGTTTCCAGTAGATTTCACGTCGGGCGGCGAAAGCAGACCCCGAGGGCAGCGCCCGTGCACCGGGCGCCGAACGCGCGTGCGTCGCGCCGGACCAGGAGGGAGACACCGTGCAGGGACTCGTGTTGCAGCTGACCCGCGCCGGTTTCCTCCTGCTCCTGTGGCTGTGCGTGTGGCTGGTGATCAGCGCCCTGCGCACCGATGCGCGGCTCGCGTCCGGCCTGCGGCCCCGGCAGAAGGAGGCCAAGGGTCCCCGTCGGGCCCTGTTCTCCCGCACCAGCAAGGTGGCGAAGTACCTCGTGGTCACCCACGGCCCCCTCGCCAACACCCGGATCACGCTCGGGCAACAGCCCGTGCTGATCGGCCGTGCCGACGACTCCACCCTCGTGCTCAACGACGACTACGCCTCGACCCGGCACGCGCGCCTCTCGCGCGACGGTGACGACTGGTACGTGGAGGACCTCGGCTCCACCAACGGCACCTACCTGGCCCGCAACAAGGTCACCACTCCCACCCGCGTCCCGCTGGGCACACCCGTGCGCGTGGGCAAGACAGTGATCGAGTTGCGCCCGTGAGCCTCGTCCTTCGATACGCAGCACGCTCCGACCGGGGCCTCGTCCGCAGCAACAACGAGGACTCCGTGTACGCGGGCGCCCGGCTGCTCGCCCTGGCCGACGGCATGGGCGGTCACGCCGCCGGCGAGGTGGCCTCCCAGCTGATCATCACCGCCCTCGCCCCCCTCGACGACGACGAGCCCGGCGGCGACCTGCTCGGCACGCTCGAGGACGCGATGAACGCCGGGAACGAGACCATCGCCGAGCAGGTGGCGGAGGACCCCGAGCTGGACGGCATGGGCACCACGCTCACCGCGATCCTTTTCGCCGGCTCCAAGCTGGGCCTGATCCACGTGGGCGATTCCCGCGGGTACCTGCGGCGCGACGACCAGCTGACCCGCATCACCAAGGACGACACCTTCGTCCAGACCCTGGTCGACGAGGGCCGGATCACCGCCGAGCAGGCGCACACCCACCCCCAGCGCTCGCTGATCATGAAGGCGCTCACCGGGCACGAGGTCGAGCCCACCCTGACGCTGCGCGAGGCCAAGGCCGGCGACATCTACATGCTGTGCTCCGACGGCCTCTCCGACGTGGTGAGCGACGAGACCATCGGCGAGACCCTCGCCCTGGCCGACGAGGACGTCGGCGCCGCCGCGGACCGCCTCATCGAGCTCGCGCTGCGCTCGGGCGGCCCGGACAACATCACCGTCGTGGTGGCCCGCGTCGAGGACACCAGCTTCGGGCAGAGCCGGCCCATCGTGGGCGGCGCCGCCAACGACGACGACGAGGACTACGTTCCGCCCGCCGACTCCGCGGCCGGACGGGCCGCCGCGCTCCGCCCGCCGAAGAAGGCGCCCCGCCGCGTGGTGGCGACGGACTCAGAGGACGACGCGCCCGCGAACCACGGCCGCCGCAAGTGGATCGCCCTCGGCGTTCTCCTGGTGCTGATCATCGGCGGCGCCATCGGCCTGCTCGTGACCCGGTCCATCGTCAACTCCAGCTACTTCGTGGCCTCCACCGACAAGGGCACGATCGTCATCTCGCACGGCGTCAAGGTGTCGATCTTCGGCCGCGCGCTCCACTCCGAGCAGGAGGTGGTGTGCATCGCGGAGGCGACCACCGGCGAGGCGCGCGCCCCGCAGGGCTGCACACCGCTCACCGTCGACGACCTGACGCCGCGGGGTCGGGCCAACCTGGCCGGGCTGCCGTACGCCGATTCGCTCGACGATGCCCGCGAGCAGGCCCGCAACCTCACCGATCAGGACAACCTGATGGAGCGCTGCGCGGTCAAGACCGTCATCGAGACCCCGGCACCGTCGCCCCAGGCCCCGCAGGACCCGAACGTCCCGACGACCGCGCCGGCCCCCACGACGACGGTGGCGCCGCCCGCCGGGGAGACCCTCGCGCCGCCCCCGGCGCCGGTCACCAAGGTCGTCACCGAGACCTCGACGCCCGAGCGCCCCTGCCGCGGAGGCCCGTCGTGACGTCGGGCGTCAGCACCCCCGGCGCGGGCATCGCACTCGACCCGAACCGGCGTTCCCGCACCCACGAGCTGGTCCTGCTCGTCGCCGCCACGGTGGTGACGGGCGCCTCGCTGGCGCTGGTGGAGTGGGCGCAGGAGCAGCGGATCACCCTGGACCTGGCGAAGTACGTGGTCGCGTTCATCGTGCTGTACGGCGCCGCGCACTACGCGGTCCGCCGGCTCGCGCCCTACGCCGACCCGATCATCCTGCCCGTGGTCGCCATGCTCAACGGCCTGGGACTGGTGCTGATCCACCGCCTCGACCTGGGCAACGCGCACGCCGAGGCCGGCCGCGTCACGCAGACGCAGGAGGCCAACCAGCAGGTGCTGTGGACCCTGCTCGGGCTGGTCGTGCTCGTGGGCGTGCTGGCACTGCTGCGCGATCACCGCACGCTCTCGAAGTACGCGTACACGATCGGCCTGGCCGGCGTCGTGCTGCTGGCGCTGCCGGCGCTGCTGCCGGCCAGCCTCTCGGAGATCAACGGTTCGAAGAACTGGATCAAGACGCCGCTGTTCAACATCCAGCCCAGCGAGTTCAGCAAGATCCTGCTGATCGTGTTCACCGCGGCGTTCCTGGTGTCCAAGCGCGACCTGTTCACCTCCGCCGGCCGCCGCGTGCTGGGCATCGACCTGCCGCGCGCCCGCGATCTGGCCCCGCTGCTGCTGGTGTGGATCATCGCGCTCGGCGTGCTCGGCTACGCCAACGACCTGGGCACGCCGCTGCTGATCTTCTTCACGGTGCTCGCCATGGTGTACATCGCCACCGAACGCATCGGCTGGGTCGTGGTCGGCCTGAGCCTCGCGGTGGTCGGCGCGATCGCCGCCTACCAGATGTTCCCCCACCTGCGGGTGCGGGTCGCGGTGTGGCACAACCCGTTCGACGCCTACGAGACCATCGGCTACCAGCCGGCGCAGGCCCTGTTCTCCCTCGCCACGGGCGGCCTGGCGGGCACCGGCCTCGGCTCCGGGCGGCCCACCATGGTGCCGTTCGCCTCCACCGACTTCATCGTGGCCGCCGTCGGCGAGGAGCTGGGCCTGATCGGTCTCGCCGCGGTGCTCATGCTGTTCCTGGTGCTGATCTTCCGCGGCTTCCGGGTGAGCCTGACGGTGCGCGACAGCTTCGGCAAGCTGCTTGCCGCCGGTCTCGCCTCGACGGTCGCGATCCAGCTGTTCGTGGTCGTCGGCGGCGTCACCAAGCTGATCCCGCTCACGGGCCTGACCACACCGTTCATGAGCTACGGCGGCTCGTCGCTGCTCACCAACTACGCCCTCATCGCGGTCCTGCTGCGCATCTCCAACGCGGCCCGCGAACCGAAGGTGGCACGCAAGCCCGGCGCGCCGGTCCCGGACCGGCCGACCGAGATCGTGAAGCGCGTATGAACGCACCGATCCGCCGCATCTCCGTCGTCGTGGTCCTGCTGGTGGCCGCCCTGCTCGCCAGGGCCACCTGGGTCCAGGTCTTCGAGGCCGACGAGCTTCGCGCCGACTCCCGCAACGAGCGGGTGCTGCTCGACGAGTACTCCCGCCAGCGGGGCTCCATCCTGGCGGGCCGCCAGGTGATGGCCCAGTCGGTCAAGACCGACGACCGGTACAAGTACCTGCGCACCTACCCGGAGGACATGGCCCGCGCGTACGCGCCACTCACCGGCTACTACTCGATGACCTACAGCTCCGGCGGCCTCGAGCACGCCGAGGAGTCCGTCCTCAACGGCAGCGACGACCGCCTGTTCGGGCGCCGCATCGTCGACCTGCTCTCCGGGCGCGACCCGAGCGGCGGGAACGTGATCACCACGATCAACCCGGCGATGCAGCGCATCGCGTACGACAAGCTGACCTCGGCCTGCGGCTCGAACGGCCCGTGCCACGGCGCGGTGGTCGCGATCGAACCGTCGACGGGCAAGATCCTCGCGATGGTCTCGACCCCCAGCTACGACCCGAACCCGCTGTCCTCGCACGACACCGACCAGGTGCGGCGCACCTGGGAGCAGCTCAACGCCGACCAGGACAAGCCGATGGAGAACCGGGCCACCAGCTGGACCTACCCACCCGGTTCCACGTTCAAGGTGATCACCACCGCGGCGGCGCTCTCGCAGGGCAAGGGCATCGACCTGAACACGCGGCTCACCTCGGCCAAGGAGGTGACGCTCCCCGGCGGCGGCGGCACAACGCTGCAGAACTACGCGGGGATGACGTGCCCCGAATCGTCGGGCGGTACCGTCAGCCTGTTGCAGGCGTTCCAGTACTCGTGCAACACGGCGTTCGTGGACCTGGCCACGGCGAAGATGCAGGACGGAGGAGAGGCGATCAAGACGATGGCGAACAACTTCGGCGTCAACCAGACGCCCGACCCCATCCCGCTGCGGGTCGCGCAGTCCGTGACCGGTCCGCTGTCCGACGGTGCCCAGACGGGCCAGTCGGCCATCGGGCAGCTCGACGTGGCGTTGACCCCACTGCAGAACGCGGTGATCGCGGCGACCCTGGCCAACGGCGGCGTGCGGATGCAGCCGTACCTGATCGACTCGTTCCAGGCCCCCGACCTGACGACCTTCGACTCCACCTCGCCCCGCTCGCTGGGCCAGGCGATCTCGCCGCAGGTGGCGGCGCAGCTGCGGGAGCTGATGATCGCGTCGGAGCAGCACACGAAGGGCTCGGGTGGACCGGTGCAGATCGCGTCCAAGACGGGCACGGCGGAACACTCCCAGAACCAGCGCGGCGGCGAGGCCCCGCACGCGTGGTACATCGGGTACGGCCCGGCGAACGATCCGAAGGTAGCGGTGGCGGTCATCATTGAGAACGGTGGGAACCAGGGCGAGGCGGCGACCGGCGGGTCGCTGGCCGCGCCGATCGGACGAGCGGTGATCAGCGCCGCGGTGAACGGGCAGGGGAACTGATGAGTCTGCAGACCGGATCGGTGATCGCCGACCGCTACGAACTCCTCCGGCTCATCGCCACCGGCGGCATGGGCCAGGTGTGGGAGGCGATGGATACGCGGCTCGACCGCCGCGTGGCTGTCAAGCTGCTGAAGGCCGAGCTGTCGGAGAACCAGGAGTTCCTGGCCCGGTTCCGCACCGAGGCCCGCACCACCGCGGCCCTCAACCACCCGGGCATCGCCGGCGTCTACGACTACGGCGAGACCGACCGCGGAGCCGATGACGGGGCCGGCGGGGCTCCGCTCGCCTACCTCGTCATGGAGATGATCGACGGTGACCCGCTGGACGCGGTGCTCTCCCGCCTGGGCCGGTTGAGCCAGGCGCAGACCGTCGACCTGCTGGAGCAGACGGGCCGCGCCCTGCAGGTCGCGCACACCGCCGGCCTGGTGCACCGCGACGTCAAGCCCGGCAACATCCTCATCACCCCCACCGGGCAGGTGAAGATCACCGACTTCGGCATCGCCAAGGCCGTCGACGCCGCCCCGGTCACCAAGACCGGCATGGTGATGGGCACCGCCCAGTACATCTCCCCGGAGCAGGCCTCCGGCGAGGACGCCACCGCCGCCTCCGACGTCTACTCCCTCGGTGTGGTGGGCTACGAGT
>JBEBXD010000161.1:0-6353 GCA_040391845.1 Tsukamurella paurometabola | reverse complement strand
AGACCGACGACGTCGCTGGCGACGGCACCACCACCGCCACCGTTCTGGCCCAGGCGCTCGTGCGCGAGGGCCTGCGGAACGTGGCCGCGGGTGCGAACCCGCTGGGCCTCAAGCGGGGCATCGAGAAGGCCGTCGAGGCCGTGACCGAGCACCTGCTCAAGGAGGCCAAGGAGGTCGAGACCAAGGAGCAGATCGCTGCTACCGCGGGCATCTCGGCCGGCGACCCCGCCATCGGTGAGCTCATCGCCGAGGCCATGGACAAGGTCGGCAAGGAAGGCGTCATCACCGTCGAGGAGAGCAACACCTTCGGTCTCCAGCTGGAGCTCACCGAGGGCATGCGCTTCGACAAGGGCTTCATCTCGGGCTACTTCGCCACCGACGCCGAGCGTCAGGAGGCCGTGCTCGAGGACGCCTACATCCTGCTGGTCTCGAGCAAGATCTCGACCGTCAAGGACCTGCTTCCCCTGCTGGAGAAGGTCATCCAGTCCGGCAAGCCGCTCGCGATCATCGCCGAGGACGTCGAGGGCGAGGCCCTGTCGACGCTCATCGTCAACAAGATCCGCGGCACGTTCAAGTCGGTCGCCATCAAGGCCCCCGGCTTCGGCGATCGTCGCAAGGCGATGCTGCAGGACATGGCGATCCTCACCGGCGGCGAGGTCATCTCCGAGGAGCTGGGCCTGTCGCTGGAGACCGCCGGTCTCGAGCAGCTGGGTAAGGCCCGTCAGGTCGTCGTGACCAAGGACGAGACCACCATCGTCGACGGTGCCGGCTCCAAGGAGCAGATCGCGGGCCGCGTCTCGCAGATCCGCGCCGAGATCGAGAACAGCGACTCGGACTACGACCGGGAGAAGCTGCAGGAGCGCCTCGCGAAGCTGGCCGGCGGCGTCGCCGTCATCAAGGCCGGTGCCGCCACCGAGGTCGAGCTCAAGGAGCGCAAGCACCGCATCGAGGATGCCGTGCGCAACGCCAAGGCCGCCGTCGAGGAGGGCATCGTCGCCGGTGGTGGCGCTGCTCTCGCGCAGTCGGGCAAGGTCTTCGACTCGCTCAACCTCGATGGTGACGAGGCGACCGGCGCGAACATCGTCAAGGTCGCGCTCGACGCCCCCGTCAAGCAGATCGCCGTCAACGCCGGCCTCGAGCCCGGTGTGGTCGCCGAGAAGGTCCGCAACTCGCCCGCCGGCACCGGCCTCAACGCCGCCACCGGTGAGTACGAGGACCTGCTGGCCGCCGGCATCAACGACCCGGTGAAGGTCACCCGCTCGGCGCTGCAGAACGCGTCGTCGATCGCGGCGCTGTTCCTCACCACCGAGGCCGTCGTCGCCGACAAGCCGGAGAAGGCCGGTGCCCCGGTCGATCCGACCGGCGGCATGGGCGGCATGGACTTCTGAGTCCTGCCACTGGCGCTGGGATCTCAGGGCCCGGCATCGTCGTTTTCGACGGTGCCGGGCCCTTCCCGTCGTCATGGCCGCCCGCTACTGAAATCTCCGGTCGCCGCGGATATTGGCGGCGCGACCGGGGGTTTCGGCTGCGGCGGACGAGAACGGCTGGTATGCGACGACGAACTGCCCGGGGGCGGCGGCGACTTCGAGCGTGGTCCACTCCAATTCCAGGACACCGTGATCTGGATGGCGGATGATCTTGCTGCCGTTCGCCTTCGTCTGAACCTCGCCCTCGCCCCACAGGCGCGCGAAATGCTCGCTTCGGATGGAGAGCTCGCCGACGAGCGCCGCGAGACGAGGATGCGAGGGATTGGCACCCGACCACGCCCGCAGGTTTCCCACGCTCTCCCGAGCCACGGTGTCGTATTCCACGAACACCTCCCTGGCACGCGGATCGAGGAACAGTGAACGCACCATGTTGTCGCCGACCTCGAGCCCGATGCCGCGGTGCAACTCCTCTCCGGCGGCGTTGGTACCGATCAGATCCAGCAGCGAATTGGTGACGATGGTCGGGTTCGGCCAGGAGTCCAGAAGCCGGCGCAGCACCGCCGACATCTCGTCGACGACGTCGCCGCCACGACCATCGGGCAGCTCGGCGAGCTGCGCCAGATGCGCTGTAGCGTCCACGTCGAGCTGAAGTACTTCGGCCAGGGCCGATACAACGGCGGCGGAGGGGCGGCGGTCTCGTCCCCGCTCCAGCCGCACCAGGTACTCGACGCTGATCCCCGCGTTCGCCGCCACCTCTTCGCGTCGGAGCCCCGGAGTGCGACGGACTCCCATCGTGCGGAGTCCGAGCGTCGCCGGATCGACCCGCTCTCGGCGGGCACGCAGGAAGTCACCCAGACGGTTCTCCTTCACCCGCTCGACAGTACCCATCAGGGCAGGTACAGCCAGGTAGTGCGCCTACCCCGCAGCGTCAGGGCCTGCCTCTCCCGCGGTGGGCGAGGCACTGTTCCCCCATGACATCCATGACTGAACGCACAGCCCTCATCACCGGCGCGGGGAGCGGCATCGGCGCCGCAACCGCGAAGGCTCTCGCAGCGGCAGGCGCACGCGTTGCCGTGACCGGCCGACGTGCGGACCGACTGGCCGTGGTGGCACGGGAGATCGGGGCCGCGCACGCCCCCGCGGACGTGACCGATCGTTCGCGATTCACTGCAGCCGTTGCGGAGTTGCGTGGTCAGGTAGGCGGATTCGACCTCGTGGTGGCGAACGCCGGTGCCATGCTCCCGGCGGCGTTCGACTCCGCGAACGAACGGGAGTGGGAGCGGATGGTGGCGACAAACGTGACCGGTCTGCTCACGACCGCCCGCGCCACTATCGAGGACCTCACTGCCGCAGGGGCTTCGGGCCCCGCGGATCTGATCCTCATCGGTTCGATCGGAGCCCACATGGTTCTCCCCGGGTACTCGGTCTACAACGCGACCAAAGCCGCCGTCGCGCACCTCGCGAATCACCTACGGGCGGAGTTCGGGCCCCGCGGGGTCCGCGTGCGGCTCATCGAGCCCGGAATGGTCGAATCGGAACTGGCGGCGGGGGTCACGGACGGCGACGCGCGGGAGGCTCTGAGGCAGTACGCCGTCCAGAACCCGCCGATCCCGGCGTCGGCGATCGGCGAGGCGGTCGTGTGGAGTGCGTCGCTTCCACGGAAGGTCAACGTGGGGTCGATGATCGTTCTGCCCACGGTCCAGGGCTGACCGTCAGCTGCGCTCGTCCCGCCGGTGTGCGCACAGGAAGGCCGTGAGGAACTCGGTGCGCATCGCGGCGACTGCGATGTCCCGCGTCTTCGACAGCGACTCCAGCAGCGAGGCGTGCCGTTCGCACGGCGCGGGGTACGCCCCGCACGCGTCGTCGCACAGGCGCACCAGGCGGCACGCCCGCTCCGCCGCGGCCTGCACCCGGTCCATCGCCTCGTCCACGCGGTACGCCGGCCTCGGTCGCGGGTGCTCCGCCAGGTACTGCAGCGCGAACCGCTTCGCCTGCGCGTCCTTCGTCGCCTCCCGCGCCTCGTGCAGGCACCCCTCGGCGAGGCCCGCGGCCCTGCCGGAGCGCCGGGCCACCAGGACCGGGTCGGGGGCGCCGCGGCGCGCGTCCCATGCGTCCCTGCTCCACTGGGCGGCCTGCTCCTCGTCCTCGCGCATCAGCCGCTCGATGGCGGCCGCGTCGTTGCCCAGCAGGAACGCGATCTGTGCGGGCGTCAGCGTGCCCACGGGCCGGTCGAGGTACATCAGCGCGACCCCGGCCGGGTAGGCCGCGCCGGATCGCGCGCTGCCGGCACCGTCTGCGTTCACCACCCCCGCACCGTAGCCCCGCGCACCGACACCCCGCGGTGGGAGCGCCCCTTGACCTCGGATTTCACGGGGCATGCGCCCCGCGCATCGCCTGCACGCTCGACACCCGTCACCCGTGCCCGCGCGGCTTGGCAGAATCATCGGCGAGAACATCGTCGTCATGAGATGAGAGGGCTTTCGACGTGACCGCTGAGACCTTGCAGTTCCAGGCCGAGACGGATCAGCTCCTATCGCTGATGATCCACTCCGTGTACTCGGAGAAGGACATCTTCCTGCGCGAGCTGATCTCGAACGCCTCGGACGCACTCGACAAGCTGCGGCTCGAGGCCTACCAGGACAAGGACCTCGACGCCGATTCCTCCGACCTGCACATCGAGCTGACCCCGGACGCGGAGGCGCGCACCCTCACCATCGCCGACAACGGGATCGGCATGAGCCGGACCGAGGTCGTCGACCTGATCGGCACGCTCGCCAAGTCCGGCACCGGCGAGCTCAAGCGCACCCTGGAGGCGGCGAGGCAGGCGAAGGAGGAGGGCGCCTCCGCAGATCTCATCGGCCAGTTCGGCATCGGCTTCTACTCGGCGTTCATGGTGGCAGACCGTGTCGTCCTCACCACCAGGAAGGCCGGCGAGGACACCGGCACGCGCTGGGAGTCCGAGGGGCACGGCACGTACACCGTCACCGACCTGACCGGTGAGGACGTGCCCGCCGGGCACGGCACCACGATCACCCTGCACCTGCGCACGGACGAGTCCGACGAGAGCCTGCACGACTACACCTCCGACGCCGTGCTCCGCTCGATCGTGCGCCGCTACAGCGACTTCATCGCCTTCCCCATCCGCCTCGGCGACGAGACGCTGAACTCGATGCAGGCCCTGTGGGCGCGCCCCAAGGAGGAGGTCACCGACGAGGAGTACGCCGACTTCTACCGGCACGTCAGCCACGCCTTCGACGAGCCGCTGGAGACCATCTCGGTGCGCGCCGAGGGCACGTTCGAGTACCAGGCGCTGCTGTTCCTCCCGACGCTGCCGCCCTACGACATGTTCTACCGCAACGCCAAGTCGGGGCCGGCGCTGTACGTCAAGCGCGTGTTCATCATGGACCACTGCGAGGCGCTGCTGCCCCCGTACCTGCGGTTCGTGACGGGCGTCGTGGACGCGCAGGACCTGTCGCTCAACGTCTCCCGCGAGATCCTGCAGAACGACCGGCACCTGGTGATGATCCGCAAGCGGCTCGTCAAGCGCGTGCTGCAGACCATCACCGCGATGCGCGAGAACGAGCGCGAGAAGTACGAGACCTTCTGGTCGGCGTTCGGCGCCGTCTTCAAGGAGGGGCTGCTCGACGATCAGGAGAACCGCGACACCCTGCTCGCCGCATCGTCGTTCGAGTCCACGTTCAGCGAGAACGGCACCACCGGCCTCGCCGAGTACGTGGCGCGCATGCCCGAGGGGCAGGACGTCATCTACTACGCGACCGGCGACTCCCGCGCCCGGCTCGAGGCATCCCCGCACCTGGAGGCCTTCGCAGCCAAGGGATTCGAGGTGCTGCTGCTCACCGATCAGGTCGACGAGCTGTGGACCACGGGCGCGGAGTTCGACGGTAAGCGGTTCGTCTCCGTCGCCAAGGGCGAGGCAGACCTGGGTGACGACACGCCGGAGGCCGAGGGCTTCGAGCAGCTGACGGAATGGCTGGCGACGACCCTCGAGGACGATGTCGCGGGCGTGCGACTCACCTCCCGCCTCACCACCTCGCCGGCGTGCCTGGTGGGCGGCGAGTTCGACCTCACTCCACAGCTGGAGCAGATGTACCGGGCCAGCGGGCAGGAGGTGCCGCGCACCCGCCGCACGCTCGAGCTGAACCCCGAGAACGAGCTCGTGCAGGGTCTACGCGACCGCGTCGCCGCCGCCGACGCCCCGGCGGAGGATCCGGCGCTCAAGGATGCCGCCGAGATCCTCTACGGGACCGCGGTCCTCGCGGAGGGCGGCGCCGTCGCCGATCCCGCCGCCTTCGCCGCGGTCCTCGCGCGCCAGCTCGGCCGCTCCCTGAGCTGACCACTGCGGCCGGGGAGAGGCGTACCGTCGGGCGTATGGACGGAAGCACTGCACGCGATGTGCTGATCGACTCCTTCGCCCGGATCCTCGAGCATGCGGAGGACATCACCGACGGGCTCGACCCGGACGTCGCGAGCCGCCGGATCGCGCCGGACGCCAACACGATCACCTGGCTGCTGTGGCACAGCGCCCGGGTGATCGACGCGCAGCTCGCGCCGATCGCGGGCGTGGAGCAGGTGTGGACCGCGCGCGACTGGTACGGCCGCTTCGGCCTCGACCTGCCGCCCGACGCCACCGGCTACGGGCAGAGCCGAGGCGAGGCCGCGCGGGTGCAGGCGGGCGACGCGCTGCTGATCGGCTACTTCCAGGAGGTCGGCGCGATGGCGAACGAGTACCTCGCCGCCGTGACGGACGAGGAACTGGGCCGCGTCATCGACGAGGCGTGGGACCCGCCGGTCACCGTCGCCGTCCGGCTGGTCAGCATCGTCGACGACTGCGCCCAGCACCTCGGCGCCGCCGCCTACCTCAAGGGCGCCCTGCGGGTCTGACCCTCACCGAACCGGCCGGTTTCG
>JBEBXD010000160.1:0-6449 GCA_040391845.1 Tsukamurella paurometabola | reverse complement strand
TCTCCGGCTCCGACTTCGTCGAGATGTTCGTCGGCGTCGGCGCCTCCCGCGTGCGCGACCTGTTCGAGCAGGCCAAGGAGAACAGCCCCTGCATCATCTTCGTCGACGAGATCGACGCCGTCGGCCGCCAGCGCGGCGCCGGCCTGGGTGGCGGCCACGACGAACGTGAGCAGACCCTCAATCAGCTGCTCGTCGAGATGGACGGCTTCGGCGACCGCCAGGGCATCATCCTGATCGCGGCCACCAACCGCCCGGACATCCTGGACCCGGCGCTGCTGCGCCCCGGCCGCTTCGACCGCCAGATCCCCGTGAGCAACCCGGACATGGCCGGCCGCAAGGCGATCCTGCAGGTGCACGCGCAGGGCAAGCCCCTCGCGCCCGACGCCGACCTCGACGGCCTCGCCAAGCGCACCCCCGGCATGTCCGGCGCCGACCTGGCGAACGTGGTCAACGAGTCCGCGCTGCTCACCGCCCGCGAGAACGGCACCGTGATCACGGCCGCCACCCTCGAGGAGGCCGTGGACCGCGTGGTGGGCGGCCCCCGCCGCAAGAACCGGATCATCTCCGAGCACGAGAAGAAGGTGACCGCCTACCACGAGGGCGGCCACACCCTGGCGGCCTGGGCCACCGAGGGGCTGGACCCGGTCTACAAGGTCACCGTGCTCGCCCGCGGCCGCACCGGCGGCCACGCCCTCGCGGTGCCCGAGAACGACAAGGGCATGTACACCCGCAACGAGATGATCGGCCGGCTGATCTTCGCCATGGGCGGGCGCGCCGCCGAGGAGCTGGTGTTCGCCTCGCCCACCACGGGTGCCTCGAGCGATATCGACCAGGCCACCAAGATCGCCCGCGCCATGGTCACCGAGTACGGCATGAGCGCCCGCCTCGGCGCCGTCAAGTACGGCCAGGACGAGGGCGATCCGTTCCTGGGCCGCGGCATGGGCGGCGGCACCCAGTACTCGGACGCCGTGGCCGCGCAGATCGACGAGGAGGTGCGCTCGCTGATCGAGGCCGCACACACCGAGGCGTGGGCCATCCTCAACGAGTACCGCGACGTGCTCGACGTGCTCGCCGGCGAGCTCCTCGAGAAGGAGACGCTGGTCCGCAAGGACCTCGAGCGGATCTTCGAGTCCGTCGAGAAGCGGCCGCGGATCACCCAGTTCGACGACTTCGGCAGCCGCATCCCCTCGACGAAGCCCCCGATCAAGACCCCCAAGGAGATCGCGATCGAGAAGGGCGAGCCGTGGCCGCCCGTCGACGAGGAGGCCGAGCGCCGGGTCGAGCTGGAGAAGGCGACCGCCGCGGCGCAGAACGGACGCGGTCCGAACGGCCAGAACGGCCACGCCGGCCAGAACGGCCAGTGGGGCGCCCCCGCCCCCGCGCCCGTGGGCGGGCAGTGGCCCGGCCCCGGCGCGCCGTCGGGCTACGGGCAGGCACCGTCCGGCTACGGGCAGGGCGCGCCGTCGGGCTACGGCCAGCAGCCCGGCTACGGACAGCCCGGCGCCTGGGGCGGGCCGCCCCAGCCCTACCCGGGCCCGCAGTACCCGCCGGCCCAGCAGGGCCAGCACGGCCAGCAGCAGGGCCAGTACGGCCAGCAGCCGCAGCACGGCAGCCGCCCCGACTACGGCGCCCCCGCCGGCTGGTCCGCCCCGGGCTGGCCCCCGCAGGAGCAGCAGGGTGAGCAGCAGCGGGGCGGGGAGCAGTCCGGCCCGGACCGATCGAGCGAGAGCTGATGGGCGACGGCGGTGGCGCCGCGGTGGCGCCGTTCGATCACGATCGTGCCGTCGCGGCGGTCCGGGAACTGCTCATCGCCGTCGGCGAGGACCCGGACCGGGAGGGGCTGAAGAAGACCCCCGAGCGGGTCGCGCGGGCGTTCGGGGAGGTCTTCGGCGGCCTGCACACCGACCCGGATGCGGTGCTGGACACCACCTTCGGCGAGGACCACGACGAGATGGTGCTGGTCAAGGACATCCCCATGTACTCGACGTGCGAGCACCACCTCGTCTCCTTCCACGGGGTGGCGCACGTGGGCTACCTGCCCGGCAGCAGCGGCCGCGTCACCGGGCTGAGCAAGCTGGCCCGCGTGGTGGACCTGTACGCCAAGCGGCCGCAGGTGCAGGAGCGGCTCACCGCGCAGATCGCCGACGCGCTGGTGCGCAAGCTGGACCCGCGCGGCGTGATCGTGGTGATCGAGGCCGAGCACCTGTGCATGGCGATGCGGGGCATCCGCAAGCCGGGCGCCACCACCACGACCTCGGCGGTGCGCGGCGCGTTCAAAGACAGTGCGACCTCCCGCGCGGAGGCGCTCGAGCTGATCCTGCGCCGCCGGTGATCGTGCCTGGCCCGCGCAGCGCCGGCACCGCCGACACGACCCTGATCATGGGGATCGTGAACGTGACCTCGGACTCCTTCTCCGACGGTGGCCGCTACCTCGACCCCGAGGCCGCGGTCGCGCGGGCGCGGGAGCTCGTCGCCGACGGCGCCGCGATCGTGGACGTGGGCGGCGAGTCGACCCGGCCCGGCGCGCACCGGGTGCCCGCCGAACTGGAACGCGACCGCGTGGTGCCGGTGATCGCGGCGCTCGCCGCCGAGGGCGTCGCCGTCTCCGTGGACACCATGCGCGCATCCGTGGCCGCCGCAGCGCTGGAGGCGGGCGCCGCGATCGTCAACGACGTCTCCGGCGGCCGGGCCGACCCGGACATGACGAGGGTGGTCGCCGAATCGGACGCGCCGTGGATTCTCATGCACTGGCGGCCCTCGCCCGGCGCGCCCGGCCCGGTGTGGACCGGCATCCATCACGAGATCACCGAATACGACGACGTGGTCACCGAGGTGCGCGACGAGCTGATGCACCAGGCCGACGCCGCGATCGCCGCGGGCATCGCCCCCGAGCGGATCGTGCTGGACCCGGGGCTGGGCTTCGCGAAGAACGCCGCCCACAACTGGGCGCTGCTGCGCGGCCTCCCCGCCCTGCAGGCCACCGGGTTCCGGATCCTGGTGGGCGCCTCCCGCAAACGGTTCCTCGGCGAGCTCCTCGGCGGCCGCGAGCCCGGTGGCCGGGAGGTGGCCACCGCGGCCGTCTCCGCGCTCGCCGCGCAGGCCGGGGTGTGGGGGGTGCGGGTGCACGACGTGCGCTCGACGGCGGACGCGATCCTCGTGAGTGAGGCCTGGAAGAAGGGTGGCGCCTGACATGGCCGATCGGATCGAACTCACGGGCCTGCGGGTGCACGGCCACCACGGCGTCTTCGAGCACGAGCGCCGCGACGGGCAGGAGTTCGTGGTCGACCTCGTGCTGTGGGTCGACTCGCGGGCCGCGGCGGCCTCCGACGACCTCGACGACACCGTGGACTACGGGGTGCTCGCGCAGCGGGCCCACGACATCGTCGAGGGAGAGCCGCGCAACCTCATCGAGACGGTCGCCGCGGAGATCGCCGACACCATCGCCGCCGACGAGAAGGTGTACGCGGTGGAGGTCACCATCCACAAGCCGTCCGCGCCGATCCCTTTGTCCTTCAAGGATGTCGCGGTGATCGCACGGCGGTCGCGCGCCGGCGCCCGGGGGGTGCGGTGAGCCGCGCCGTGCTCTCGCTCGGCGCCAACCTCGGCGCCGCGGACGCCGCCGTCCGGGCCGCGATCGACGCCCTCGGGCCCGCCCTCGTGCGGGCATCCGCCCTGTACCGAACGCCGCCCTGGGGCGGGGTGGAGCAGGACGACTTCGTCAACGCGACGGTGCTCGCCGACGACCCGGCCCGCGACGCCGCCGGCTGGCTCGCCTTCGCCCGGGAGCGGGAGGCGGCCGCGCAGCGCGTGCGCGACGTGCGCTGGGGGCCGCGCACCCTCGACGTCGACGTCATCGCCGTCTGGGAGAGCACCGGGGAACAGAACACCATGGGGGAGCCCGTGTTCTCGGGCGATCCCGAGCTCACGCTGCCGCACCCCTGCGCGCACCAGCGCGCCTTCGTCCTGGTGCCGTGGCTCGACGCCGACCCGGACGCGGTGCTGCCGGGGCACGGCCGGGTCGCCGACCTGGTGCGCGCCCTGCCCGCCGACGAGACCGCGGAGGTGACGCCGCTGTGAGCGGATCGTCGACGCAGCCGGGCTCCGGGCCCGAGAAGCCGGGCGGGCCCACCGTCCGCGCGACCGGCTGGATCGAACTCGCCGTCATCGTGGTGGGCGTGGGCCTCGGCTCGTACCTGCTGGTGCGCAGCGTGGTGCCCGTGGTTCCGCTCTGGGCGGGGGCGCTGCTGTACGGGGTGGCCGCCGCCGACGCGTACATCGCGCAGCTCGTGCGCACACGGCTCGCCGAGGGGCAGGTCGGGTGGGGGCCGGGCCGGATCCACCCGATCGCCGTGGCGCGCGCCGTCGCGCTGGCGAAGGCGTCCGCGTACCTCGGCGCAGTGGCCCTCGGGTTCTTCGGGGGCATGCTCGTGTTCCTCCTCGCCGACGCTGACCGTCTGGCCGCCACCCACGCGGACCGTCCGGGGGCCTGGATCGGGGCCGCGGGCGCCGTCCTGCTCCTGGCCGCGGCGCTGTGGCTCGAGCGTTGCTGTCGCACACCCGACGACCCCGACGACCAGCCCGCCGACACATCGCCAGCCTGAGGAATCCCGGCTCGAGGAAACGGTAAGGTCGCGGACATGACGCAACCACCTATCCCGAGTTCACGAAAGCGTGTCCCGAGACGATCGTCGGGGGCGGGGCAGTGGATGCTCGGTGTGGTGATCCTGCTGGCGGTGATCGGTACCGGCCTGTGGGTGTTCTCCGACGACCGCCGCTGGGGCCTGGTCGCGCTGATCCTGCTGGTATGGGGCCTGGTGATCGCAGCCTTCCTGATCGCCCGCTACTCGCGCGACCTGCGTGCGGCGGAGTCGAAGGAGAGTGGCCTGAAGACCGTGTACGAGTTGCAGCTCGAGCGGGAGATCAGCGCGCGCCGTGAGTACGAGCTGCAGGTGGAGCGGGACATCCGCGCCGAGCTGGCAGGCGAGTCCTCCGAGGAGCTGACCGCGCTCAAGGCGGAGGTGCTGGCGCTGCGCGCGAACCTCGAGGAGCTCCTCGGTCGCGACCTCGGCCCCTCGTACACGGAGCTGTACGCCGCGGCGGAGCAGAGGGCCATCGCCGCGCAGCGCGCCAAGTCCGTGTTCGAGGACGACGACCGGTTCCGCGCGCAGCAGGACTTCGCGGGTGTGCCCGAGCCGGACAGTGCCGTCGACGACTACTACGGTGCCGCGTCCGCGACAGACCTCGCCGACGAGCCGATCACCGACGCGGAGGCCACCGCGGTGACGACGGCCGCCCCCACCCCTGCGGGGCCCGCCGCACCCACCGGACCCGCCGCACCCACCGGGCCCGCCGCTGCGGCCGCTCCCGCCGGCGCGGAGGGGCCGCAGGGGGAGTCACCGACCACGGTGTTCCACGTGGTCACCGACGAATCCGTCACCGCGGCACCGTCCTCCCCGGCCCCCGCGGCCGCCGCGCCGGGGGACGCCGAGCAGCCCGTCGACGTGGAGCACGTGGAGCAGGTGGAGCACACCGGTCCCGGCGCGGACGAGCCGTTCGTACCGCTGGCCCCGCAGTCCGGGTACCGCTCGCCGTTGCCGCCCCGCCCCTACACCCCGGCCACGCCGCCCGCGGCGCCGTCCCATCCGCCGTTCCCGCCGGCCGCGCCCCCGTTCCAGGGCCCGCCGCAGCAGGCGCAGCAGGCGCCCCCGCAGCAGGCGCCGCAGCCGCAGCACCGCCCCCAGCCCGAACAGGCCCCGGAGGACCGGCAGGAGCAGCAGGTGGAGCACCCCGGCCACGCAGGGCAGCACACCTCGGGCAGTACCGTCGCCGACCTGATCGCGCGGATGAACGCAGATCCCGAGCGCAGTACCGGCGGGGGACGCCGCCGCAAGCCCGAATAGGCGCCCGGGCCGGCACGACCGGGCCGAGACATACCTCACACGGCATTGCCCGCGCCCCGGCGCGGGCATAGCCTTCTGGTGACCGTCTGGTACCCGCGATGCGGGACTGGAACGACCCCTTGGAGGCGTACGCCCATGCCCGAGTTCTCACTCGAGGACATCCCCAATCACCCCACGCCCGCGCGGCTGTCCGTCGGCGTGATCTCCGCCGGCCGAGTCGGCTCCGCCCTGGGTGCCGCCCTCGACCGCGCCGGTCACATCGTGACCGCCGCCGCCGCACCGTCCGGGGTCTCCCGCGACCGTGCCGCGCAGCGCTTGCCCGAGGCCCGCATCGCCGCCCCCGCCGACATCGCGGAGAAGGCCGAGCTGCTCGTGCTCGCCGTGCCCGACGCCGCGCTCCCCGTGCTGGTGGAGGAGCTGAGCGCGCGGATCAACCCGTCGGGGGGGGGGGGGGGCAACAACCGGGGGCGGGGGGGGGGGGGGGGGGGGGCGCGCGCCCCCCCCCCCCCGCCCCCCCCAGCCCCCCCCCCCCCCCAGAAAAGAGTCGGC
>JBEBXD010000159.1:0-6519 GCA_040391845.1 Tsukamurella paurometabola | reverse complement strand
GACCCCGACGGATGTTGCGCGCGGCCATCGCGATGTGCTGCTGGTGACGTTCGGTGTCGACGCGCGCCGCAGCCGCCTCGTGAAGAAGTCCAGCAGCCACTGTAGGTCCGAGCGGATGATCGTAGAGGAAGTCCACCTCCTGCCGCACCCGCAGCGCCTCGCGATCCATCCAGACGAGGGTTCTCGGCATGTCCGTGAGGAAGACCGCCTCGTCGTACTGGTCGTAGAATCGGTTGACGACGGCCTCAACGAGTTGCGCCTTGTTCCGGAAGTATCGATACACGACACTCTGTGCCACACCGGCCGCGGTCGCGACCGCGGCGATCTCCACCGCACCGCGCGCGCGCAGTTCTTCTTGAGCGGCATCCATCAGCCGGGTACGGGTGGCCTGCCCCTTCGAAGTGGCGCCTGGTCCCCGGCGATGCCGCCCGTCGAGGTCGTCGTCAGCTGAATCGGGATCCTTCGCGGTAGGGGCCATACCCGCAGCCTAGGGCACGATGACGTGCCGCGGATCGGGTCGTCGGCCGGCGGGGGCCTGGCTGTAATCGCCGAATCGGCCATCGCGATCCGAGATCACCGCACGCACTCCCTCGGTCTCCGCGCGTTCGACGAAACGACGGGCGTCCGGCGTATTGCGCATCAGCCCATCGAGGATCGGTCCGAGCGTCTGGGTCGAGGCCATCCCCATGTTGTCGTAGGCCTGGTTGACGATGAGTTTCATGGCGGAGAGTTGGGAGAGCGGGATACTCGCGAGGTCGTTCGCGAGATCGGACACAGTCGACTCGAGGTCGGCGAAGGGCACTGACCGATTGATCAGCCCGATCTCGGCCGCTTCGACGCCGGTGAGTGCCTTGCCGGTCAGCGCGTATTCCTTTGCACGCGTCAGCCCGAGCCGGTAGAGCCACATCCCGGACAGGTACGTGCCCCACATGCGACTGTAGGGGGTGCCGATCACGGCATCGTCGCTGGCGATCACCAGGTCGGCGCCCAGCGCGAAATCGCTTCCGCCGCCGACGCAATAGCCGTGGATCTGCGCGATCACCGGCTTTGATGAACGCCAGATGGATAAGAACTTCTGAGTCGGCGCCACCTGGGGAGCGGTTACGAACGAGAAGTCCTTGCCCGGATCCCACTCCCCGTCGGTACTGATGTCCTCATCCCAGCGCGTGAAGCCGCCGCCGAAATCGTAACCGCCGCAGAATGATCGGCCCGCACCGCGGAGAACGATCACCGAGACGTCGGCGGACCTGGTAGCTATCGTGACCGCCGCATCCACCTCGTCGGGCATGGGAGGGACGATCGTGTTGAGCCGATCCGGCCGGTTGAGAGTGATCGTGGCGATGGGGCCGGATTCGGAGTAGAGCAGGGTTTCGAAGGACGGCGTTCGGCGGTGTGAAGTCATGAGCAGAGCCTAGGACGAGGTGTGATGCCTGTCAAGAAGTGACTTCACTTCTTATGGAAGGCGCCTTTCTCTCAGTCGAGCTCGATCCGCGTAGCCCCAGTTCGGCACGAACCTCCTCGGGCACTTCGCCCTCACGGGCCGGCTCCTCGGCCTGCTCTCCGAGGCCCCCGCCGCACGCGTCGTCACCGTCTCCAGCCTGGCGGCCACGATGTGGGCGAAGGACCGCATGGAGGATCCGAACTGGGAATCCACCCCGTACGACGCCGACCAGGCCTACGGATGGTCCAAGCTCGCCAACCAGCTGTTCGCGTACGAGTTGCAGCGGCGCCTCACCGGGGCCGGCTCCACGGTCGCCTCTCTCGCCGCCCACCCCGGCGGCGCCGCGACCGAGAGCGCCTCGGAGATGATGGAGGCGAAGGTGCCCGCGATCGTCCGGCCGATCGCCGGGCGGCTCCTGCGCGCGTTCACCAACTCCCCCGCCAAGGGTGCGCTTCCCGAGTTGCGCGCCGCGACCGACCCGCGGGCACGGGGCGGCGAGTACTACGGACCGGACGGGTTCCGCGGCGCACGCGGGTTCCCGGTCAGAGTTCAGCCGAGCCCGATCGCCACGGATACCGTTCTGGCGGAACGCATGTGGACGTTGTCGGAGGAGCTCACGGGAGTCCGCTACCTCTCCTGAGCACGCTTTGCAGAGATCGTGGACCGGACGCGGATCACCGACTCCGGACTCCGGAACAGGAGGTCCCCTCAGACCGGCGGGTAGTCCACCTTCATGCCGTTCACCAGCGAGGTCAGCAGCTGCGGCAGCGAGGCGATCGGCCGGTGCGACTGCATCTGCACCTCGTAGGGAGTGCGGAACACCCGCTCCAGCGAGGGCCAGTCGTGCTTCACCGCGTACTGGTACTTCGGTACCAGCTGCGAGGTGATGTAGGCCCACCGCTGGTCGTACACCGACCAGTTCCAGTCCGGCAGGGGCAGCGTGACGATCGCCTTCTTCCCGTTCGACGCGATCACCGTGTACTTCGTCGACCTGTACTCGCGGGGCGGGATGACGCCCGCCACCGACGGCGAGCCCGCCACCGTCGACAGGTACGTGATCGCCTGGCCCACATCGCCCTTGTACCGGCGCACCTGATCCCACTGCGCACCGATGTTGTCGCGCTGCTCCCGGCGCAGCAGCGCGGCGTTGCCCGAGGTGATCCGTTGGTCGTCACCCGAGGCCACGTCCTCCCACGCCGCCATGATGGAGTCGTCGAACAGCCCGGCCGCGCGCATCTCCAGCAGCGCCGGCAGGCCCTCCGCGACGTACGCGACGTGCATCGGCATCAGGTCCGAGAAGATGTTCTTCTGCATCACCAGGATCATCCCGATGCTCCAGCTGAGATCCTGCGGCGAGATCGTGCGCGCGGCGCGCAGCAGCGCGGCCAGCCCGGTCGGCAGCATGCCGAGGGCCTGTGGCCCCAGCCGGTCGACGAGCGTCTTACTGATCTCGTTCGCCGCCTGCTGCACCCCCGGCAGATCGAACGCCGTTCCCGCCATCTCGAAATCGAGCAGCCCGCCGCCGAAGTCCGCGCCGACCTGTCCCCCCTGGCCGGACCAGTACAGCTCGCGCCGCTCGAGCTGCAGCTGCTCGTACAGCGTGTACGACTTGATCAGGTTCGAATAGTTCGCGCTCACCCCGGCCCGCGGATTCCACGCGGCCAGGTCGATCCCGGCCCGCTCGGTTGCCCGGGTCAGCCAGTACTGCTGCAGCAGTGCGGCGTACCGCTTCGGCGGCACCTTCGCGGCTCGCGCCGCGTCGAGGGCGCGCTTGAGTGGCGCGCTGGTGGTCGGCAACGCGCTGTTCACGCCTCCGGGCGCGACAGAAGCGTCGCGGTTGGGCATGCCCAGATCGAGGTAGCGCGTGGCGGGCGCGGCAGTGACGGCTGGGCCCGGAGCGACGAGCGCAGCGCCGACCGCGACGGCGACCGCACCGACCGCGAGTCGAATGGCAACAGGAGTAGTCATGATGACTATGCTCGCACTCATCGCGGAGTCGGGACGCGGTCACGCAGAGATCGGGTATGAGATGAGACGAATGATGCTCGGATGCACGGCGGCCCTCCGGTTCGGATCGGTGGTGGTCACCGCGGCGGTCGCGGCCGCCGCCGGCGGCGCGTCCGTCGCGGTCGCGGACCCCGCCACTCCCGCGCCCTCCCCCGCATCTCCCTCCGCGACCGCCCCGGCGCCGTCGCGCACCGTCGAACCGCGGACCCCCGGCCTCGACCAGGTCTTCAACGGCTACGTGGTGGGAACCCTGACCCACGGCCGCGTCGGCACGCCGCAGGAGATCTTCACGGCCCTCACCGTGACCGACCCCTTCTACGCCGAACCCGCACTCAAGGACTCGGACGTCCCCGGCACCCTGCTGAAGGCGAAGAAGGTGGACGTGATGTTCACCGGGGTGAAACCGGGCAGGCTCGACGCGTGGCGCACCATGTACGTCACCACCGGGGTCGACGGGAGGACCCGGAAGATCTCCACCGGCATCGTGATGATCCCGGACACCGGGAACGCGAACTCGCAGAAGCCGATCATCGGCTACCAGGAGGCGAACGACTCCGTCGGCGCCGGCTGTCACCCCAGCACGCAGTGGACCGGGCGCAACCCGCTCGACGGTGCCTCCTGGTCGGCCCTCGGCCCGCTCGCCCTGATGCTCGGCAACGGGGACGCCGTCGCGATCACCGACGTCGGCAACGACGCGGACCCGAAGCCGCACGGTGTGTTCGCGGGGAAGTTCGCCGGGCACGCCCTGCTCGACGGTGTCCGCGCGGCCCAGGCCGTCCGGGACGCGGGGCTCTCGAAGGACGCGCCCGTCGGGATCTTCGGCATCGCCGGAGGCGGCGTGGGCGCCGCGACGGCGGCCACCGCCGCGAAGCAGTACGCGCCCGAGCTGAACATCAAGGCCACGGTGCTCGAGGGGATGGTCGTGGACCAGCGCACCTTCATGCGCAACTCCAGCGGCGGGATCGGCGCGGGCTTCGCGTTCGCGACCCTGCTGGGCCTCGAACCCGAGTACCCCGACATGAAGGTCGACGAGCAACTCAACCCGGCCGGCAAGGCGATCGCCGACCTGTTCCGCGGCCAGTGCCAGGACATCTACTTCCTGACCCCGTTCGTGCCGCTGGGCGCCCTGTTCCGCGACGGCCGCCCGCCGGTGGATCAGCCGACCTTCCAGCGGGCGTTCAACGACAACGACCTCCTGGCGCCCGGACCGTCGCCCGCCGCGCCGGTGCTCATCGCGTCCTGCGCCCGCGACGACTCGTTCATGTCGCTGGTGCCCGCGGAGGACGCCCGCAAGCTGGTCCGGAAATGGAGCCGGGGCGGCACCGAGGTGACCTACCGGCCCACCGACTGCAGCATGACGAAGATGATCACGGACATCTACGGGTGGGGCACGGACCTGTTCGGCATGCAGACCGTCGGGTGGCTGCACGACGAGCTGCGCCAGTGAGCCGGTAGGCCGGCGTCAGAGCCCCGCCGGGACGACCTTGCCGTTGACGGTGACCTCCACCGTGCTCGTCTGGGGGTTGAAGGTGATCTTCCCGTGCTCGAACGTTGTCTGCTTCACGGTGCCGGACGTGGTCTCGTCGCTGGTCACCGCCCCGAGCGGGCCGGCCGAGCCGTTCTTCCCGTTCGGCGCGGGCTTGCCGGTGGCGTCCCGCTCGATGTTCCACGCGTCGCGGATCAGCCCCCAGGTGATGTAGGCCGGGGTGCCGGCGGAGCTGTTCCTCGCGGTGATCACGCCGCCCTTGAACTGCTGGAAGATCACGCCGCTGTCGCGGGTGCCGGCGTTGTGATCGCCGGTCAGCGCGACGCCGAGCGCGGTGCGCTGCGCCTGCGTCGCGGAGGAGTACTTCGCGGCGATCGGCCCCGTGAGTGCAACCTGGCTGCCGTCGGCGCCCCTCACCTTCACCTCCCCCGGCTTCGCCCGCCCGGACGAGCCGCCCGCAGACGCCGACGCGGACGAGCCGGACGCGGACGAGGACGCGGCGGAGGCGGACGAGTGCGCCGCCGGCGCGGCGCTCGAGGACGGGGCGGCGCTCGTGCTCGCCGCCGGCGCGGCGGACGTGGCGGCGACGTCCTCGGACGACGTGCTGCCGCACCCCGCGACTGCCAGGGATACGGCCGCGAGTGCGGCGACGATACCGGCGATCCGACGATCTGCGTTCCTGCTCATGTGTCCTTCCGGAGGGTTCAGTCGTACGCGCCCGGGGGCGCGGCCTGCGTCCCCGGTGCGTCCGAGACAACCACACCCGGGCGGTGCGGGCCGGGCTTTCACCGACCTGACGGGGGTTGGCCGGACGGTGCGGAGGCATCGCCGCGGAACCGGACGGGCGACCCGAGCGGCAGCTGTCCGAGCAGGTCCAGGTGGTGTTCGGCGACCACGGCGAGCACGGGATAGCCGCCGGTGGTCGGGTGATCGACCACGAAGACCACGGGCTGCCCGGAGGGCGGGATCTGGATCGCACCGGGAACGAGGGCCTGGCTCTGGACCTCGCCGGCGGCGCGCGCGAGCGGCGCCCCGCCGAGCCGCACGCCCACGCGGTCACTCTCCGGCGTCACCCGCCACTCCTCCCCCAGCAGGTGCGCCCAGGCACCGTCGGGAAAGCGGTCCGCGTCGGGCCCGGGCGCGATGTCGAGCACAGTCGGGCGCACGCCGTCCGGCACCGCGGGCACGGGCTCGGGCTCGCCCACGGCGGTGCGCGGGGCGCGCCCGACGGGCAGCACGTCTCCGGGGGCGATCGGCGGGGGCCCGAGGTGCGCGAGGACGTCGGTGCTGCGACTGCCGAGCACGGGCGCCGCATCGACGCCGCCGCGCACGGCGACCACGACCCGCAGGCCCGCGGTCACCTCGCCGATCTCGAGCCGGTCGCCGTCGTCGACGCCGAAGGGGCGCCCGCGCGGGGCGGTGCGCCAGTGACCGTCCGGCGATTCGACCACCAGCGGCGCATCGGCCCCGGCGACCGCGAGGACCTGCTCCCCCACAGCCTCGAACGTCAGGCCACCACCGGCGTTCTCGATGCCCGCCGCCCCGTCGGGATTGCCGACGAGGCGGTTCGCGCGACGCAGCGCCC
>JBEBXD010000158.1:0-6532 GCA_040391845.1 Tsukamurella paurometabola | reverse complement strand
GAGGACGAGGACCGCGAGCTGCTCGACAGCTTCGACCTCACCTACGGCGAGGACGAGGGCGGCGAGGAGGATCTCGAGTACCGTCCGCCGGTGGTCACCGTCATGGGCCACGTCGATCACGGTAAGACCCGCCTGCTGGACACGATCCGCAAGGCCAACGTCCGCGAGGGCGAGGCCGGTGGCATCACCCAGCATATCGGCGCCTACCAGGTGCTCACGGAGCTCGAGGGCAACGAGCGCCTGATCACGTTCATCGACACCCCGGGCCACGAGGCCTTCACCGCCATGCGTGCGCGTGGTGCGAAGGCCACGGACCTCGCGATCCTGGTGGTCGCCGCCGACGACGGCGTGATGCCGCAGACGGTGGAGGCCATCAACCACGCGCAGGCGGCCGACGTGCCGATCGTCGTGGCGGTCAACAAGATCGACAAGGAGGGCGCGCAGCCGGAGAAGATCCGCGGCCAGCTCACCGAGTACGGTCTGATCCCCGAGGAGTACGGCGGCGACACGATGTTCGTCGACATCTCCGCCAAGCAGGGCACCAACGTGGAGCAGCTGCTCGAGGCGGTGCTCCTGACCGCGGACGCGTCGCTGGACCTGCGGGCGAACCCGGACATGGACGCGCAGGGCGTCGCGATCGAGGCGCACCTCGACCGCGGCCGCGGCCCCGTGGCCACCGTGCTCATCCAGCGCGGCACCCTGCGGGTGGGCGACTCGATCGTCGCGGGCGACGCCTACGGTCGCGTCCGCCGCATGGTGGACGAGAACGGCGACGACATCACCGAGGCGTACCCGTCGCGGCCGGCGCAGGTCATCGGCTTTACGTCGGTGCCCGGCGCGGGTGACAACCTGCTGGTGGTCGACGAGGACCGCATCGCTCGGCAGATCGCCGACCGGCGCGCGGCGCGCAAGCGCAACGCCCTCGCCGCACGCTCGCGCAAGCGGGTCTCGCTCGAGGACCTCGATGCCGCGCTCAAGGAGACCAGTCAGCTCAACCTCATCCTCAAGGGCGACAACTCGGGCACCGTGGAGGCGCTCGAGGAGGCGCTGCTGGGGATCGAGATCGACGACGAGGTGCAGCTGCGCGTCATCGACCGCGGCGTCGGCGGTGTCACCGAGACCAACGTGAACCTGGCCTCGGCGTCGAACGCGATCATCATCGCGTTCAACGTGCGCGCCGAGGGCAAGGCCACGGAGCTCGCCAACCGCGAGGGCGTCGAGATCCGCTACTACTCGATCATCTACCAGGCGATCGACGAGGTGGAGCAGGCGCTCAAGGGCATGCTCAAGCCGGTGTACGAGGAGAAGGAGCTCGGCCAGGCCGAGATCCGCGCGATCTTCAAGTCGTCCAAGGTGGGCAACATCGCGGGCTGCATGGTGCAGTCGGGCATCATGCGCCGCAACGCGAAGGCGCGCCTGCTGCGTGACTCCGCGGTCGTGGCCGAGAACCTCACCGTCACCTCGCTCAAGCGGGAGAAGGACGACGCGACCGAGGTCCGCGAGGGCTACGAATGCGGTCTCACGCTCTCGTACTCCGACATCAAGATCGGCGACGTGATCGAGACCTACGAGCTGGTCGAGAAGCCGCGCGACTGACCGATACGGGTCCGGGTGCGGCCCCCCCCCCGCGCCCCCCCCCCCCCCCGCCCGACTATCCCCTGGGCCGGGTGGCCCGACAGATGTTCACAGGTGTCATCGAGGTAGATCTGCTGCTGGGCGATGTGCATTCGCTCAAGCACAAGCGGTCGGTCGTCCGGCCGATCCTGGCCGAGCTGCGGAGGTTCTCCGTGAGCGCGGCCGAGGTGGGGCATCAGGACCTGCACCGCCGCGCCCTGCTGGGCGTGGGCGTGGTGGGGCCCGACGCGGGCCACGTCGGCGAGGTGCTCGACAGGTGCGAGCGCACCGTCGTGGGGCACCCCGAGGTGGAGGTGCTCTCGGTGCACCGACGCCTCTGGGGTCCCGAGGACTGACGTCCCGCCCCCGGCGCCGCACCGGGATATGCTCGCTGTTCATCGGTCGATAGTGTGCTCACCGATCGATCGTCCGATTATTGAGGGAGGATGGGCCATGGCTGACCCGGCACGGGCCGCTCGACTGGCGAAGCGGATCGGGACCATCGTCGCGACCGCGATCGAGCACGACATCAAGGACCCGCGGCTCGACTACGTCACCGTCACCGATACCCGGCTGACCAACGACCTGCACGACGCGACGGTCTTCTACACCGTCATGGGGCCGACGCTGGACACCGAGCCCGACTACGAGGCGGCGGCCGCCGGCCTGGAGAAGGCCCGGGGCCAGCTGCGCAGCAAGGTGGGTGCGGGAACCGGCGTCCGGTTCACGCCCACACTGCGATTCGAGCTCGACGGCGTGCCCGCCGCGGTGGCGAACATGGAGGCGCTGCTGGCGAAGGCGCGCGAGCAGGACGAGCGAGTCGCGGCCGTGGCCGCCACCGCGCAGCCCGCCGGCGACGCGGACCCGTACAAGCACGAGGACGAGGACGAGCACGAGGGCACCGGCGAGGGGCCCGACGGGACCGAGCGGTGACGGACGCCGCTGTCGCGGCCGTCGCGGCGGCCCTGGACGGCGCGCGCCGGGTGGCCGTGTACAGCCACGTGCGGCCCGACGCCGACACCCTCGGCTCCGCCCTCGGGCTGGCGCGGGTGCTGCGCGCCCGCGGCGCCGAGGTGAGCGTGAGCCATCCCGGCCCGGACCTGCCCTCGGGGATCGGCCGGCTCGCGGGCGCCGACGGTTTCACCGCGCCGCTCGCCGACGCCGAGGTGGCGGTCGCCGTGGACTGCGCGAGCGCGGAGCGGCTCGCCGGACTGGAGGAGTCCTTCCGCGCCCACCCCGCGCGGGTAGTGATCGACCAACACCGGATTCGGCACCGTCGACCTGATCGACCCGGCGGCCAACTGCACCACCGAACTGGTGCTCGCGGTGATCGACGCGCTGGGCGCCGACCTCGACGCCGAGACCGCGGACTGCCTCTACGCGGGCCTGATCACCGACACCGGGTCGTTCCGCTGGGCCTCGCCCTCCGGGCACGTCATGGCGGGCCGGCTGCTCGCCGCGGGCGCGCACGGCCGCGACCTCGCCCGGGACCTCCTCGACAGCCATCCCCGCGCGTGGTTCCCCATGGTCGCCGCCGTGCTCGGCTCCGCGGTCGCGGTGCCCGAGGCGTTCGGAGGCCGCGGCCTGGTCTACGCCGTGTGCCGGGCGCAGGACCGCGGGCCCCTCGGCTGGGACGCGGCCGAATCGCTCATCGACCTGCTGCGCACGGCGGAGGACAGCGAGGTCGCGGCACTGTTCAAGGAGAGCGACTCCGGCGATTGGTCCGCCTCGCTGCGGGCCCGCACCGACCTCGACGTCTCCGAGGTCGCGCGGGGGTTCGGCGGCGGAGGCCATCGGCTCGCCGCGGGATACTCCGCGACCGGCAGCCGCGACGACGTGGTCGCCGCGTTCCTCACGCGGGTCTGAGCGCGCCGTGACGGGACGGGCATGACCGTGACAGCCGTGCCCTCCGGGCTCGGCCGACGCATCGTCGGGCAGGCCCTGCCGGCCCTCGGCGTGCTCGCCGCGGAGCCGCTGTACCTGCTCTGGGACACCGCGGTGATCGGCCGGCTGGGCGCGCTGGCGCTCGCGGGGCTCGCCGTGGGCGGCCTCATCCTCGCGACCGTCTCCACCCAGCTCACCTTCCTCTCCTACGGGACCACCTCGCGGTCGGCGCGGCGGTACGGCGCGGGCGACCCGCGCGGCGCGGTCGTCGAGGGCGTGCAGGCGACGTGGATCGCGCTCGCCGTCGGCGGCGTACTGGTGACCCTGGTCCACCTGTTCGCCGGCCCGGTGACGCGGGCGATCGCGGGCGGCGACGAGATCGCCGGGGCGGCCGAGTCCTGGTTGCGGGTCGCATCGTTCGGGATTCCCCTGATCCTGGTCACGATGGCGGGCAACGGCTGGCTGCGCGGGGTACAGCGGCCCCGCGCGCCGCTCGTGTTCGTGCTCGTCGGGCTGGGGCTCTCGACCGTGCTGTGCCCGGTGCTGGTCTTCGGCTGGGGCGCGGCGCCCGCACTGGGCCTGGCCGGTTCGGCGTGGGCGAACCTCGCCGGGCAGATCGTCAGCGGCGGCCTGTTCCTGGGCGCGGCGATCCGGGCGGCCACGTCCGGTCCCGGCGGCTCGGCGGCGGCGCTACTGCCGCGCGCCGACCTGGTGCGTGCGCAGCTGGTGCTGGGGCGCGACCTGATCGTGCGCAGCCTCTCCTTCCAGGTGTGCTTCGTCTCGGCGGGCGCGGTGGCCGCGCGGGCCGGGGCACAGTTCGTCGGCGCGCACCAGATCGCGATGCAGCTGTGGAACTTCGTCGCCCTGGTGCTCGATTCGCTCGCCATCGCGGCGCAGACCCTGGTCGGTGCGGCGCTGGGCGCCGCGGACACGGCTGCCGCGCGGAGCCTCGGGCGGCGGGTCTGCGTGTGGTCGACGGCGTTCGCGTTCGTCATCGCCGGGGTCCTGGGGGCCCTGCACGGCGTGCTCCCACACCTGTTCACGACCGACGAGCAGGTGCTGAGCGCGGTGACGGTGCCGTGGTGGTTCCTGGTGGCGATGATCCCGGTCGCGGGGGTGGTGTTCGCCCTCGACGGCGTGCTCCTGGGCGCGGCGGACGCGGCGTACCTGCGGTCCGCGACGATGGCGGCCGCGCTCGTGGGGTTCCTCCCGCTGATCTGGCTGTCCTACGCGTTCGGCTGGGGCCTGGCCGGCATCTGGTCCGGGCTCGCGGCGTTCATGGTGCTGCGCTGCCTGGCGGTGGTGCTCCGCTTCCACGGCCACCGTTGGGAACGGGTGGGTGCCGCGACGGCGTGATCGCTTGCAATGTGGCCCGGAATGCGGTCCTATGTTGCACATGTCATTCAGTGTGATTACGAGCACGGCCGTGCTCCGCCGGACCCTCGCTGGTGCGACGGTCCTCGCCGCCTGCGGCATCGCGGTCGCCTGCGCACCGTCGAACCCCGAATCGGTGCCCTCGTTCACCGTGAATCCCTCGCCGTCGACGGCGGCACCGTCGTCCTCGGCGTCGTCCGGGGCCGCCTCGGCGTCGGCGTCGGCGTCGGCGTCGGCGTCGGCCGCCACGACGGCGCCGGTGGCGCCCGAGCAGCCGTACGAGCCGCCGTACACCCCGCCCACCACCACCTACCCGCAGGTCGAGACGACCACCGAGGCGCCCGCTGCGACGCAGCAGTACCCCCCGACCGTGGGGATCCCCCCTCAGATCGTCCTCCCGCCGGGCGCCCCGCGCACCATCACCATCCCGCCGGGCCTGCCGTTCCCGCAGTGACCGCCGCCGAGGCCCGTTGCTGACGCGGGGATTCCTCCGCACCGCACACCCGGCGAGCGGTGCGGACGAGGTCTGGATCCCGGACCGCGCCGAGCCGCTGCCGCTCACCCGGCCGAAGGACTGGAAGCCCGCGGGCCCCGGCACCGTGTTCCCCGTGGTCCTCGACACGGACCGCCCCACGGCGGCGGCCCTGCTCGACGAGCCCGCGACGCTCCCGGCCGGCGACGACCCGCCCGGCGCGCCTCCCGGGCCGTCTCCGGTGGAGCGGCTGTGCCCCGCTCCGACGGTGGCCGCGCTGCTGCACGCGGTCCGCACCCACGGGCGGCGCGTGTTCGCCGCGGAGGAGCCGGGCGAGTCGCTCACCGACCTGCAGTGGGCGGTGGCGCTGCGCATCGCGCAGCTGAGCCTGCACGAGGCGCACCGCATCGCCGCGCTCGGCGCGGGCACCGACGCCAGGGACCTGCGCACACGGCTCGAGACCGTGGGCCCGCCCGGTGCGGGCCTCACCTACCGACCGTCGACGGTGGACCGCGCGCTCGACCACCTGCCGGACTCCGCGCTCGGGCCGGAGCGGCGGGCGTTCGTCCTCGCCGCCTTCGCCGCGGTCACCCGGCACGAGCGCCGGGGCGTGCGACGGTTCCTGCTGCGGCCCGCGGATCCCGCCGACGTGCGGGCCGCGCTGGCCCCGTTCGTCACGGTGTGCGGGCCCATCCCGGGGATCGAGGTGGAGCCCCTCCCCGAATTCCCCGAGCCGACAGGGCATTCCGACCGGACCGGGCCCAGCGGGGGCGGCGAGGCGGACGTCCCGGTCCCGGTGGCCCACGGCCTGCTGGAGCCGCCGGAGGAGGCAGACGGGGCGACGGCCCTGATCCTGGACCCGGGAAGCGGGGGAGGGGCCGGGTTCGCCCCCGGCGCCCGGGTAGTGGTGGTGGCCCGCCAGGGCGTCAGCCTGGCGAGCGTCGCGGTCGGTGCGGGCTGCACGGTGCACCGGGTGCAGTCGGTGCATACCGCTCGGCGGGGCGGCCTCGTCCTGCGGGTGGCGCCGCCCGTACCGCCGCACGAGAGGAGCCGGATTCGCGTGCTCGATCAGGATGCGTGCCGCGCCCACCTCGCCGCGCATCCCGAGTCGGGGCCGCAGGTCGTGGACACCCGGCCGCCGCAGGTCTACCGGGTCTACCGTCGCCCCGCGCCGGGTCTGCATACGGG
>JBEBXD010000157.1:0-6660 GCA_040391845.1 Tsukamurella paurometabola | reverse complement strand
GCGGCGCCGTGCCGCCCGAGGGGGCGGGGGGCGCGGTTTCGGTCGGGTACCGGCTACAGCCCGGCCACCTGGGGGAGCACCTCGGCCCCGATCCACTCGACGTGGTCGAGATCGCTCTGATCGAGCACCTGCAGGTACACCCGCGACGCGCCCGCCTCGGCGAACGTGCCGAGCTTGTCGACGATCTCGTCCGCGGAGCCGGCGAGGCCGTTCTCCCTCAGCTCGGGCAGCTCGCGGCCGATCGCGGCCGCACGCCGGTCCAGGGTGGCCGCGTCCGAGGCGCCGCACACCACCTGGGCGGCCGACTTGATGATCGATTGCGGGTCGCGGCCGGCGGCGGTGGCCGCGGCGTCGACCCGCGCCCACACCGCGGCGGCCTCCTCGACGGGCACGAACGGGGTGTTGTACTCGTCGGCGAACCGGGCGGCCAGCGCCGCGCTGCGCTTCTTCCCCGCCCCGCCGAGCACGATCGGCACGTGCGCCTGCGCCGGCTTGGGCAGCGCGGGCGAGTCGACCACGGAGAAGTGCTCGCCGCGGAACGTGTAGGGGCCCTGCGACTCCCACAGCCCGGTCACGATCTCGAGGGTCTCCTCGAAGCGGTCGAAGCGCTCCTTCACGTCCGGGAACGGGATCGCGTACGCCGCGTGCTCCTCGCCGAACCAGCCGGCCCCGAGGCCGAGCTCCACGCGGCCGCCGGACATCTCGTCCACCTGCGCCACGGAGATGGCCAGCGGTCCGGGGAAGCGGAAGGTGGCGGAGGTGACCAGTGTGCCGAGGCGGATGCTGCTGGTCTCCCGGCCGATCGCGCCGAGCGTGATCCACGAGTCGGTGGGGCCGGGCGCCCCGTCGACGTTCATCGCCAGGTAGTGGTCCGATCGGAAGAAGGCACCGAACCCGGACTCCTCCGCGGTGCGCGCGACGGCGAGCTGATCGGCGTAGGTGGCTCCCTGCTGGGGTTCGACGAAGATGCGTAGCTCCATGACGACCACTGTGCCACTACAGCCGCGGCCGCGTGCGGTCGAACGGCTGCTGCACCAGCCGGATCGTGGATCGCCGCTCGAGCGCGCGCGGTGCGTACCGGGCGTCCAGACGGTGCCCGTCCACGGTGCCGCTCAGCGTCAGCCCGCCGGGCACGGCGGCGACCCGCAGCTCCACCGGGGCCGCGTCCGCGCCGCGGCGCACAGTGAACCGGTCGCCGTCCACCCGCAGGCCCCAGGCGGTCACGGCCCCGTCCGGCGTCTGCGTCACCAGGCTGTCCTGCGCCGAGCCCCGCGCGGGGTGCTCCGCGGTGCCGCGGAGCGTGACGGCGATGGACGTCCACACCGGACCGGGGGCGCCGGCGGCCGGGGCGGGCGCACCGTCGACGGTGAGGGACACGGCCCGCCACACCCCGTCCCGCGGGTCGCGGGGCGTGTTCATCGCCGATACCCGGGACAGGTTCGAGGCAACGGTGGCAGCGACGAGCAGCACCGCGAACCCGGCAGCGACCGCCGTCACCGTCCGGCAGGCGGGGGACTCCGGGAGCACGGCCCGCAGCAGCGCCCGTCGGTGCGGCCACACCAGGACGACCGCGATCACCAGCAACTCGGCGGCGAGCAGCTTGACCGGCACGTCGTAGAACAGGTTGAGCAGCAGGATCTGGGTCAGCGCTACCACAGACAGCAGGGCCCCGGCGAGCCGGGTGCGCGGCGGGATCAGCAGCAGCCCCGCCGAGAGCTCGATGATCCCCGTGATTACCGTGTACGGGGTGGACGCGGCCATGTACCCCCACAGCAGCGAGAACGGCTCGGTATCGCCGACCGCCTGCAGCTGGTGGGCGGGAAGGTTCATGTACCCCATCTGGGCGGGGATCACCTTGGCCAGGCCGTAGAGCAGCATCGCGACCGCGAGCACCACGCAGCCGACCGCCCGGAGCACCCGCGCGGCGCGGTCGATGCCTGCGTCCCCGCGCGCGCCGGAGCGCACGGCGAGCGCGCCCCACACCAGTCCCGCCGCGGCGCCGATCACCAGCGCTCCGGCGTGGAACTGCCAGGCCCAGGCCAGGTCGCTGCCGGTGGCCACGTCCACGGGGGCGGGGTCGGTGCCCGTCACCAGGGCCCCGACGGTGCCGACGGCCCGCCACACCGGGGTGAACAGGGACGCCGCGGAGACGGCGGCGAGGATCTGGGAGAGCAGCACGGCGGCCGTGAACAGCACGAGCACGCCGCCGGTGATCGCGAGGCCGACGGTCCGCGCGACGGTGCGGGCGGGGGAGTGGGGGTTCGCTCGGAGCATGTCGCCCACGTTACCCAAGAACTATGGTTACCCTAACCTGTGATCTTGTGCGGGGTGGGTGCCGCATGTGCATCCGCATATGATTTGATAAGCCTGTCCTAAATATACCGAGAAAGGGCTACTTCATGGCCAAGCACGTGCGATACATCGTCGCCCTACTGTGCGCAGTCGGCCTCGTCGCCGGCTGCGGCGGCGGCACGTCCGACACCGAGACCCAGGCGAGCGCGACGCGCACCGTCAGCACCGTGAAGGGCGACGTGACCATCCCGGTCAAGCCGAAGCGCGTTGTGCTGCTGAACTACAACCTCGCCGGCTACCTCTACGACCTGGGCCTGCCCGTGGTCTCGATGGTCACCGAATACACCGATCGTGACCCGGAGAAGGCGACGCCCTTCGACGCGTGGGCCGAGGACTTCAAGAAGGACGGCACCACCTTCATGCACTGGCCGGCCGGCGGCTACAACATCGAGGCGATCGCGGCGCAGAAGCCGGACCTCATCGTGGGCGGCGGCCTGGGCTTCCCGTTCAAGCAGACCGGCGACGCCTACGACCGTCTCAAGGCCATCGCGCCGACCCTCGTGGTCGACAACAAGCTGGAGAGCTGGCAGCAGCAGTTCGAGTTCCTGGCCAAGGCGTTCGACCAGCCGCAGGTGTACCAGGACGCCGTGAAGCGCTACGACGAGCGCATCGCCCAGGTGAAGGCCGCGATCACCCCGCCCCCCGGGCCGGTGGCCTTCCTCTCGATGACCGCGCAGGGCAAGGCCTACGGCCTGATCGAGAACCGCGGCGTGCCCGCGGAATTCGCCAAGCTGGGCATCGAGCCGGCGCCGATCTTCGCGAGCGGCAAGTTCAAGCCGTACACCGCCGGCGGCGACTCCTACGAGATCACCCCTGAGCAGCTGCCCAGCACCGTGACCCAGCCGTCGGTCTTCATCGTCGGCTTCAGCGGGCAGACCTTCACCGCCGAGTCGCTGCGCTCGCAGCCGGTGTACGCATCGCTCCCGGCGTTCACCGCCAACCGGGCGTACGACCTGCCCTACTGGGTGCAGCGCCCCGACTTCGACAAGGCCATGGCCACGCTCGACGTCGTCGAGAAGATGTTCAAGAAGTAACCCCCGCAGTACGCGACAGCCGCGGCCCGGAGAATCCTCCGGCCGCGGCTGTCGGCGTTCTCGCTCCTCCGGCCGCTACTGATCCCCGAGCACCTGCACCACGGCCTCCTGCGTCACCGTGGCCACCAGCTCGCCGTCGTGGTAGAAGTGCCCGGTGGACAGGCCCCGCCCACCTTGCGCGACAGGCGAATCCATCGCCAGCAGGTGGAACTCGTCGAACCGGGCGTGCCGGTGGAACCACAGCGACTGGTTCAGTGTGGCCGCACCCACCCGGTCGTAGCCCCACGCGAGGCCGTGCCGGGCGATGATCGGGTCCTGCACCGTGGTGTCGGAGGCCCAGGCCAGGGCCGCGTCGTGCAGCACCCGATCGTCGGGCAGCGCGCCGTCGGTGCGCATCCACACCAGGTTCCGGCTCTCGGCGCCCTCGGTGCCGCGCCGCTCCCACACCGGGTCGGTGGCGAACCGCATGTCCATCGGGTGCGAGGCCTCCACGAGAGCGCGCAGGCGCTCCTCGTGCCCGGCGAAGCGCTCCGCGATCGTCGGCAGGGTCAGTGGATCCGCCGCGGCCGGCGCGGGATCGGCGTGCTGCAACGGATTCGGGGCGTCCGCCTGGTAGGCGAGCGTCATCAGCGCCAGGATCCGCCCGTCCTGTTCGACGGTGACCTGCCGGTTCGCCGCGCCGCGGCCGTCCCGCAGGCGGGTCACGCGGTAGGTGAGATCCTCCGTCACCGAACCGAGTTCGACGAAGTGCGTGTGCGCGGCGTGCAGCGCCAGCGCCTCCGCGCCCTCCGGCAGCGTCGCGGCCGAGGCCACGACGGCCTGGGCCAGGATCTGCCCGCCGAACGTGTGCACCCCCACCTTCGCCGGATGCCGCCCGGTGAACACGTCCGCCGTGTCCGTCTCGCCGAGCCGGAGCACGTCGAGGAACTGGTCGAAATCGCTGCCGGCCGGCGCGGGACTAGCCTCCGACGCCGTTGCCCGGGCGGCGATCCCGGCGATCGAACGCCCCTCGAGAACGTCGCGCGCGCTGAGCTCGAAGCCGCGCCGGCGCGCCCGCGACACCACCTGCAGCGATACCAGCGAGTCGCCGCCCAGCTCGGTGAAGTCGTCGGAGAGACGCACGTCCCGATTCCCCAGGAGATCGCGGAACACGGCCAGGAGCGCCTCCTCGGCCGCCGTCGCGGGCGCCCGGTCGGCGCCCTCGGCGGCCCGGGCCGCCGAGGGCGCGGGGAGCGCCGCACGGTCCAGTTTCCCGGTGGGGCCCAGGGGGAGACGGTCCAGCACCACGTACGCGGTGGGCACCATGTGCGCCGGAAGATCGGCGCCGAGCGCGGCGCGGATCGCGTCCGGGTCGGGCTGCGCGCCGTCGTTGCGCACCAGGTAGCCGACGAGCCGGTCGTCGCGCACCAGCACCGCCGCGGCCCGCACGCCGGGCTGCCGGGCGAGCGCGGTCTCGATCTCGCCCAGCTCGATCCGCAGGCCGCGGATCTTCACCTGGTGGTCGGCGCGGCCGTGGAAGGAGAGGTTGCCGTCCTCGCGCCACGCCACCAGGTCGCCGGTGCGGTACATCCGGGAACCCGGCTCCCCGAACGGATTCGCCACGAACGTGGCCGCGGTGAGGTCGGGGCGGTGCAGGTAGCCCTGCGCCAGCGAATCGCCGGCCAGGTACAGCTCTCCGAGCACCCCGGTGCCCACCGGGTTGAGCCCCTCGTCGAGCACGTAGCAGGGCAGGTCCGGATCGGGCCGGCCGATCGGCAGCGGCCCGGGATCGTCGGGCACGTAGCGCCAGGTGACGGCGTTGATCGTGGCCTCGGTGGGGCCGTAGCAGTTGAACAGGGCGCGGCGGCCCCGCCCCCAGCGGTCCGCGAGCTCCGGGTCGAGGCGCTCCGCGCCCACCATGAAGATCACCGACGGGTCGACCTCGGCGTGGTCCGGCATCGCGGCGAGGAACGACGGCAGCAGGTTGATCACCGAGACCCGTTGCCGCTGGATGTAATCCAGCAGCTCGTCGCCGGGAACGCGGACCGCGTCCGGCGCGATCACGGACGTGGCGCCCGCCAGCAGCGGGCCCAGCACCTGCAGCACGGAGATGTCGAAGCTCGGCGAACCCGTCTGCAGCACCCGCTCGTCGGAGCGGAAGCCCAGCGCCTCCCTCACGAACGCCTGCAGGTCGGGGATGCCGCGGTGGCTCACCGCGACGCCCTTGGGCCGGCCCGTGGTCCCGGACGTGTAGATGATGTAGGCGAGCGCGTCCGGCGTGAGGCCCTCGCGGGCGTGCGCCGGATCGTCCGCGGCGCCCGTGGTGTCCCACGGGTCCACCGCGATCACCGGAACCCCCTCGGGAACGTGGGCGGTGGTCGCCTCCGGGATCTCGCCGCACGTGATCACGGCCGACGGTGCCGCGTCCTCGAGGAGGAACTCCAGCCGCGCCGCCGGGTACGACGGGTCGAGCGGCAGGTACACCGCGCCCGCCTTCAGCACGCCGAACACGCCCACGTACCAGGGCAGCCCGCGTTCGGCGAAGACGGCCACCACGTCCTGTTGCCGCACACCGGCGTCGAGCAGCCGGTGCGCGAGCCGGTTCGCGGCCCCGTCGAGCTCGGAGTAGGTGAGCTGCCGGTCGTCGCACACCACGGCGGGGTGGTCTCCGGCCTCGGCGACGCGCGCGGCGAACTCCTCGAGCAGCGGCCCGTAGGAGCCGCGCGCCGGCACCGACCCGAGATCGAGCACGGCGGCGCACTCCGCCGGGGGGAGCGTCCCGATCGCGCCGACGGGGGTGTCCGGCGCGTGAACCGCGGCGCGCAGCACCTGCGCGAGCCAGCGGCCGTAGGCCCGCACCGTCTCCGCCGAGAGCACGTCGGCGCGGTAGCCCAGGCCCAGGGTGAGGCGCTCGCCGGGCAGCACCACCACGGTCAGCGGGTAGTGGGTGCCGTCGGCGATGTCCACGCCGGTCAGGTCGAGGCCGGGCTCCACGGGGTGCACCCGCCGGTCGGAGAGCGGGAAGTTCTCGGTCACCACCATGGTGTCGAACAGCTCCCCGGCGCCCGCCGCGCGGGTGATCTCCATCAGGCCCAGGTGATGGTGGTCCGAGAGGCTCAGCGCGCGGCGGTGCACGTCGGCCAGCACCTCGGCGAGGGGCTGCTCGGGCCGCATCGAAACCCGGATCGGGATCGTCTCGCCGAGCTGCCCCACCATCGTGCCCACGTCCGGCACCTCCGCCGCCGATCCGTCGCGCGTTAGAATTCCGCGCATGAGCCCCAGCACGTACGGCACC
>JBEBXD010000156.1:0-6735 GCA_040391845.1 Tsukamurella paurometabola | reverse complement strand
CCCGCGGCCACCGGCGCGGGCCTGCACCTGGCCGCCCCGCTCCGCGCCGCCGCGCCGGCCCAGGCCGCGCGCGGCCGGGTCGGCGGGCCGCTGCGCCTCGCGCCCGCCGACCTGCGCTCGCCGATCCGGGAGGCCACCGAGGGCAACCTTGTCGTCTTCGTCGTCGACCTCTCGGGGTCGATGGCCGCCCGGGAGCGGATCGCGCTCGTCGGGGAGGCCGCCGTCTCGCTGTTGCGCGATGCTTACCAGCGCCGCGACAAGGTGGCCGTGATCGGCTTCCGGGCCGCGGAGGCGACGCTGCTGGTGCCGCCCACCCGGTCGGTGGACGTGGCGGTCGGGCGGCTCGCGCGGGCGCGCACCGGCGGCCGGACACCGTTGGCGGAGGGCCTGATCGAGGCGCGCAAGCTCCTGCGGCGGGAGGACCTGCGGCCCGACGCGCGGCGGCCCCTCGTCGTGGTCCTCACGGACGGCCGGGCCACGGCGGGCAGCGAACCGCTGCCCCGCGCCCTCGCCGCCGCTGCGGGACTGCACGCCGACGGCCGCGCCGCGGTCGTGGTGGACTGCGAGACCTCGATGGTGCGGCTGGGCCTGGCCACGAAGGTGGCGGCCGCGCTCGGCGCCCCGCTGATCCCGCTCGACGGACTCAGCCCGGCGGATCTGGCGCGGGTCTCCTGACCCGACATCCCGAGACGGGTCACCGACACGGAGGAGGAGCGAAATGCCCCAGGGCAAGGTCGAATCGGTGCCGCAAGACGGGCTCACCACCCGGCAGCGCCGCAATCAGCCGGTGCTGGCCGTGCACACGGGGCCGGGCAAGGGCAAGTCGACAGCCGCGTTCGGCATGGCGATGCGGGCCTGGAACCAGGGCTTCGGGATCGGCGTCTTCCAGTTCGTCAAGAGCGCGAAGTGGAAGGTGGGCGAGGAGGCGGCGATGCTCGCGCTGAACGAGGTCCACGAACGCACGGGCGCGGGCGGCCCCGTGGAGTGGCACAAGATGGGGCAGGGCTGGTCGTGGCTGCGCCGCAGCGAGGATGCGGAGCAGGACCACGCCGAGGCCGCGCGCGACGGGTGGCGGGAGATCGCGCGGCGCCTGGGTGCCGAGCAGCACCGCTTCTACGTCCTCGACGAGTTCACCTATCCGCTCAAGTGGGGCTGGATCGACGTCGACGAGGTGGTGGAGACCCTGGTGAACCGACCCGGGAACCAGCACGTCGTGATCACCGGCCGGGACGCCCCGCAGGCCCTCGTGGACGCCGCCGACCTGGTGACGGAGATGACGAAGGTGAAGCATCCGATGGATAGTGGGAGGAAAGGGCAGAGGGGGATCGAGTGGTGAGTCCTCCCGCGGTCGTCATCGCGGCACCGTCGTCGGGCAGTGGCAAGACGACGATCGCGACGGGACTGATGGGGGCGCTGGCGCGCGGCTGCGCCGTCGCACCGTTCAAGGTGGGGCCCGACTACATCGACCCCGGCTACCACGCCCTCGCGACGGGGCGGCCGGGCCGCAACCTGGATCCCGTGCTGTGCGGGGAGGAGCGGATCGCCCCGCTGTACCGGCACGGCGCGGCGGGCGCGGACATCGCCGTGGTCGAGGGGGTCATGGGCCTGTTCGACGGGCGGATCGTCGACGGGCCGGGCGGCGCCGCCACCGAGGGGATCGGCTCCACCGCCGACGTGGCCCGGATCCTCGGCGCGCCAGTGCTTCTCGTGGTCGATGCGCGTGGGCACTCGCAGTCGCTCGCGGCGCTGCTCGCCGGGTTCGCGACCTACCGGCCGGACGTCGCGATCGCGGGTGTGGTGCTCAATCGCGTCTCGAGCGCCCGCCACGAGCGGGTGCTGCGCGACGCCTGCGCGCACGCGGGGCTCGAGGCGGTCGGAGCGGTGCCGGGCGCGGCCGCGCTGGAGGTTCCCGCCCGGCATCTCGGGCTGGTGCCCGCCGCCGAGCGCGGAGAGGAGGCGGTCGCGGCGGTCGCGGCGATGACGGACCTCGTGGAACGGCACATCGACGTCGAGCGGGTCCGCGCCCTGGCCCGGCCCGTGCCGGACGGGCCGGTGTGGTCACCGTCGGGCGAGGTCGCGCCGGCCGGCGAGCCGGTGGTGGCCCTGGCGGGCGGGCCGGCGTTCAGCTTCGGCTACGCCGAGCACGAGGAACTGCTGCGCGCCGCGGGCGCGCGGGTGCGACGGTTCGATCCGCTCACCGACGAGCTGCCCGACGGCGCCGCCGCAGTGGTTCTGCCCGGCGGGTTCCCTCAGGTGTACGCCGAGAAGCTCTCCGCGAACGTCCCTTTACGAGCACAGGTGCGGTCGCTGGTCGACGCGGGCGGGGCGGTGCACGCGGAGTGCGCGGGTCTGCTGTACCTCGCCGAATCCCTGGACGGTGTTGCGATGTGCGGGATCGTGCCCGGCGCCGCGACGTTCACGCCCCGGCTGACTCTGGGCTACCGGGACGCGGTGGCCATCGGGGAGAGCGCGCTGTTCCGGCCGGGGGAGCGGGTCACCGGCCACGAGTTCCACCGCACGGCGCTGCCGCCGACCGGCGCGCCGGCGTGGGGCTGGCGCGGTGTGGACGGTGCGCCCGCAACCGATGGCTACCTCGCAACCACCGTGCACTCCTCGTATCTCCATGTGCACCCTGCCGGATACCCGCAGGCAGTGGAACGCCTGGTCGCGACGGTCGCGTGAGGAATTCGTCTCATCCTGAGCGCTCACCTCGCGTGGGCTGAGAGGTTCCTGTACAAAAGCCTCATGCATCTCTCCATGAAGCTCGCCACCGTCACGTTCGCAGCCGCCGCGGTCGCCGCCACCTCCGCCTGCGCCGCCGGGTCCTACGCCGCGCCCGGCTCGCCCGCATCGTCGTCCGCCAAGGTGAGCTCCTCCGCCAAGCCCAGCGCCGCGAAGCACAGCAGCTCCGCCAAGCCGTCGCGCAGCGCCTCGGCGAAGCCCAGCGCCTCCAAGCCTTCGAGCGCCGCCTCCAGCAGCTCGTCGGCCAAGCCCACTCCGCGCGCGTAGTGACCGGCACCGCTCACTAAGCTGAGCGGAATGAACAGCCACGGCGCCCCGCACGATCCGTACCTCGTCGGAATGGATCTGCGTGGGCGCCGTGTCGTCGTCGTGGGGGCGGGCACGGTGGTGCAGCGGCGCCTGCCCGTGCTGCTCGCCGCGGGCGCCGACGTCCAGATCGTGGCGCCGGAGGCGACGCCCGCGGTCGAGGCGACTCCAGGCGTCACCTGGCATCGGCGCCCGTACGCCCCGGGGGATCTCGACGGCGCGTGGTACGTGCTCGCGGCGACGAACGATCCGCAGGTGAACGCCGACGTCGTCGCCGAGGCGACGGCGCAGCGCACCTTCTGCGTCCGCGCCGACCTCGCGCGCGAGGGCACGGCCGTCACGCCCGCCACCGTCGGGACCGACGGGCTGCAGGTGGGCGTCCTCGCGTCCGGGGATCACCGACGGTCCGCGGCCGTCCGGGACCGGCTGCGTGCCGTGCTCACGGGCGGGGCGGACGACGGTGCCGGTGCGCGCGAGTCGGCGAAGCCCGAGGGGGTCGCGCTCGTCGGCGGGGGGCCGGGCGACCCGGATCTCATCACCGTGCGCGGCCGCACCCTGCTCGGCCTCGCCGACGTCGTGGTCGCGGACCGCTTGGCCCCGCCCCGCCTGCTCGCCGAGCTGGGCCCGCACGTCGAGGTGATCGACGCCGCCAAGGTGCCCTACGGGCGCGCGATGGCGCAGCAGGCCATCAACCAGGTGCTCATCGACCGCGCCCGCGAGGGGAAGTTCGTGGTCCGGCTCAAGGGCGGCGACCCGTACGTCTTCGGTCGCGGCTTCGAGGAGCTCGAGGCGCTCGCGGCGGAGGGTATCCCCGTGACCGTGGTGCCGGGCATCACGTCGTCGATCGCTGCGCCGGCAGCCGCGGGGATCCCGGTCACGCACCGCGGCGTGACGCACGAGTTCGTCGTCGTCTCCGGGCACGTCGCGCCCGGCCACCCCGACAGCCTGGTGGACTGGGACGCGCTCGGCCGGCTCCGCGGCACCGTCGTGGTGCTGATGGCGGTGGAGCGCCTTGCGGCGATCGCCTCGGCGCTGGTCACCGGCGGCAGGCCCGCCGAGACCCCCGCCGCCGTGATCGAGAACGCGACCACGGGCGGGCAGCGCGCCGTGCGCGGCACGCTCGCGAGCATCGCCGCCGACGCGGCGGCGGCCGACGTGGTCCCGCCCGCGGTCCTCGTGGTGGGACCGACCGCCGGATTCACGGCCGCGCGCGGTTGAGGACCGCCATCCCGGGGGCGGGTTTCGCGCGTATCGGGCAAGTGTGACGTCGTCGCGCCGCCGGCCGGGAGGTGACCGGCGGAGCGGCGCGCTGCGCTGCGGGAATCGCCCGAAACGGGTGAGACGCGCCGCCTCGGATGACGCCACTTCAGTAACTTCAGTCACAATTGTTACCGTTCTCGACTTCCGGAATCGGCCGCGCAGTCGGTAGCCTCGGGCATCATGACCGCAACCATGGCGCCCAGCGGCCCGGCGCAGACGTACCGCGTCAAGGGCAGCGCCGTCGGCATCCCCATCCTCGTGCTGTGCGGGATGATCTTCCTCTCGGTGCTCGACGGCACCGTGGTCTTCGTCGCGATGCCGGAGATCCAGGACGCGCTCGGCCTCTCGGACGCGACCAAGGTCTGGGTGTTCGGCGCGTACGCGCTCACCTTCGGCGGGTTCCTCCTGCTCGGCGGCCGCCTCGGCGACACCTTCGGCCGGAAGAAGATGTTCCTGCTCGGGGTCACGGGCTTCACCCTGGCCTCGGCGCTCGCGGGCTTCGCGACGAACGAGGCGTGGCTGCTCGCGGCCCGCGTCGGGCAGGGATTCTTCGCCGCGATCGCCGGGCCCACCGCGCTGGCCCTCATCGCCACCACCTTCGCGCCGGGCAAGGCGCGCAACCAGGCGTTTGCCGTCTTCGGAGCCATGGCCGGCCTCGGTTCCATAGCGGGGCTCGTCGCCGGCGGCCTGCTGGCCACCATCGACTGGCGCCTCATCTTCTGGATCAACGTCCCCGTCGGCATCGCCTGCGCGATCGGCGGCTGGTTCACGCTCGACGAGGCCATGTCCGAGCGGCGGCACGCCCTCGACGTCAAGGGCGCCGTGCTCGCCGTCGCGGGCTGCGTCACCGGCGTCTACGCGCTCACCGCGGGACCGGAGACGCACTGGCAGAGCCCGTCGGTGTACGCAGCGGCCCTGATCAGCGCGCTCAGCCTGGGCGCCTTCCTCTGGGTCGAGCGCACCGCGAAGAACCCGATCCTGCCGTTCTCGCTGTTCAACAACCGCAACCGCGTGGCGGCGATGATCGCCATCCTGGTCTGCGGCGCCCTGATCCCCACGCTCGGGTTCTACGTGGCGCTCACCTTCCAGCTGGTGCTGGGGTACACGCCCTTCCAGTCCGGCCTGGCGCTGCTGCCGTTCGCCGTCGGATTCGGCATCTCGGTCGCGGTCAGCGCCTCGCTGGTGCGGCGCTTCCAGGCCCGCTGGCTCGTCGCCGCCGGTGGCGTCGTGGTCTTCCTGCCCTGCGTCTACGTGCCGACCCTGATGTCCAAGGCGCCCGCCACCATCGCCTACTTCCCGCAGATCGCGATCCCGGTGTTCCTCATCGGCATCGGCGTGGGCATGGCCGTCGTTCCGCTGCCGCTCGGCGCGGTCGCCGGCGTCCGGCCCTCGGAGATCGGGCCGCTGACCGCGCTCATCGAGGTCGCGCAGAACCTGGGCGGCATCATCGGGCTGGCGTCGGTGCAGGTGGTGGTCACCTCGCGGATCATGGCCGAGGGCGGCCCCACCACGGGACACCTGCGTCACAGCACCCTCGAAGGCGGCCAGATCCACGCCCTCGCGTCCGGTTACGGCCTCGCCTTCATCGCGTGCGCCGCGATCCTGATCCTCGCCGGCCTCGTCGTGGTGCCGTTCATGCGGTTCACCCCGGAGGAGATCGCCGAGGGGCAGGCCGCCAAGGAGTCCAGCGAGTCCGGTGGCTCGATCCCGTCGACGTCGTTCCCGGCGCAGGCCTTCGAGGACGACGATGACGACGTCGACGACGATTGGGAGCCACTGGAGGGGGATGTCACCTCGGGCTCGTTCCCGGCGGTGCGCCGTGAGGACGTGGACCGGGCCTACAACGAGAAGCCCGGGGACCCGGAGCCGGTGTACTTCACCGACCGGTTCCGGGCAATCCGCCGCTCCGACGTGGACGCGTCGACCGCGGGCCCGGAGAGTGCCGCCGCGCCCGAGGCGCCAGCGGTACCCGGCCCGAGGCCCCGCCGGGAGCCGCAGCCGCCGACGCAGCAGGTGCCCGTCTCCCCGCCGCAGCACAGGCCCCGGCCCTCCGCGCCGCAGCAGGCCTACTCCCCCCCCAGCGATCCGCTTCCCCGCCCGGGCGGCCGCCCGGGCGAGGGGCTGGCGGGCGTCGCCCGCCCGTCGGGCCCCATCCAGCGCGAGAGCGTCGATCTGCCGCGGCCGCCGGTGCCTCCGGCCCCGCGCGCTTCGGTGCCCGACTACCGGCCGCCGCGGCCCGCCCCGCAGCAGTACCGGGCGGACCCGCGGCCCCCGCGCCCGAACGGCCGCCCGCCCGCAGGACCGTCGCCGCGCGCCCCGCAGTACGGCGAAGTGCCCGCCTACCGGGGTGCCCCCGCGCCGCACGGCGGTCCCGCTCCGCGCCACGGCGGTCCGGCCTCCCTGCCCGGCGGCCCCGCCCCGCAGCCC
>JBEBXD010000155.1:0-6739 GCA_040391845.1 Tsukamurella paurometabola | reverse complement strand
GTGCCCGCGCGCCCGCGCCGGCCACAGCGTGTAGGCGAGCAGCGCCTCCTCGCCGCTCAGGCGCTGCTCGGGTTCGAAGACAGTGGCCGCTGGATCGCCCGGCGTGTGCCGCCCCCGCGCCCAGGCCATGCCGAGCCGCGGGTCGTACTGCGCCACGGGCCAGTCCGAACCGAGCACGAGCGTCACGCCCGCGCCCAGCACGTCGCGCACGCGATAACCCGTCGCGTCGCGGCCCGGGCCGAGGCGCACGGTCCAGTTGTCGCTGTGGTCGGCCGCGCGCCACTGCATGTGCAGCGGCTGCATGGAGGCCGTGACGCCGCTGCCGCGCAGCTGTTCCACGTCGGCGTCCGAGAGCACCTCGAGGTGCTCGATCGAGTGGAACGGCAGACCCTCGCGAGGGGGCAGCCCGGCGTAGACGTCGAGCACACGACTCACCGCGTAGTCGCCCACCGCGTGCGTCGCGATGAGCATGCCGGCCTCGTGGTAGGCGCGCACCACCTCGGCGTAGCGCTCCCACGACGGCCAGAACGGCACCCGGCCGTCGCCGCACGCGTCGACCGTGTGCAGCCAGGCCGTGCCCGTGTCGATCACGCCGTCGCTGAACAGCTTGATCGCGCCCGTCCGCCACAGGTGACCGCGCCGATCCTTGGCGGCGATCACGCGTGCCACATCGTCGTCGGTGTCGCCCACCGCGTGCCAGTGGTGCACGGTGACGCGATGATCCAGCTCGCCCCGCTGCTCCAGTTCGGCGAGCAGCTCGACCGTGCGGTTCCGGCCGTCCATGATCGCGCCGCCGGTGAGCCCCGTCGCCGCCAACCGCCGGAACATGTCGCGCAGGGCGTCGCGCTCCTCGTCGTGCGAGGGCTTGGGCGCGGCGTCGAAGACCAGGTTGTAGGCGGTCGGCTCGCGCAGCTCGCCCGTCGGCGCTCCGGCCTCGTCGACCACGATCTCGCTCGCGTCGGCGAACTCGCGCGCTCCGGTGATCCCCGCGGCCGCCAGCGCGGGGGCGGTGGCGAGGCCCGTGTGCAGGTCGTAGCAGATCAGCGCGACCGGGCGGCCGGGCGCCATGTCCTCGAGCAGGTCCCCGCGCAGGCCGGTCTCCTCGAAGGGCTCGTACTCCAGGTTCCAGCCGCGCAGCCAGGCCCCCTCGGGCAGGCGGGCGTGCTCGGCGGCGATGGCCGCGCGCAGCTGCTCCACGGTCTCGAGCCCGCCCAGGTCGATGCCCGCGGTGACCTCCGCCGCCCAGTGCGGGTGGGTGTGCGAGTCGAAGAGGCCGGGCGTGACGGTCGCGCCGGAGACGTCTCGTACGGGAATGCCCTCGGCCTCCGCTTCGGCGCGGATCGCGGCGTCGCCGCCGAGCCCCGCGATGCGGCCCGCCCGGACCAGGATCGCGGTGGCATCGGCGCCCTCGCCGGTGTTCGTGCGCAGCCGTGCTCCGACGATCGCGAGATCGCCTCCGAGATGCTCGGTCATGTGTGAGTCCTTTCCGTTTCCGCTCGCCGAGCGAGCTTGCGAATCAATGCACGTCTCGCCGCCGGGCTCCCCCGGCCCCGGCCCCGCCGACCAGGCCCGCACGGGCTCGCCCGACCAGCGTACGACGGCGTCAATGGCGGCCGATCGCGTCGAAACGGGTGCGCGGCGCTGGATCGGTCCCGAAGCGGTGCGGATCCCAGCGGCGCTGGTACTCGGGATCGCCGCCGGCGCCGGCCACGAGGTCGGCGAGGTACTCCCCCATGAACGCCGCGTACTTGAAGCCCTCGCCGGAGTCGCCGCAGGCGAGCACGACGGTGTCGTGGGTGCGGCCGACGATGAAGTCGCCGTCGCCCGAGTCGGTCCAGGTGCAGACCTGGGCCGCGAGGGGGTGCGGCTGGAGCACCGTGAGCTCTCGCGCGACGCGGGTGCGGATCGCCTCGGTGCGGGCGGAGTCCGGTGAGCGGTCGAGGTCCTCGCCGAGGGTGCCGCCGGCGAGCGGGCGCAGTGGCTGATCGAGACCCACCTTGTATCCCGAGGCCCCATCCGGCATCGCGTAGATGCCGGGGTCGTCGCCGCGCGGGCAGTCCACGAGCCCGGGGAGATCGGGGGCCGGCGGGTTCGACGCGGGATCCCCGAAGTGCACGACCTGCTCGATGTAGGGGGTGAGCGGCAGGGTGATCCCGAGCCCCGTCAGCAGTTCGGCGGTGCCCGGGCCCGCAGCCACCAGCACCTGATCGGCGTTGAGCGCATCGCCGTCTGCGAGCGCGACGCGCGCCGACGCCGCACCCGGTTCGATGCCCGTGACGCGGGTGAACGGCCGGTACTCCCCGCCCGCCGCCTCGAACGCTCGCAGCGCGCCCTGCAGCAGCCGATCCGCGAAGACCACGCCGGCCTGCTCGACGAACAGCGCGGGTCTGCCATCCGGCCGCAGTCCCGGGAACCGGTCGCCGACGCCGTCCGCATCGACGCGCTCGTACCGCTGCTCGATCGAGTCGAGCGCCTGGGCGACCGACGGCAGGGAGAGGTCGTCGCGCCAGAGCAGCCCTGTGCGGCGGAACACCGGCTCGCCGAGCCGCGCGCTCAGCCGCTCCATCGCGGCGAGGGTCCCGAGCATGGCCCGCGCCCGCCACACCTGCGTGTCGGCGAGCCGCCACAGCCGCGAGGTGCCGCCGTTCGAGGCGTACGGTCCGCCGGGCTCGAAGCGGTCGAGCAGGGTCACGCGCCAGCCCCGATCCTGCAGCTGCAGCGCGGCGGGCAGCCCCCAGGCGCCGCCGCCCACCACGATCGCCCGTCCCCCGGTCACGTCGGCCTCCGTACTCAGTCGGTGATGGTGGTGTAGTGCTTGCGCAGAGGCTCGTGCACGCGCCAGACGCCCTTCCAGCCGGAAGGCATCACCATGACGTCGCCGGGGCCGAACTCCTCGGGATCCTGCCCCTCGACCTCGATCGTGACGCGGCCGGAGAGGATCGTGCAGATCTCGGTGTAGCCGTTGCGCTCCGCGGTGAAGTCGCCCGGGGTGCACTCCCACAGGCCGGTATCGATGCGGGCGTTCGACCAGGTGCTCACGGCCGCCTCGGTGAGACCGGCGGTGGTGGCGGTGGGCTTCGGGGCGTGCGCGCCGAGGTCGGCCGCTGCGGTGTCGTGCGCGGCGAGGGTGCGAATGGTGGTGGTCATGGGGTGTCCTTTCTCATTGGGTGTCTCGCGTGAGCTCGCGAGTAGCAGGATGCCGGGAGGGGGTCGACTCGGCCGCGCTCCTCGCAACCGGCCGGGTTTCGACTCGGCCGCGCTGCGCTCAACCGGCGGGGCGGGTCAGTGGCGTCCGGTGACGACATCGGCGAGGTGCGCGATCGGGGACGTCTTCGCACGCCCCGCAAGCTCCGCCCGATCCGCCATCCCGTACGCCGCGTACAAACCCTTCGTCGCGATCCACCTCAGCGGCTCCGGCTCCCACTTGCGCACCCGATGATTCACCCACGGCAGCGAGACGATCTCCGAATCGTTGCCGAGGATCAGATCCGCGATCGTACGCCCCGCCAGATTCGTCGACGTCACCCCCGTCCCGACATACCCGCCGCCCCACGCGATCCCCGTCTCCCGGTCCAGGCCCACCGTCGCCGCCCAATCCCGCGGCACACCCAGCACCCCCGACCACACGTGATCGACCGCAGCCCCCCGCGTCGCGGGGAAGAAGCGGTGCAGGATCTCGCTCAGCGTCTCCACCGTCGACAGCGCCGTCTCACCATCGGTATCGGTCCGCGACCCGTACTTGTAGGGCACCCCGCGCCCGCCGATCGCGATGCGATCGTCCGCGGTGCGCTGCGCGTACATGTACACGTGCGCGAAATCACCCAGCACCTCACCCTGACCCCAGTGCAACTCATCCCACACCGACTGCGGCAGCGGCTCCGTCGCGATCAGCGAGGAGTTCATCGGCAACCACAACCGCTTCAGCCCCTTCAGGCCCGCCGTGAAACCCTCCGTGGCGCGCACGATGTACTCCGCCGACACCGTGCCATGCGTGGTGCGCAGCCGGTGCGGCTCGATCTCCACCACCCGGGTGCGCTCGTAGATCTTCACCCCCGCCCGCTCCACCGCCTCCGCGAGACCAGCGGCGAGCTTGGCCGGCTGGATCCGCGCGCAGTGCGGGTGCCACACCGCCGCCCTGGTGTTCGCCACGTTGATCTTCGCCTTCGCCTCGGGCGCCTCCAACAACTGCAGATCCGTGTACCTCCACGACTGCTCCTCCGCCGCGAACGCCCGGATCCGCGCCTCCTGCGCCGGCGTATACGCGACATTGAACTCGCCGCCCTTCTTGATATCCGCGTCGATCCCCTCCGCCGCGGCCACCCGGATCACCTCATCCACCGTCTCGTTCATCGCCCGCTGCAACCGCTCCGCCGCATCACGACCATGCGTGGGCTCGTACTGGGCCCGACCGCCCGTCATCGCCGACGTCAGCCAGCCACCGTTGCGCCCCGACGCCCCGTAACCGGCATGCCGCTGCTCCACGATCACCACATCCAGATCAGGCCGAGCCTGCTTCAGGTAGTACGCCGCCCACAGGCCCGTGTACCCGGCCCCCACGATCGCCACATCGGCGGTGATGTTTCCAGGCAGCTCGGGCCGCGGCTTCGGCTCACCGATCTGCTGCCACCAGTGCGACACATTGCCGTTGATCATCTTCGATTCCTCCGCCTCGTCGAGCCTCACGCTCAACGATACCGATTTCGTGCCTGCATATGGGAAAGTGCGACTGATTCAGTACGTTGCCAGCCGAGAGAGCGGTGATTCCGGCTGCTGACGGTCGGTCGGGCCGGGTTTCGACTCGCTTCGCTCGCTCAACCGGCAGGGTCGACTCGGCTCAGCCGGCGGCGGCGCTCACCTGTTCGAGCCGTTCCGGCGCGAGTTCGATCGCGAGCTCCGCGAAGCGCTCATCGAGTCCCAGGGTCTGGTCGGGGACGTAGGCCAGGGGGTCGGCGGTCTCCTCGCTGGAGCCGAGCAGCCCCTCGACCGTGGCGAGCAGGCAGTACGGCGCGTAGGAGGGGTTGTACCCGCCCTCCTGCACGAGGATCGCACGTCCGTCGGTGTGCCGCTCCGCGAGTTCCCGCACGCGCCGACCGATGCCACGGAACCCCGGCATCGAGACGTTGTGCCGACCGTTCGGATCGTAGGCGCTCGCGTCCTGGCCGCTCGCGCACACGATCATGCCGGGATCGAAGCGCTCGGCCAGGGGCGCGATGACCTCGTCGAACGCTCGCAGGTAGGCCGTGTTGCCCGCGCCGAGCGGCAGCGGAACGTTCTGGTTGAAGCCGGTGCCGCGCCCCGCACCCCGTTCCTCGAGCCGGCCGGTCTGCGGGTGGCTGGGCCCCCAGGCGCCGTGGTCCATGTGCAGGCTCACGGTGAGCACGTCGTCGCGCTCGTAGAAGATGTCCTGCGTGCCGTTGCCGTGGTGCACGTCCCAGTCGATCACGAGCACGCGCTCGATCCCGGCGCGCCGTGCGGCGTCCGCGGCGAGCGCCGCGCCGTTGAAGAAGCAGTAGCCGTCGGCCTGCGCCCGCTGGGCGTGATGGCCGGGCGGGCGCGTCAGCGCATAGGCCATGGGGGCGCGGCCCGACAGCACCGACTCGGCCGCGGCGAGCGCGGTTCCGGCCGCGGCGAGCAGCGGCTCGTACGACCCCTCGGCCAGCCGGGTCGTGCCGGTCACCCACCCCCCGCCGCGCTCGGTCGCCCGGCGCACCGCGGCGATGTAGTCGGCCTCGTGCACCCGCTCCAGCTCCTCCTCGCCCGCGAGACGCCCGGGGGCGAACCGCACGGCGTCGGCGACGGGGCCGCGCTCGAGGATGTCGTGCATGCGCTCGATCCGCAGCCGCCCCTCGGTGTGCGGCTCGTTCACCGCGAACCACGGGCTCGGCGACGTCTCGTGCAGCGCACTGCCGGTGTCGTGGTCGAGCACCCGCGCGTCGAAGTGGATGGGCATCGTCTCGGTCGCCCTCATCTGCGCCTCCTCTCCCGGCTCATCGCTTCATCCGCCGCATCGGCCTCTCCGGCTCCTCCGGCTTTCCCGCGCTCATTCCTGCGCCGGGGTCATGTTGTAGACGAAGAAGGCGGGCTCGTCGCCGACGTTCTCCAGGTGGTAGGTCCAGCCGGGCGCGAGATAGACGGTGTCGTTCGGGCCGAGCTCGAAGACGCCCTCGTCCCAGGTCAGGCGCAGTCGGCCTCGGACGATGAAGTAGGTCTCGTCCACCGGCCCGTACCAGTGCTCGGCCTCCTCGGGGTCGAAGACCTCCCGGCTCGACCAGCGGTTGGTCTGCTCGCCCGGGTCCATCCAGCAGACCCCCTGGGTCAACTCGCTCTGGTGATCGCGCCGGGTGATGACCCGGTTGATGCGCACCTTCGTCGGGGCGGAGGCCGCGTCGACGGGTGTCAGCTCCTCGAGCTTGACGTGGACGGGGCGAGGGTTGCGGTCCATGGGTTCCTCGATTCGGTTGCTTCGTTGCGGATGGGGAAGATCGCGGTATCGGCGGTCGCCCAGCTCAGGCGTACGCCCGCGCCGATCCCGGGGCTCGGATGCTCGGTGCCCGAGCGCACGATCACCGGACCGTCGTCGGTCGTGATCTCGACGCGGCGCTGAGCCCCGAGGTAGGTGATGTCCCGGATGCGGCCGTCGACCTCGCACTCGACGGGGGCCTCGCCCACGCTGCCGCCGGAGGGACGGCCGGACGATCCCGAGGCGGCGGGGAGGCCGCTCGCGGCGTCGCCCGCAGCC
>JBEBXD010000154.1:0-6884 GCA_040391845.1 Tsukamurella paurometabola | reverse complement strand
GAGGACGCCACCGCCGCCTCCGACGTCTACTCCCTCGGTGTGGTGGGCTACGAGTGCCTCACCGGCAAGCGCCCGTTCACCGGGGACTCCCCGATCGCATTGTGCGCCAGCCACATCCGTGACACCCCCGCCCCGCTGCCCGGGGCGGTGGCGGCGCCCGTCCGCGAACTGATCGAGCGCGCGATGGTCAAGGCGCCCGGCTCCCGGTTCCCCGACGGCGGCGCGTTCGCCGACGCCGCGGCCGCGACCACGAGCGCGGCCGACGCCCGGACCGCACTCCGCCGCACGGCTCCGCGCCTCGCCACCGGGCACACCACCGGCCGCCTCACCGCGCCGCGACTCACGGCGCCCCGGCTCACCGCGCGGCGCAGGACCGCGATCGTCACCGCGGCCGCCGCCTCCGCCGTCGTCGCGACGGTCGTGGCCGTCCTGCTGCCGGGAGTGGGCGGGCGCGCGGCGGACGCGCCCGCCGGACCCTCCGCTCAGCACGGCGCCACCTCCACCGGCGGGCCGACGCACGGCCGAGCCGTGCCCGGCGCGGTCGTGAACGAGGAAGTCGCCGGCCGCCCGGTGCAGAGGCCCGCGACGACCCGCGTCGCGCCGCCGCGCACCACGCCCTCGCGTCCCGCACCGAGCAGTACGGCGTCGAGCAGTACGACGCCGAGCGCACCGTCGACCTCGGATGCGCCGCCCACGACCGAACCCTCGGCGAGTCCCCCGCCCACGTCGAGCGTCCCCGATCCCAGCACGACGGAACCGGCACCGACGTCGGCCACCGAGGAACACGACTCTTCTAATCTTAGCTAGCCTAAGTTAGGCTTGCCCGGAGCCTGGGGAGCAACCACCTCACCTGCCGCCCGCAGCGTTCTCCCCAGGCTCCCACCATCCGCACGGGTGCGTCCGCGGCCCGGTAGAATCGGGATCAATCGGTCGCCGGTCGACCGGTGTCCGATCGACTCTTCTGGAGCTGAGCCATGCGCAACCGTCCCGCCGTGCCCCGACGCATCCTCACGGCGGTGATGGCGATCGCCGTGACCGCCGCGATGGCGGCCGGCTGCACATCGGCGACATCGGACTCGGCGCTCCCCGACGAGAGCCAGCGGATCACCGACTCCACGCCCTTCTTCGACCTGCTGCGCCCGCAGATCACCTCCAGCGTGCGCGACGGCGAGCTCGACGTGCAGCCCGGCGTCCCCGTGAAGGTGACCGCCGGCGGCGGCACCCTCACCAAGGTCGAGATGACCAACGCGGAGGGCCGCGAGGTCGCCGGCAAGCTGACCGACGACGGCCGCGCGTGGAGCAACTCGGAACCGCTCGGCTACAGCAAGACCTACACGTTCCGGGCCGAGGCCAACGGCATCGGCGGCGTGAACGTCACGACCGGGACCTTCAGCACCCAGTCCCCGAGCAACCTGGCGCAGGCCTACTTCACCACGACCGACAACTCCACCGTGGGCGTCGGGCAGACGGTGGGCGTGAAGTTCGACGAGCGGATCACCGACCGCGTCGCCGCCCAGAACGCCATCAAGGTGGTCACCGACCCGCCCGTCGAGGGAGCGTTCTACTGGATCAGCCCGGTCGAGGTGCGGTGGCGCCCGCAGCACTACTTCAAGCCCGGCACCAAGGTCAGCGTCGAGGCGAAGATCTACGGCGTCGATCTGGGTAACGGCCTGTTCGGCCAGAAGGACGCGTCGACCCGGTTCACCGTGGGCGAGGAGGTGATCGCGACCGTCTCCGATAAGGACAAAATCATCCGGATCACGAAGGGCGGCAAGCTGGTCAAGACCATGCCCACATCCATGGGTGAGCCGAACAACGCCACCCCGAACGGCCTGTACATCATCGGCGACCGGCGCGACCAGATGATCATGGACAGCTCCACCTACGGCGTTCCGGTCAACTCCGCCAACGGATACCGGACCCTGGTGGACTACGCCACCCAGATGTCCTACAGCGGCATCTACGTGCACAGCGCACCGTGGTCGATCTACCAGCAGGGCTCCAGCAACGTGAGCCACGGCTGCCTCAACGTGAGCCCGGAGAACGCGCTCTGGTTCCTGCAGAACACCAAGCGCGGCGATATCGTGAAGGTCAGCGACACCACCGGACCCACGCTGGAGGGCACCGACGGGCTAGGCGACTGGAACGTTCCGTGGGCTACGTGGCGCGCCGGCAACGCCACGACCGGGTAGCTCCTCACCCGCGTCCGCGGGGCGGGGCGGGGCGGTGACCGTCGGCGCACCGTCGGGCAGTGCGACGGTGCCGGTCCAGCCCGGCCGGGCCGTACCGACGAAGGCGCGCAACCAATCCCGGAGCACGGCGGCACGGTTCCCCATGCCGGCCAGGTAGTACAGGTGCACGGCCAGCCACCCGGCCCACGCGAGCAGGCCGGTGAGGCCCGGCAGGCGCAGGGGCGGCGAGATCACGGCGTGCGGGGTGTCGATCATCGCCATGCTGCCCTTGTCCAGGTACCGGAAGTGCGTGCCCGGCCCCGTCTTTCCGCGGATGACGTCCGCCGCGTGCCGGCCCTGCTGCATGGCGACGGGGCTCTGGCCGGGAAGCCCGTTCAGGCTCGTCATGTCGCCCAGGGCGAACACGTCCGCCCGACCCCCCACCGTGAGATCGCGATTGATGAGCAGGCGGCCCGCGCGGTCCGTCGCGCAGCCGGTGGCATCCGCGATCACGCCGGCGAGCGGGGTGGCCCGCACACCGGCCGACCAGACGACGGTGCCCGCCTCGATCCGCTGCTCGGCGCCCGCTGTGTTCTCGACGGTGACGACGCCCTCCTCGATCGCGGTCACGAACGTGCCGGTGTGCACGGTGACCCCGGCCTTCTCCAGCGTCGCGCGGGTGTAGTCCGAGAGGGTGCCCCCGTAGAACGGCAGCACGTCCGCGGCGCCCTCCACCAGGTGGATACGGATCGCGGCGCCGTCGTGGAAGCGGCGGGCGAGCTCGGCCACCTGGCCGGCCACCTCGACGCCGGTGGCGCCGGCGCCGACCACGACGACGGTGCGCGCGGGCCCGTCCGCCGGGGCGGCGAACGCGGCGCGCAGCCGCTCCCGCAGGTTCTCCGCGTCCTCCAGGGTCTTGAGGGCGAAAGTGCGGTCCGCCCACTCGTCGTGGCCGAAGTACGCCTGCGCGGCGCCGGCCGCGACCACGAGGTAGGTGTAGCCGATCTGCTCGATGCCGTCGCCGGTGGCGTAGGTGACCACCTTGCGCTCGGCGTCGACCTCGGTCACGTACCCCGTCACCACATCGACGCTGCGGCGGCGGCGCAGCACCTCCGCGATGGGCGGCGCGATGCGCCCGCCGGCGGTGACGCCGGTGGCCACCTGGTACAGCAGGGGCTGGAACAGGTGCGTGCCGTTCGCCGAGATGACGGTGGTCTCGACGTTCGACTTCGCGAGCTGCTTCGCGGCCGCGAGGCCGCCGAATCCCGATCCGATCACCACGACGCGGGTGCTGCGCATGACCTTCTCCTCCATCACGACTTCGTTGTCACCTACCAGATTGGTGCATGGATGGGGTCGCTTCAACCTGGTAGATCGCCTACCTGGTGATGTCACCGATCTATTCTGCTCATACGATGGCGGAATGGAGTTCCGGCAACTGGAGTACCTGATCGCCGTATCCGACCACGGCGGCTTCTCCCGCGCGGCGCGGGAGTGCTTCGTCTCGCAGTCGGCGGTGAGCCACCGCATCGCGGCCCTGGAGAAGGAGCTGGGGGTCGAGCTCTTCGAGCGCGCGGGCCGCCGGGTGACCCTCACCGACGCCGGCGAGACCCTCCTCCCCCGCGCCCGCGAACTACTGCGCCTGCGCGCCGGGGCGATCGACGCGGTGCGCCCCCGGCCGGATCGCATCCGGCTCGCGGCCAACATGTCCTTCGCCCGCACCGCGCTGGCCGCCACCTCCGCGGTGCGGGACGGGCACCCGGGAGCGGAGATCGACTTCCTCATCAAACCCTTCGCGCAGCGCATCGCCGCCGTCAAGGCCGGCGAGGCCGATCTGGCCCTGATCCGCGGCCGCCTCGACGAGCCGGGGCTCTACCTGGAACCGCTCTGGGTGGACAACCCGCTCATCGCCTTCTCCACGCGGCACCCTCTCGCCGCACTGGGCCGCGCACCGTCGACCGAGGAACTCGCGCGGTACCCCCTGCTCCTGCCACCCCCGCAGCAGCAGGTGCTGCTGCACCGCCTGGCGCGGAAGGTGTTCACCGCCGACGGGCTCACGCTCCGACTGGGCCCGGAGATCCGCTCCGATCACCCCGTGGCGTTCGAGCTGATCAACAACCCCGACGGGTGGACGCTGCTGTACGAGGACCCGCGCCAGCCCGGCATCGCCAGCCGCCCGGCGCCGGGCTTCACCCTGCCGGTGTCCGCCGTCCTGCGCACCGATGCCGCGCCGAACCCGCTGGTCGCGGAGCTGCTCGTGGGGCTGTCGAACGGCTACCGGCGGGCCTGATCCCCGGGCGGGCCCGGGCGGGTGGGCGCGGGCGTTCGTCCCCGAGCCCGCCACCGCGGACGGCGGGACCGATACGGTTACCGCATGACCACTTCCGCGCGCCTGCAGCCGGGTGACCCGGCACCGTCGTTCACCCTCCCCGACCAGGACGGCAACCCCGTCTCCCTCGCCGACTACCGGGGCAAGCGGGTGGTCCTGTACTTCTACCCGGCGGCGATGACGCCGGGATGCACCAAGCAGGCCTGCGACTTCCGCGACAACCTGGCCGACTTCGCCGATGCCGGCCTCACCGTGCTCGGCATCTCCCCCGACAAGCCGGAGAAGCTGAAGAAGTTCGCCGAGCGCGACGCGCTGACCTTCCCCCTCCTCTCCGACCCCGATAAGCAGGTGCTTAGTGAGTACGGGGCCTTCGGTGAGAAGATGATGTACGGCAAGACCGTGACGGGCGTGATCCGGTCGACGTTCGTGATCGACGCGAACGGCGACATCGAGGTGGCGCAGTACAACGTGCGCGCGACCGGCCATGTCGCCAAGTTGCGCCGCGACCTGAAGCTCTAGAGAGGAACCCACCGACGTGGAACGCACCATCTACTCCGAGGACCACCAGCAGTTCGGCTCGGCCGTCCGCGACTACCTGCAGAAGCAGGTGCTGCCGCACGCCGAGCAGTACATCGACGACAAGCTGATCTCCCGCGACGTGTGGCGCGGCCTCGGCGAGCAGGGCGTCCTCGGCCTGGAGATCCCGGAGTCCTACGGCGGCGGCGAGGCGGACGACTACCGGTTCAACGCCATCGCGCAGGAGGAGCTGGCCGCGCTGTCGATGGCGTTCGCCAGCTCGGTGGGCATCGACTTCGACATCACCACCCCGTACATCGTGCGGCTCGGCACCGACGAGGCCAAGCAGCAGTGGCTGCCCGCCATCGCCGCCGGCGAGGCGGTGGCCGCCATCGGCATGACCGAGCCGTCCGCCGGCTCCGACCTGGCCGCCATCAAGTCCACCGCCGTGCGCAGCGGCGACGACTGGATCCTCAACGGCTCCAAGACCTTCATCACCAACGGCTACACCTGCGACGTCGCGGTGATCGCCGCGAAGACCAACCCCGACGCCAAGGCCCGGGGCATCTCCCTGTTCGCCGTGGACTGCTCCCTGCCCGGCTTCGAGCGCGGCCGCAAGCTCGACAAGGTGGGCCAGCCCGAGGCCGACACCGCGGAGCTGTTCTACTCCGACCTGCGGGTCCCCGGCAGCGCCCTGATCGGCGAGGTGGACCGCGGTTTCTACCACATGATGGAGAAGCTGCCGCAGGAGCGGATCGGCTCCGCCGTGGGCAACGTGGCGCACGCCAAGCAGATCCTCGCCGAGACCATCGAGTACGCCCGCGAGCGCAAGGCCTTCGGCGCGTCCATCGGCTCCTTCCAGCACAACAAGTTCCTGCTGGCCGACCTGGTCACCAAGATCGAGATGGTGCAGGCCTACGTGGACCAGGCCGTGGCCGCGCACGCCGAGGGCCGGCTCACCGCCGTCGACGCCGCCAAGGTCAAGTACATCTCCGCCGAGATCCAGAACCAGGTGCTGGACTCGTGCGTGCAGCTGCACGGCGGCTACGGCTACATGCGCGAGTACCGCGCCGCCCGCGCCTGGATGGACGCCCGCGTGACCCGCATCTGGGCCGGCTCGTCCGAGATCATGAAGGAGATCATCGGGCGCGATCTCGCGCTGTAGGTACTTCGACGGTGACGGCCGGGGTGCGCAGGGCGCGCCCGGCGACACCAGGGCTCCCGCGGGGAGTTTTCACTGAGCATCGGGTTGCAACCCGATGCTCAGTGAAAAGTTCCCGCGGGAAGGCGCGATGGCGGCGCGTAGCCGGCGAGCGGCGCGAAACGCGAAGGGCACCGTCGGGACGTCCCGACGGTGCCCTCCGCGTGTTCCGTCCCTACAGGGCGGCCTCGATCACCGAGATGATCTTCGGGCGCAGGTCGGCGGCGGCGATGATCTCGTCGACCGAGCCGACCTCCACCGCGCGACGGATGCTGTGCACCCCGTCGAACTCGGAGGCGACCTCGCCCAGCTTCTCGGCGCGGACGGAGCCCCGCACCTCGTCGAGCTCGGCCAGCAGGGCCGCGCGCTCGGTTCCACTGGCCTCCGTGACCTGGGCCTCGAGGTCCTTGACCCGCGCATCACCATCGGTGCGCGCGTTGACCTCTCCCGAGAACACCACCGCGGCCGCCGGGGCGCCGCCGAGCACCGAGGCGAACGAGCCCTCGATGGCCAGCACCGTCATGTTCGGGTTCAGCTGCTTGCTGAACACCACGAACGCGCCGCCGTGGTAGCGGGAGATCACGCAGAACACGATGGGCCCCGAGAAGTTGACGATCGCGCGGCCGATCTCGGCGCCGTACTCCAGCTGGAGCTTGCGCAGCGACTC
>JBEBXD010000153.1:0-7090 GCA_040391845.1 Tsukamurella paurometabola | reverse complement strand
ATCGAGGCCCTCGCGGGGCCCGGGGCCGCGCTCCGGGACGACCAGGAGACGGCGGTCGCGGCGCTGCTGGAACCCGCAGCGCGCGTGCTGGTGGTGCAGGCCACGGGCTGGGGCAAGTCGGCCGTGTACTGGGTGGCCACCGCGCTGCGCCGGGCGGAGGGCGCGGGCCCGGCACTCATCGTCTCGCCGCTGCTGTCGCTGATGCGCGATCAGGTCGCGGCGGCCGGCCGTGCGGGGCTGCGGGCGGCCACGCTCAACTCGTCGAACTTCGAGGAGTGGAACGCCATCGAGGCGGCGCTCGCGGCGGGCGAGGTAGACGTGCTGCTGGTCTCGCCCGAGCGGCTGGCCAACCCGTCCTTCGGCCGGCGGGTGCTCTCCGCGCTGGAGGGATCGCTCGGGCTGCTGGTGATCGACGAGGCGCACGCCGTCTCCGACTGGGGCCACGACTTCCGGCCGGACTACCGGCGCGTCTCGGACGTGCTCACCCGCCTGCACCCGCAGACCCCCGTGCTCGCCACCACGGCGACCGCGAACGCCCGCGTCACCGAGGACGTGGCCGCGCAGCTCGGGTCCGCCACCATGGTGCTCCGCGGGCCGCTGGCGCGGCGCTCGCTGCAGCTGAACGTGCTGCCCGCGCTCGCCCCGATCACCCGCTACGCCTGGGTGGCCCGGCACCTGCCCGACCTGCCCGGCTCGGGCATCGTCTACGCGCTGACGGTGGCGGACGCGGAGCGCCTGGTGGACGGCATCCGGGCGGTGCACGGGCCCGGGTACCCGGTGGCGGCGTACACGGGAAAGCTGGACCCGGACACCCGGGCGCGGCTCGAGGACGCGTTGCGCGCCAACGAGGTCAAGGCCCTCGTGGCCACCTCCGCCCTCGGCATGGGCTTCGACAAGCCGGACCTGGGATTCGTGGTGCACGTGGGCTCCCCGCCCTCGCCCGTCTCGTACTACCAGCAGGTGGGCCGCGCGGGCCGCGCGATCGACCACGCCGTGGTCGCCCTGCTCCCGTCCGAATCGGACGCGGGCGTGTGGGACTACTTCGCCACCGCCACCATCCCCGATCCGCAGCAGATGGACCGCGTGCTCGCCGCCCTCGCCGAGGACGAATCGGGGGAGGGGCTGTCCGCGATCGCGCTCGAGGCGTCCACCGGCCTCCGCCGCACCCGGATCGAGCTCATGCTCAAGCAGCTCGCGGTCGACGGGGCCGTGGAACGGGTCGAGGGCGGCTACCGGTCCACGGGAACGCCGTGGCACTACGACGGCGCGCACTACGACGGGATCGTCGCCACCCGGCGGCGCGAGGCGGACATCATGCGCGCCTACACCCGGGGCGAGCGCTGCCTGATGCAGCTGCTCACCGAGTCGCTCGACGATCCCGCGGCGGCCCCGTGCGGGCGCTGCTCGGTGTGCCTGGGTCACGTGCCGGACGGGCTCGGCGATCCGGTGCCGCCGGAGACGGCGCGGGCCGTGGCCGGCGCGCTGCGGGCGCAGAGCCAGGTCCTCGAACCGAGGAAGATGTGGCCGGGCGGCGTGTCCGGGCGCAAGGGCCGGATCCAGCCGGACCTCGCGGCGGAGCCCGGGCGGGTGCTCGTGTTCGCGGACGCGCCGGAGTGGACGGGCACCGTGGACGCGGCCCGTGCCGGCGATGCGCAGGCCACGGCCGACCTGGCCGACGCGGCGGTCGCGGCGCTCGCCCGGTGGAAGGACCAGTGGCGCGCCCGCCCGGAGGTCGTGGCCTCCCTCCAACTCACCGACCGGCCGGCGCCGGTCGAGCCCGTCGCGGACCGCATCGCCGAGGTGGGGCGGCTGGGCCGGGTCGCGCTGCCCGTCCCGCGGGGCCCCGCGCCCGGGCGGGACGCCTCCGGCGCGCAGGAGGCCGCGCACTGGCTAGACGCCGTCACGCTCGACGGTGCCGCCGCGGACGCCGTGCGCGGCCGCTCGGTCCTGCTGGTGGTCGACGAGTCGGGGACGGGCTGGGCCGTCACCGTCGCCGCGGCCCGCCTCCGCGAGGCCGGCGCGGAGGTGGTCCTGCCGCTGGTGGTGCACCGTCCGGCCTGACCGCCGCGAGATGTGGAACACTGGAGCACCGAGTGCCGCTCCACACTGGGCGGCCGCATGCGGGCTCACCGCGCCCCGACCACGGAGGAAACACCAATCATGGGCAATTTGTTGCTGCCCCTTCTGCTCGTCCTGATGCTCGTCTTCATGTTCTTCCAGTTCCGGAAGCAGAAGAAGCAGATGAGCGACACCCAGGCGATGCAGGCGAGCCTGACCGTGGGTACCAGGGTCATGACCAGCACGGGCCTGTACGGCACTGTCGTCGGCCTCGGCGAGGACACCGTCGAGCTGGAGATCGCGCAGGGAGTGACCACCACCTGGGTGCGCCGCGCGATCGCGAAGGTCCTCACCCCCGAGGAGCTGGACGCCCCGTCGATCGAGTCGATCCACGACGAGCCCGCCGAGCCCGAGGTCGATCTGGACAAGCGTCCCGAGGACCGCTGACCAGTACCCGATCCACCTCCCGTATCCATCGCGTACTTCTCCGGCGATCCGCGCCGGGGAGGTCTTCCCACGCCGAGGAGTCGTAACCACCCGTGGCCAGGAATTCTTCGAGGGGCGACAGAACCGAGTCGCGCCTGCTCATCGCCTTCGGCGTGCTGTTGGCCGTGGTCTTCGGGCTGGTGTTCTTCACCGGCGACCGCGAGCCGACGCCCAAGCTGGGCATCGACCTGCAGGGCGGGACCCGCGTGGTCCTGCAGGCGGTCACCCCGGACGGGTCGACGCCCGGCTCGGACAAGATGGAGCAGGCCCGCGACATCCTCAACAAGCGCGTCAACGGCCTGGGCGTCTCCGGGTCCGAGGTGAAGATCAACGGGCGCAACCTCGTGATCACCGTGCCCGGCACGGACGGCGATCAGGCCCGCACGCTGGGCCAGACGGCGCAGCTCAAGGTGCGGCCGGTGCTCGCCTCGCAGGCCGCGGCCCAGGTCGATACGCCCGCCCCCGACGTGAGCGACCCCGAGGCCGCGAAAAAGGCCATCGCCGAGGCGCGCGACACCCGCCAGTCGACGGATCCGGAGGTGCAGAAGAAGGCCATCGCGGCCCTGAACTGCAACGCGGCGTCCGACCCGCTGGCCGGTAACGACGATCCGACCAAGCCGCTCATCACGTGCGACCGCAAGGAGGACCGCAAGGCGGGCGAGTCCGCGACGGTATACACGCTGGGCCCCGCGATCATCGACGGCCAGTCGATCAAGAACGCGACTTCGGGGATCCCGCAGAACCAGGTGCAGTACGTGGTGACCCTCGAGTTCACCGGCGAGGCGTCGAGCGTGTGGGCGGACTTCACGAAGAACAACGTGGGCAAGAGTGCCGCGTTCGTGCTCGACTCGCAGGTGATCACCGCGCCGAGGATCAACGGCCCCATCGCGGGCGGACAGACGCAGATCACCGGCGACTTCGATCAGAAGTCCGCGGCCGACCTGGCGGGCGTGCTCAAGTACGGCTCGCTCCCGCTGTCCTTCAAGGCCGGCACGGCGGAGACGGTGAGCGCCACCCTCGGCTTCGAATCGCTCAAGGCGGGTCTCATCGCCGGCTCGATCGGCCTGGTGCTCGTGCTGATCTACGCGCTGGCCTACTACCGCGCGCTCGGGGTGCTGGTCGCTCTGTCGCTGGCGCTGTCCGTGGCGCTGCTGTACGGGCTGCTGGTGCTCCTGGGGCGGTGGATCGGCTACTCGCTCGACCTCGCCGGCATCGCGGGCATCATCATCGGCATCGGCATGACCGCCGACTCGTTCGTCGTCTACTTCGAACGCATCAAGGACGAGATACGCGAGGGCCGCAGTTTCCGGTCCGCGGTACCGCGCGGCTGGGCGAGCGCCCGGCGCACCATCTGGACCGGCAACGCCGTCTCCCTGCTCTCCGCGGTGGTGCTGTACGTGCTGGCGGTGGGCGATGTGCAGGGCTTCGCGTTCACGCTCGGCCTGTCCACCATCCTCGACGTGGTGATCGTGTTCCTGGTGACGCACCCGCTGGTGCACTTCGCCTCGAAGACCGAATTCTTCGCCAAGCCGTCGATGAACGGCCTCGGCGCCGTGGCGGCCATCGGCCGTGAGCGCAAGCGGGCCGCCGCGAACATGGGGGAGGCGGGAGCATGACCGATACCAGCATCGAGAGCGAGAAGAAGGCGTCCTTCTTCACCAAGCTGTACACCGGTACCGGCGCCTTCGACATCGTCGGCAAGCGCGCCAAGTACTACGCCGTCACCGGGATCATCGTGGTGATCGCGATCCTCGGCATCGCCATCCCCGGCTTCAAGTTCAGCATCGACTTCGAGGGCGGCACGCAGGTCTCCTTCCCCGTCGGCAGCTCGCAGGTCGACACCGCCAAGGTCCGGGAGACGGTGCGCGACGCCACCGGCGTCGAACCGTCCGCGGTGCAGACCGCGGGCACGGGCGCCGCCGCGACCTATCAGGTGGCGATGTCCGAGCTGGACAACGACCAGATCACCAAGGCCCGCGACGCCCTGTACGCGGCCTTCCAGCCGCCGGGGCGCGACGGGAAGCCGGCCCAGAACAGCATCAGCTTCTCCGGGGTGAGCTCCACCTGGGGCGACCAGATCACCCAGCGCGGCCTGATCGCGCTCGTGGTGTTCCTGGTGCTGGTGACCGTCTACATCGCGGTGCGGTTCCGGGAATGGGACATGGCGCTCGCCGCACTCGCCTCGCTGTTCTTCGACGTGGTGGTCACCGCCGGCGTGTACGCCTGGTCCGGCTTCGAGGTGAGCCCGGCCACCGTGATCGGCCTGCTCACCATCCTCGGATTCTCGATCTACGACACGGTGGTCGTGTTCGACAAGGTCGAGGAGAACGTGCGCGGCGTCCTCAACACGACCCGGCGCACCTACGGCGAGCAGGCGAACCTCGCGATCAACCAGACCCTGATGCGGTCGATCAACACCACCGTGATCTCGGCGCTGCCGATCATCGCGCTGATGGTGGTGGCCGCGGGAATCCTGGGCGTGGGCACGCTCATGGACCTCGGCCTGATCCAGCTGGTCGGCGTCGTGGTGGGCACGTACTCGTCCATCTTCTTCGCCGCGCCGCTGCTGGTGACGCTCAAGGAGCGCCGCCCCGAGTACCGGGCGCACACCGCGAAGGTGCTGGCCCGTCGCGCGCGGATCGACGCGGAGGACGGCGGCGGCGCCGCGGTCGCCGCGACCGGCGCCGGCTCCGGCGATGCCGCGGACGCGGCGGACGCGGGCGCGGTGCGGCTCGACAAGCCCCCCGCCGCCCGGCCGCAGACCAAACGCGGCCGCCGTCGTGGCTGACGAGGCGCGCGCGGCGGTCGCCGCCCACACCCGGCACGTGGCCGACTTCCCGGAGCCGGGGGTCGTGTTCGCCGATCTCATGCCCGTCTTCGCCGACGGTGCCGCCCTCGCGGCGGTCATCGACGCGCTCGCGGCGGCCGGCCGGGGAACCGACGGTGACGCCGACGTCGACCTGGTGGCGGGCCTGGACGCCCGGGGCTTCCTGCTGGGTTCCGGGGTGGCGCTGCGGCTGGGCGTGGGCACGCTCGCGGTGCGCAAGGCGGGCAAGCTGCCGCCGCCCGTGCTGCGTCAGGAGTACCGGCTGGAGTACGGCTCGGCGGCGTTGGAGGTCCCCGCCGAGGGCATCGCCCTCGAGGGCAGGCGCATCCTCATCGTCGACGACGTCCTCGCGACCGGCGGGACCGTCTCCGCAGCGGTGGCGCTGCTGCGGCGCGCCGGCGCGATCGTCGAGCGGGTGTCGGTGGTGCTCGAGCTCGAGGCGCTCGGTGGCCGGGCGCGGCTCGCGCAATTGCCCGGCGGTGCCGTCGCGGTCTCGGCGATCTCGGTAGGCTGAATCCCTAGTCGCAAATCACGTCCGGCGGGGAGGCACCATGTCGCTGCAGTCACAGGAGCCGGACGCCGCGGGCCCGGCCACCGCCGCGGGGCCGCCGGCGGGCGCGGAGACCACCGGGTCCACCACGCGCCGGGTGCGGGCCAGGTTGGCGCGCCGGATGACGGGCACCCGCAACCACGTGCGGCCGGTGCTCGAGCCGCTCGTGGCGCTGCACCGCGAGGTGTACCCGAAGGCCGATGTGGCACTGATCGAACGCGCCTACGACGTGGCGGAGCAGCGGCACGCCACGCAGATGCGCAAATCGGGTGACCCGTACATCACGCATCCGCTGGCGGTGGCGACGATCCTCGCCGAGCTGGGGATGGACACCACCACGCTGGTCGCCGCGCTGCTGCACGACACCGTCGAGGACACCGGCTACACCCTGGAGCAGCTCACCGCCGAGTTCGGCTCCGAGGTGGCGCACCTCGTGGACGGCGTGACCAAGCTGGACAAGGTGGCGCTGGGCAGCGCCGCCGAGGCGGAGACCATCCGGAAGATGATCATCGCCATGGCCCGCGACCCGCGGGTACTGGTGATCAAGGTCGCGGACCGGCTGCACAACATGCGCACCATGCGCTTCCTGCCGCCGGAGAAGCAGGCCCGCAAGGCCCGCGAGACCCTGGAGGTGATCGCGCCGCTCGCGCACCGCCTCGGGATGGCCACCGTCAAGTGGGAGCTCGAGGACCTCGCCTTCGCGATCCTGCACCCCAAGAAGTACGACGAGATCGTGCGGCTGGTGGCCGACCGCGCACCGTCGCGCGACACCTACCTGGCGGCGGTGCGCGCCGAGATCAACACGGCACTCGCGGCGCAGCGGATCGTCGCCGACGTGCAGGGCCGGCCCAAGCACTACTGGTCGATCTACCAGAAGATGATCGTCAAGGGCCGCGAGTTCGACGACATCCACGACCTGGTGGGCGTGCGCATCCTGTGCGACGAGGTCCGTGACTGCTACGCCGCCGTCGGCGTGGTGCACTCGCTGTGGCAGCCGATGGTGGGCAGGTTCAAGGACTACATCGCGCAGCCGCGGTACGGGGTGTACCAGTCGCTGCACACCACCGTGATCGGGCCGGAGGGCAAGCCCCTGGAGGTGCAGATCCGCACCCGGGAGATGCACCGCACCGCCGAGTTCGGCATCGCCGCGCACTGGCGGTACAAGGAGA
>JBEBXD010000152.1:0-7108 GCA_040391845.1 Tsukamurella paurometabola | reverse complement strand
GGCGCCGCGAGCTCGCTGATGAGGTACTTGGTCTTGCCCCCGGTCTGCGGCAGGTGCTCCACGTACTCCACCACGATCGGAACCTCGTCGTCGATGCGCCGTCGCACCTTCGCCACCGCGTTCTCGATGTGCTCGTCACCGCGAGGATCGCCTCCGCGGACGATCCTGATGCGGAGCGCGTAATCCGCGGATTGGACGATCTGGAACACCCGCACCGACTCCGGGTGATCCGCGAACATCGCCATGAGCCCGTGGTTGATCATGCGTCCGCTGGGCAGGCGGACGATATCCGTGGTGCGGCCCTCCGGTTGCGCGATCATCGGCAGCGTCACGCCGCAGGGGCACTCGCGCTCGATGAACCGGCCCCGGTCCCCGACCCGGTACCGGATCATCGGGAAGACGCGGTTGAGCAGGTCGGTGACCACGATGTCGCCGACGGTCCCGGTGGGAACGGGCTGCCCGTCCGGCCCGAGGATCTCGATGCGCCGCGTGTCGGCGAAGACGTGGAGGCCCGAGCGCTCGCGGCACTCGGCCGCCATCCAGTTGATCTCCGAGCCGCGGTACTCGTCGTACACCGGAGTCCCGTACACGGTCTCGAGGCGGTGCCTGGCGTTCTCCGTCAGCGGTGCTGCCGTGGTGGCGATGGCGCGCGGCGTCGGGATGGTCAGCCCCTCCGCCTCGAGGAAGTCGGCGAACTCGAGCATCGCGCCCACGTACCCCTCGATGAGCGCCGGGCGGGTCCGCACGATGGCCCGGTGGAAGGCGCGCATCGTCGTGCCGTCGAAGAGCTGCGCGTCGAGGTAGATCTGTCTCGACGGCCACCACGTCACGGCGGTCTTGAGGGTGTCGACCGCTCCGAAGCCCCACCGGCCGACGCGCGCGAGGTTGTCCCAGGGTTCGACGCCCCACCAGCGGTACATGCGCCACGCGTGCGCGAGGGTCGGCACCCGCGCATCCTGCTGCAACCACAGCGGTTCGCCGCTGCTTCCGCCGGTCTTCGCCTGGCGGGCCGTTCGCCGCGTGGACTCCGAGGAGATGAACTCCCGCCGGTGCTCCTTCACCATCGCGCGCTCCACCACGGGGATGCGCTGCCACTGCTCCGGGGCCTCGAGGCGGGCCGGGTCGACGCCGGCCTCGGCGAACGTGCGGGCGTAGTACGTCGTGTTCGTCGCGGCGAACCGGGCGATCGCCGCCGCCCGGGACGCCTGCAGAGCGGCGAGTCGCTCCCGCGGGAGGCGCTCGTTACTCAGCAGCTCGTCGAGAAAGCGGCCGGACCTCCGCCGCACCGTGCGGCTCTTGATCGTGAATGCCGTTCGGGCGAATCCCATGTGTTTTCTCCCTCGAGGATCGAGCCCGCACGACGGGCGGGGACGTCGCTCACCGCGCGTACGCGCCGAGCTGCCGGTACCACTTCGCGAGCGCCGCGAGCAGGAACAGGGTGTTGCAGACGAGCATGACGGTGTACACGCCGAAGAACAGCAGCGGGATCCCGAGGAGGACGAAGGTCAGGCAGAACAGACCGTAGTCCGAGGGCAGGATGAGGATCGCCCGCAGGATCCCGGTGGACGCCCCGGAGGCGGGCGCCCTACCCCCTGCCGCACGGGCCAGGAGCAGATCGCGCTCCATCATCCCGAAGAAGAGCAGGCTGTCGACCACGAGGTAGGCGAGGGGCACGAGGAGCCACGCGGTCGGCAGCTCGAAGAAGCGGAACACGGCGATCAGGATCGCGGTGTGGATCGTGAGCACCTTCGCGGCATCGACGGTGTGATCCAGCCACTCGCCCTGCACGCTGCCGCCGCCGCGCAGCCGCGCGAGCTGCCCGTCGGCCGAGTCGAGGGCGTACCCCAGCATCAGCAGCGCGCTGACGAGGATGCCCAGCCACCACGCGGGCGGGACCAGCGCCACGAGCGCGATGCCCGTGAAGGTGCAGATCGCGCTCACGAGGGTCACGGTGTTGGGCGTCCAGCCGAGGACGTAGGCGAGAGCGGCGAATCTGCGGCCGAGCGGCCGATTCACGAGCCGCGAGTAGAGCGGCGTCCCCGCTGAGGGTTTCTGCGCGCCCCGCAGGAGCGCCAGTGCGGCGCCGTAGCGCCGTTCCGGTAGTTCCTCCATGCACATCAGCCCCGATGCCGCTCGACCGCCGCGCGCGATGCCCGGCGGCATTGCCTCGGCAGTGAGCCGAGTATGCACGAGTATAGTCAGCACCGTTCATGTCGATCGCGGGAGATGCAGCATGAGAATCGAAGTGCTCGTGGGCAAAGACCTGCACAGGCGGTGGCACGAGGATCTCGTCGAGCGCCTGCGCACGATCCCCGGTGCCGACGTGCGGGTGCGGCTGGTCGACGAGCCGCGATCGGCAGCGCACCGGCGCCTGCAACGGCTGCTCCGCCTCGAGCGGACCCTGCACCGCCTGCAACCGGGAGGCCTGGGACGGGGCCGCCTGCGGGACTCCTCTCCACCCGCGGGGTCCGGCGCGCACGGATCCGGCGCGCCGGATCCCGCACCCGCGATCGTGCTCGATCTGACCCGATCGCCTGCTCCGGGGCACTGGTCGGTGTGCTACGACGGGCGGCCGGGCGAGCAGGCGGCGGCCGACGCGCTGCGCGCCGGGCGCCTGCCCGTCGTCAGCGTCGTCGATGCGGAGGGCGTGGAGCGCGCGCGCGGACGCCCGGGCAGCGAGGTGCCCGGACTCCTCGCCACCGCGCTCGCCGATGTGGGCGCCGGCACCGCGACGCTCCTGGTCGGGGCCGTCGCGGGTCGCCGGTTCGCGGCCCCCGATACCGGCGCGGCGGGCAGCGGAGGGGCCGGCGGGGCGGATCCCGAACGCGCCCCGCGGTCCTACACCGGGATCGCGGTGCGCCGGGTGATCGGCGCGGCGGTGCGCCTCGCCTATCGGATCGGGTTCCGCGCGCCCCACTGGCGGGTGGGATGGCGCGCGCTCGACGAGGCCGGCGACACCGACGCGCTGTCCATCGGCCGGCTGTCGGGCGCCGGGTGGGCCGACGTCGCCGATGACGGCTCCCGCTTCTACGCAGACCCGTTCCCCTTCGAGCACGGCGGGCGCACGTACCTCTTCGTCGAGGACTTCGACCATCGGCTCGGCAAGGGGGTGATCTCCGCGGCGCGCTGGGGGTCGGACGGCCCGGACGGCCCGTTCGAGGTCGTGCTGCGGCACGAGGTCCACCTGTCGTACCCGTTCGTCGTCGAACACGGCGGCGAGGTGTGGATGGTCCCCGAGACCTCGGCGGCGCGCAGGATCGAGCTGTACCGGGCGACGGACTTCCCGCGGGGGTGGGAGCTCCACTCCGTGCTGGTCGATGACGTCGTGGCGAGCGACGCCACGCCGTTCGAGCACGACGGCCGCTGGTGGATGACCGCGACCGTCGGCCTCGGCGGTTCGCTCTCCGACAGCCTGTTCCTGTGGTCCGCGCCCGACCTGCGCGGGCCCTGGACGGCGCACGCCGGCAACCCGGTGCTCGTCGACATCGCCAGCGCGCGCCCGGCGGGCCGGGTCGAGTCGCGCGACGGGAGGACCCTCCGGCCGGTGCAGGACGGCCGGGGCGGCTACGGGGCGGCGATGAGCGTGGCGGAGATCACGCGACTCGACGACGACGCGTTCGAGCAGAGGGTCGTCGCCCGGTTCGCCACGGGAACGGACTGGCCGGGCACGCGGGTGCACACGCTGAACTCGGGCGGCGGGATCGAGACGATCGACGGGTCCGGGCTGGCGCCCCGGTGGCGGCGAGCGCGGCCGCGCGCCTGAGCCCGCGCGGAGAGCGCAGGGCGAGCACGAACCGGCAGTCGGCCTGGCGAGCCGACCTCATTAAAGTTGCACCCCACGCCCCCATTTGTAACTTTATGGCCCTAAAGTTGCAATATGAGACATGTTGGCAAGGCTGTGGAGACCGGCTATGAGTGAGTACATAGAGCGCCAGTGGGCTCCGTCGTCGACATTCGGCCTCTCCCGCCGCGATCGGGCAGGCGGGGCCTACCTCGCATTCGTGCCGGACCGGCTCGGCCGGGAGGGTCCCGCGGTCGGTCCTGGCGCGTTCTCGCTGGTCGCTGATGCGCAGAGCACGGTGACCCGCGTTGACGGCGTCATCGGTGAGTCCGGTTTGTACCTGAATCACCTGCTCCTGCGGTCGGAAAGCATCGCGTCGTCGCTCATCGAAGGGCATGTGATCTCCGCGAAAAAGCTGGCCTTAGCGGACGTTCTGGGCCGAGGGAAAGAGAACGCGATCACGGTACTCCAGAATCTGCGTGCGATGGAGTACGCGATCGATGTTGTGGCGCAGAAGTGGAGCCTCGAACTCGACGACCTGGTGGAGTTGCAGCAGACGATCGCACCGGATCTCCCTCGCGGGCTCCGGCAGGAGCAGAACTGGATCGGCGGATCGGGATACAGCCCCCTCCATGCTGCGTTTGTGCCCCCGCCCGAGGAGTACGTGGTGCCGCTGATGGAGGATCTCCTCACCTACGTGAACGAGAGCGAGCATCCGCCACTGTTGAAGGCGGCGATCGCTCATGCCCAGTTCGAGACGATCCACCCGTTCGTCGATGGGAACGGTCGTACCGGGCGTGCGCTCATCCACGCGATTTTGAAGCGCGACGGCATCACCGAACGCGCCGTGCTGCCTATCAGCACCGTGTTCTCCACGAGCAAGGACCACTACATCGCAGGTCTGACCGCGTTCAGGGCAGACCCGCCACAGGCGGACCAGTGGGTGCAGGAGTTCTCCCGGTCCGCGATCCGGGCTGCATCGAATGCGATCCAGATGAAGGAGCACGCCGACGCGCTCGATACGCTCCTACGCGATCGCCACCACGAATGGCGGGCGTCGCAGGGACTCCCGCCGGTCCCGAGGGCAGGCTCGACCGTCGAGCACGTACGGAGCGATTTGATGGCGCATCCCGTGGTAACGGTGGCGTCGGTCGCGGAACAGTACGGGGTGTCGCGGCCCGCCGCGGAACGCGCCCTCGAGGAGCTCGCGGCCGCGGGCGTGGTGAGCATCACCACGAACCATCGTGGCGCCAAGGCAGCATACGTCTCAGACGAGCACCTGAACTTGGTCACGCTCACGGAGCGCAGCAACAAGGCCGGCGGCTGGGACACTGCAGACGCGGTGACCGCTTCGAAACTGGCTCCACCCGATTCGACACTTCGATGGGCCGCAGACGGCCGCCCCGCAACACCAGACGAGGACTCCTGGAACCCGTGAGAACGCTCCTGACCACGCGCTCACGATGACCAGGATGCCTCCCACCAGGCCGGCCTATCCGCCCGACCGCTCCTCTCCCGTCACGCGGGCGAGGCAGTCGCCCACAGCGGTCACCTCGAAGCGCTGCCTGACGCGGCCGCGCTCGGCGAGGTCGACGGCGGGGTCCTCGAGGCGGGCCAGGATCGACTCCGCGAAGCCCCCGGCGGTGTCGGTGACCTCGCAGAGGGCGGCGAAGTCGTCCGGGAGCCCCCGCACGCCCTGGCTGCGCGTCACGATGGGCGCGTCGGTCATGAGCATGTCGAGCATCTTCAGCTGCACCCCGCTTCCGACGGAGACGGGGTTCACCAGCACCCGTGCGCCGAAGAGGTAGGGGTTCACGGACGGCACGTCGAAGTGCGATCGGACCGCGGGGTGGTTCTCGAGCTCGGCGCGCAGCGCACCCTTCGGAGACGATCCCACGACGGTCAGCGTCAGCTCCGGACGGACGCGATGCAGCAGCGGCAGGACCTCGTGGATCAGCCACCGCACCCCGGTGACGTTGTTCGGCAGGCTGAGCCCGCCCACGAAGAGGATGTCGCTCGGCACGGTCTCCGCCGGACGAGGGGCCAGGGCGAGCTCGGGCAGCGGCGGCAGCCAGCTGAGCGACCGGATACCCCGGCTCCGCCAGTACTCGAGGTCGGCGAGGGAGATATCGGCGACGAGGTCGGCCTCGCGCATGAGCCGCGTCTCGTAGCGCTTCACCCCGACGCTGGCGAGCCGCCACGCGATGCGGTTGCGCAGGCTCGGCGACACCGCGGCCTGGCGGCCGAGGTACTGGTGCTCCACGTTGTGCGAGCGGTACACCAGCGGAACGCCGAACCGCTCCGCGGTGCGCCGGGCGATCTCCCCGGGCCAGGGTCCGTCGAGCCAGACCAGCTCGGGCTCGAATCGGCGGATGGCCTCGTGCGCGGCCTCCCGGTCATCACCGGACGGAACGGCCTTGGCGGCGTGCCAGGGCAGCCGCACCATGCCGAGCAGCTGGCGGACCGTGCGGAGCCCGCCGCGCTTGATGGGGTAGGAGTAGCGCGACGCCAGAACCCGGTCCATCTCGTCGAAGTCCGAGGCGCCGGGCGCCATGGATCCGACCGTGTCGTACTGGTGCAGCAGCATGACGGAGTGGCCCAGACGGACGAGCGCCTCGATCCGCCGCCAGATGTCGGCCCTGCCACCGCCCATGGGCGGATACGGGACGTACGCTGCGCAAACGAGTATCCTCATGTCATCACCAGTCCTCGCGCCTGCGGGATCCTCAGGGTTCTCGCATCGGCGTCATCGAGACAGTATACGGATCGTGCGGCAGGGAGTAACGTGGCTCAGCGAAGAGTGCGGAGGGGGCGACCCGTGCGAGTGCTGCAGTCCTACATCGGCCCCGGCCCGCAGACGAACCCCTACATCATCCAGTTGCACGACAGCCTTGCGGCGACCCCGGGGGTCGAGCCCCGCGCCTTCTCCTGGCGCACGGCGCTGCTGGGCGGTTACGACGTGTTCCACGCGCACTGGCCCGAAGCCCTGATCGAGCGGCGCGGCCCGCTCTCGACGCTCGGGAGATCGACGCTGTACGCGCTCGTCCTCGCGAGAATGCTCGCGCAGCGGATCCCGATCGTGCGCACCGTGCACAACGTCGAACTGCCGCGGGGCATCGGGCGGGTCGAACGGCTGCTGCTCGCCGGGACGGATCGCCTGACCCGGATGCGGATCCTGCTCAACGAGTTCACCCCCGTGCCGCCGGCCGCCGCGACGACGCTCATCGAGCACGGCCACTACCGGGACTGGTTCGCGCAGGTCCCCGCGGTCGGCTCCGTCGAGGGTCGCCTGCTGTTCTTCGGCAAGGTGCGACGCTACAAGAACGC